>CALXRY010000052.1 GCA_944390955.1 uncultured Clostridia bacterium | reverse complement strand
CTGAGGGGCGCCCTTGACATGCCGGAATTTTTATGATATATTGTAGCTGGGCAGGACGAATGCCCTGCCCTAAAAAATATAAATTTTACCACAGGAGCTTAATTTACAGAAAAAATTTCGCACGCCCGAAGATACAAATTATTTTTAATTTCATCGGCGAATTTGTCTCGCAGGACGAGTTTATTCCCGATAAAAAAGAAATTCCGCAGGAATATCTCTAATCCTGCGGAATTTACTTCCTTATGAACCGACACCTAATGCCTAAGCGGTTTTGTTTTCTAATGCTTCAATTTATAAAATCAATCGTATTTCACTCGTATTCCCTATCAACCTCTATTTCATTTCTTTTTATTTTTTGTTTTGTCGAGATTTGTCGATTTTTGTCGAGATTTTTCTACCATTTTTACAAAAATGTCTATATTATAACTTTTGTATTGCAAATATTACATAAATATTTCAAAATTGTTTCAAGATATATTGACAAACCCCATACATCGTAGTAAAATATATTTTGTTAAATTACAGAAAAGGAGAAATAAAACATGTTTACCATTACAAAAACAATCATAATCAATGAAGACAATGAATACACAGCCTACGGCATTGCAGTGTTAAGGGATGATTATGTAGAAATAATTTTATCAGATATATCCCCCAACATTGACTTTGTTAACTCAATCGTGCGGAAATGCAACAAATACGGCGCATCCCCCGAGCACGTATCAGACATCGTATACGACAGTCTCGGATAATTGCTGAATAGAGCTCAGATCTTCGGAGAATCACCTATTATGCTCAAGATAAATTAAGCCAGAGGTCTGAGTTTTTTATCTTTATCGGCACGTTGACAAATGTGTGATTTCGATATATAATTAACATATAGTTTACTCATATGACAAATGTTTTTGAAAGGGATAATCAGGATGAAAAAGATTTTATTGATTTTTGCACTACTTGCATCAATGATCGCAGCGATCCCGGCAGCTGCTGCGCCGGCGGAAACGGCATACCCATCGCCTTCCGTCATTACAGTAGACGGCACTCCTGTCGATTTCTGCGCATATAACATATACGGAAACAATTATTTTATGCTGCGCGATGTTGCAGCGGCGCTTAAGGATACTGCAAAAAAATTCAGTATCGAATGGACCGGCAGCATAATAGGCATACGTACTCCGGAATATAAGTACTACAGAGAGTATGAGCCTGCCGGGACAGAATTTTTGCAAGATGCAGACGAAAATGCAGAGGCCTATTTCCCGGTGCCCGATATTTATGTGTATGACGAGCGGTCAAACAACGATATCTACGGCACAAGAGAGGCTCCCGTGGGCTATAACATAAACGGCAGCAACTATTTTAAAATACGCGATATCGCAAGAATGCTTGATTTTGAAGTGTCTTATAATGACGGCGTCGTAGCTATCGATACAAGCAAGCCGTATTCGCCTGAAGCGCCGTATACCGGCGAAGGCGTGATAGGAAAAGCATATGAGGCCGATCTTGCTCTGTTCATAAATGAAATGCCGATAGTATCATATTATGCTACTGTCGATAATGTTTATGACGAAACGCAGCTTGAACGCATAAATCAGGCTCCGCGTCTCAGCGGTGCATATATCGAAGCCGAGAGCCTGAAGGATTACGGCTTCGACGTTGAAGTATATGAGGATTCCGTTTGGCTGACAAGGAACCGGGATAAGACATTCGGCATGCTCGACGGAGAGATAATAAACAGCCCTCCCGACGGAGTCAGCGACGTCTATTCTTCCGATATCAGGGTGTACCTTGACGGTGCGGATACCCGGAATATAATCATAAACGGCAAACCGTTTATATCTGCCGCAGAGCTTTTGAAATACGGCGGCGTATATAAAAGGCTTCAAATAGGATTCCCGTCTGCTTTCGACAACGGAGTATGTATTGACTTTATGCGGTATGAGCTTGAAGAAAAATATGCGTCGGCGGGCGATGAGACCGTTATTGATGTAGACGACACCAACTCCACGGATTTTGGTGTTGAGGGCCGTAATTACAAGATGGGCACCTTCTCCTTCAAGGTTCCTGTCGGTATCGGAAAATTACAATTAAGCTACGATTATCAGACTACAAAATATATAGGAGAATTGACCGGTCATACGTATGACGGCAAAGGGATATATACATATGGCAATTACGGCTCGCGCATTTATTCAACTTATTATAAGCTCCGGCGCGGTATATTCCGAGACGGAGTCCTGTACGACGGGATAGATTATTCATCCGGATCTACGTATAATGAAGACGGCAAGCGCATTGAAGGCGCTATGGTAAACGGGTATCGGCGTGAAGCTACATCATTATGGCTCGGCTCCCTTGCCCACGATAACAGAGATGACTTCCGCTTCGGCTACCGTGTGGACTGCGAGGGCACCGTTGAAAACGGCGAATACGTTGGCTACTACAGGCAGTTCGATGAGAGCGGTGACCTCATATATGAGGGAGATTACGCTGACAAGTTGACTCCTTAGAGCTTTTATGCTATAATATCCATATATGTTATAAATAGTTAGGGGCAATACAATTGATGAGTTTGTTTAAGGAACTAAAACCTGTGGAAGTAGACACAAATATATGGAAGCCTTTTATCCAAAATAAATGGTTTGACAAAAACTTTATGTCTATTTGTAGAATACTGCAGCTTGTTTTAATAGTAGGTTCCATTCTTTTTGGGATCTGGAGCTATTTCCCGATTTTAAAAAATGTAATTCTTGTTTTATTAATATTTATTGTACATGAAGGAATACACATTATAACAATTTATGGAAAAGGCAATGTCAGCTTAACTCGTTCAGGATTAGATTTTTGGATCAATACTGATAAAATTTTGACAAAAATACGCTTTTGGATATTTATGACTGCACCAATTCTTGTTTTATCGATAATCCCCATGTTATTGTATTTTTGTACTAACGGAATTTTGAATGAATTAATGCTGTTTATTGCATGGGTAAATCTAATAATAGCGCGAACCGATATTGTAAATTCTATTTTGATTTTACTTAAGCCTTCCGGGTCTGTTTTTTTCAGAGGATATTATCATGTTACAAAAAAACATAGTAATAAATATAATAAGTAAATATGAGTATATCCCGCGTTTTGTGTAAACTCAAGCAGCGGAACCGTTCTGACGCGAACGGCTCCGCTGCTTTATATTTTACGTAAAATACACACCGCCGATCTTTGTCCGCGGTATTATTCTTCAGCCTCGGGCAGTACTTCCGGAAGCTGCGTCTCTTCTTCCGCAGCTTCCTCCGCCGCAAAGCTTACGCCCTCTATGTGGATATTCACTTTCTCCACTTCAAGCCCCGTCATGGTCTCAACGTTGTTTTTAACGTCCTCCTGAATTTCCCATGCAAGCTCGGGTATCCTCACACCATATTCCACCACGATGTACAGGTCTATTTTCACGCTCTTTTCTGCCATGTCGACCTTAACGCCCTTTGAAGGGTTTTTCTTTGCGCCGAGCTTTTCGGCGATTCCTCCGGCAAATGACGAATACATTCCCGCCACGCCCTTCGTCTGCGAGGCGGCTATGCCGGCTATCGTTGACACGACATCGACCGATATTTTGATATTGCCTATCTCAGCCTCCTCCTCGGGAGCAGCGCTCTTTACCTCTACCTCCTCTTCAGGGGCCTCCGTATTTTTGATTTTATCTTCCATTTCCGTATCTCCTTCCGATAAAATTTAAATTAAGTTTATTATATCACAAATTTCATCTGACTTCAACTATTTTTATATTATTCGCCGAAATGTTTAAAGTTTCTGTTGCCATTTCAGTCAATTTTACTATATCACTCTCGCCAAAATCGGCTTTTCTTACCATAATATTTGCTGTGCCTTCGTCCATGAACACACATATCTCATTATATCCCTTCGACTGGGCAAGACTTTCCATTGCGTTTTCACGCTCGACATTGTCCGCTGTTTCAATTATCTTATCACCCGCTTTTTTTCTTGTCTCTTCATCAAAATTCTGATTTTCCGCAGTGCTGTTCAATATTTCAAGTGATTTTGATCTTGAGGTTTCACGATTGAGTTTTGCCTGCTCAAAATATCCTCCGGTATCGGTCACTGTCTCAACTCCGGTCGTCTCAACGCTCGTCGCTTCAATATTTTCCGATTCATCCTCCGTCTGCTCTGCCGCTGTCTGCTCCGCTTCCGATGAAGTCTCCGAAGCAGTCTCCTGCTCCGTCCCGGCTGAGGTATCCTCTACATTTTCCTCTACCCCCGAAACATACTGCGCCTCACCAAGCTTTTTGCCCGTCTCTATGTAGCTTTCGCCGTCGGTGACGCGGACGGTATCCTGATACGACCAGTTCAGGTATCCCGCCATGCCTATAAGCACCACAAGCGATGCGGCTATTATCTCCTTCTTTTTTAATACCATTTTATGAACCATTCCTTTCGCTTTGATTTTAATCCTCTATTCCGCCGCTCGCGGCTGCACAAATGATAACGTGAAAAAGAAGCAAGCAGGTCATCACTCAACGGGGCGACGGCGTACTTTGTGTACTCCGAGCCGCGGCGGGTGGTGAGATGCGCCGCTTATTTTCCACGTTACTCTCTCTTGTAGATGCATATCCTGTGCACCTCAACGCCGAGAGCCGCCGCCACCGCCTCGGTCAGCGCCTTTTTTACTTTGACATCATCCGCGCCGTCGGCAATGACTATCACTCCCATAACGGCCGGTCCCGTTTCTCTTATGATAAGCGGAGAGCCGTCGGCCATGACCGCCTTTTCATCATAGCCCGAGCTGTTTTCGCTCTTTTCATAGGCTATGTCCTTTTCACCCGTATCCTTATATGTTATCATAACGCCCACCTCACCGGCGCCCTCTATTTCCGAAAGTATCTTTTCAAGGCGTTCCTCCTGAGCTTCCGTAACAGAATCTCCGCTATCTACCTCCTTCTGAGCGCCGTCAGTATCCTGAAAGGCGGTCATGAATATTATCCCCAGGATAATAACTCCGATTATCATGAGGTTGTTCTTGTTCTTTAAAAATTTTAACGCTTCCTCCTTATTCATATTCCACCTCGTCCTCGTTTATTCCGTAAATTTCACAAAGCCTCCGTGTTTTTTCATATCCCCCGTCTGAGCCAGATATCCGTATCCGGTCTATGCCCTCTATTTCTCCGTCACCGTTTATCCTAAGCTCCGCCTCAGCACTTACCGTTTCCCCGAATTCCTTGTCAAAACGTTCCTCGATATCCTCCTCCACGCTCTGTGTCAGCCTGTCTGTTATGATATTTCTTTCCACTGCCTCATAATCTGTTTTTTCCTCATAGAAATCCTCAAAGCCGGAAAATATATCGGCTCCGATAAGGTTCGATACTGGCGAAATAATGCAGCTTATTATGATAAAGCCGGTTATTACGCTTATATATTTGCGCCATGTCCCCGGCGACAGTATATTTGCCATCGCAGACAGCAGCGTCGCACCGATTATAGTTATGATATATTGTCTCATATTCCCCTCCGATACGGCTCTATGTTCCGCTCGTAAAGAGCATTATCATGCTTATATTTATCAAAAACAGCACTGCCGTCATTATCACCACGCCGAACACAGCCGTTACCGCCTCGCTTACCTCCCACAGCATCCTGCTTATGCGTGCGTCGGTCACAGGCTCGGCCACAGCCGCGGCAAGACGCAGCACGAGCTGGATTATGCCTATTTTTATGACAGGTATTATACATGCCGAAAGCAGCACTATTATCCCGGCCGTCCCCACTGAATTTTTCATGAGCCGAGTCCCGCTTATCACAGTCTCAAGCGTGTCCGACAAAAAGCTGCCCACGACCGGCACAAGGCTCCCGACGGCAAACTTGACCGCCTTTGCGCTCATCGCATCAAGCGCCGGCGCACTGAAGCCGTAGATCGCGCTTATACCTGTAAAAAGCGTTATCACCGCCGCCATGAGCCACTTTGTCACCGACCGCACCACACGGCAGAAGTTTGAGATCTGCACCTTGTCGCTTACGTTCCCGGCAACTCCGAGAACAGCGCTGAACGTCATGAGCGGAACGAGCGTATTTTTTATGAGAAGCGATATTATGTAAACCGCTCCGGACATCACAGGCTGAAAGGCGGCCGCGCTCGCAGGCGCGCCGCACGCGGCTATCATGAGCATGAACGCCGGTGAGAATTTTGTTATAAAATCGGTCATCTTCTCTATGACCTCCGCACCGTAGTCAAGCGCCGTCATAAAGCACTGCAGACTGAGACCGCTCATAAGAGTAAAACAGGCAAAAAACGCCGCCTCGGAGCTTGTCTTTTCGCCAAATGATGAAGACAGGACGTTTACCACCGCGCTCATCACGGAAATGAGCAGCAAGGTCAAGACTATCTGCAGGCTCTCCCTCGCCTCGGCTATAAACATGTTTATGAATTTATTGATGAGCGGCACGGGCGAAAGCTCCATCTCTCCGCTCATGAGCGTGTCCACTGTTTCATTGAAAAGATTTTCTCCTTCAAGGTACGGCGAAATATCCCCACCCTCGGCGTATGCTGCGGGCGAAAACAGCAGAAGCGTTAAAATAATTATAATCAGACCCCTCATATGCGGTTCACCGCCTCAATGCACACATTCAGAAACGAGGTTATTATCGGGATCGTGAGATAGAGTATAAATATCTTTCCGGCAAGCTCTACCTTTGACGCGACGGCGCCCTCACCGCAGTCGCGCAGCAGCTCGCCGCCGAACTGCGAAACATATGCAACGCCGACTACCTTGAGCACGATAGTAAAGTATTTTATGTCAACTCCGCTTTTTTCTGTTATGTAGCGTATGCTTTTTATAACGTTTACAAGACATTCAACGGAATAATTCATAACGACAGCGGCCGTTATAAGTCCCGTTATCACCGCATATTCTCGCCTGTAATCCATGAGGAACAGCGACAGCATTCCTCCCGCCATGCCTATCAAAACGATCTTAAAAATATCCATAGCTACAGGTTAAAGATGCTCTTGACGGTGCTGAACAGATCGCCTATCTCACGAGCCACTATGACCAGCGCCGCAACAAGCCCCGCTATCGTAATAAGCAAAGCCATCTCGTCGCGTCCGGCACGGCTCAGGAGCTGATTAAGCACCGCCACTACTATTCCCAAGCCCGCTATCTGAAAAATCAAATCAACATTCATATAAATTAACCCCTTTGCGATCCTACAAAAGCATAAGAACTATAAAAACTCCGGTCAGCACCCCGCCGCCTGTATACAGGCGGCAGAAATGCTCGGTATCGTACCGCGCCGCCTTTATATGTATATCAAGCATGTTCTTCACTCCATCTATATTCTTTATCTGATTCTCCGTATCAGTCATCCCGAGCCTCTGCCCGAGCATCAGCAGCGTATCGCAGTCGCCGTCAGTGAGGCAGAGCTTTGGCGCGCATTTTTTTACGGCTTTGCTCCATGCGTTTTTTATGCCGCTGCCGTCTATCGCTTTTGCGGCTTCTCTGAATACCGGGTCATCGATATTCAGGAAGGCGCTCTTAAGTTCCGTTCCGCGGAAGGCTATCTCAGTTTCCAGAAGCGACAGGGAATTCTGTATATTTTCAAGTGATCTTTGGCGTTTTCTGAAGCTCATGCTGCGCTTCAATCCAAGATATACGCACGCGCCGCCTATCATCAGGCTTCCTATCAATTTAATCATCGCCATCCTCCTTATCCGCCGCCGGAAGGCCGCTTCTTATTTCCTCAACGGTGCCCGCGCCCTCGCGCCTCGAGAGCGTGCAGAACAGCTCGAAGAATCCAAGACATTCGGAAAGCTCGGCACGCTTTTGTACCTGCTCCACTCCTGAGCCGTGGATGCTCGTTATGATCTTTACTCCGCTGTTTATTGCCGTCTTCATCGCAGCTATATCCTCGGGACGTCCTATCTCGTCCGTAATTATCACTTCAGGCGCCATCGAACGCAGCATCATCGTCATTCCGTCGCTTTTTTTCACGCCGTCAAGGACGTCGGTAAGATCACCGAGATCAAACGGCGACACTCCGCCGCACATTGCCGCTATCTCACTCCGCTCGTCCACTATTCCGACCTTTACTCCCCTGTGCGAAAGGCTTCTTGCAAGATCTCGCAGCATGGTAGTCTTTCCCGCTCCGGGCGGAGATATTATAAGCGTATTGAGCACGCCGTTTGCGGTCATAACGCGCTTCAAAAGCATGTCCGCCGCGCCGCGATATTCGCAGCTCAAACGGTAATTGAGCGATGAAATATCCTTGAGGAAATCCACCTGCCCGTCCTTTATCACTCCCGTTCCGCAAATACCTATCCTGTGACCGCCCTCTATCGTTAAAAAGCCCTCAGCTATACTGTTTTTCCTCGCGTAAAGCGATGATCTCGACGCTATCTCAAGCGCCTCGTCGATATGCGCCCGCGTTATCCTGACGGAGCCGTTAGCGCTGCGCGTGAGCACGCCCGCGGAATTGACAAAATAAACTCCGTCGCTGTAATATATCGAAAAAGGTCGTCCGAGCCGCATATGTATCTCGTACGCCTCATCAAGATTTATACTGTACATGTACTTTCTGAGCCCCGACGGCATATAGCTCAGTATCCCCTTGTCCATAGTATCGTTGTTTATGGTAAACATTTTGATTTCCCCTTTGTTTTAGTCAAGCTTTTCAGCGTTCTTATATATGTATATTTAACGAGGGCTGGGGATATTCCGATTTTCACATTAAAAAAACGCCGCGGAAAAGCATTTGCCTTTCCGCGGCGTTTTTTTATTTTATAATGTTATCCTCTTACATTCAAGATAATACCTCTTGTCCTGCGCCTCTCCCATTGAGAATGTCTTCCTCGGGAGCGCGCCGTCCTTTATTACAGTCGGGAACAGATCGTCCTTCTCCATCCTGTCCACCATAAAGCCTATCGTATCGGGCTTCGCGGCAAGCTCTCTCACAACGCTGTCGCCGTGGATATAATCGACCTCGCCGCCGTTTTCCTCAAGGTACTTGTCTATATACTTCTGGAGCGTGCCGACAGGAAGATTGCTCGGTGCATCCTGTACGTATATCGATCCCTCGTTCCCCTGATATGTATAGCGTATCTCCTGACCGCCGTTATCGGTGCGCGACGCTTTGTAATATCCGATAAGACCGTTCAGAAGCGCTTCGGGCTCGACTCCGAATACAACTCTCTGTATCGGCTCAAACTCAAGCGCAGTGTCATGGATATTGTTGAGTTCCACAAGCGCATACCTTGCGGGATGGGTCTTTTTCTCGTCATCGGCAAGCGTCTGCTTTATCTCCTCCCAGCACGTTTTTGCCGTTGCAAGAGAATGGTTTCCATCGCCTACGGCATAGACAAGACCGTTTCGGCTTTCGTCAATCTCGAACGCAGCCACAGCCGATAGCAGCTGCTCCTTTGCTTCGCCGTCAACGAGATACCCCTCGATATGCCCGCCGCCGAGCATGAGCTCAAAGTCATAGAGCTTTTTCAGCTTGTCCCTCATGCCGCTCACCGGCTCTATGACACTGCGCTCCGGATCGTCGATGAGCATCAATATATGCGGAAGCTCAAGAGGAGCATTCTTTCTTATCTCGCGGCGCGGAGGTATCCGCGATATTATCGTTCCCTCCGTCGCACGGATACGCGACTGCGAGCCCTTTGAAAAATCGTATTCCTCAAGGTCTATGCAGCCTATTATGCCCTTTCTCGTTTTTCCGTTTGACTGAGCGCGCTCCACAAGGATAAAGCTGTCCTTTAGCTCCTCGAATATCCCGTTTGAAAGATACTCGGCCATCGTTTTGTTTATCGAGGCTATCCTTTCGGCGTTGTCGCCCTTGTCAAGATATACCTCGGGGAATATAATATTTAGAGCCGACGGAGAGCCTGCGGCTGTCTGTGCCGCCTTCTCCCAGTATTCGGGCTGCGACGTATACTGGTCGCACGCCACAACGCTCCATTTTGAAAAATCCGTTCCCTTAGGGATAAGTATATCGGCAGGTCTGAATATTGTCATATCAATTCTCCTTTACTATATCGGCAAATTCACAATCCGTCATTTTCTGTATATCCTGCGGCGACATCTTTACCGCCACTCCGCACATCCCTCCGGATATGACTATCTCGTCAAAATCAAGCGCCGTTTCACTCAGATATGTCGGATATTTTTTCTTCATGCCTATCGGCGAAACGGAGCCGCGGATATATCCCGTAAGCCCGAGCAGCTCCTTTACATGGATAAGCTCGGCCTTTTTATCATTCGTCACCCTTGCGAATTTTTTAAGGTCTACCTCGCGGTCGCACGGGATACATGCGACAGATATCCCGTTTTTCTCGCCGCGTATGACGAGCGTCTTGAATGACTGCGCCTTCGGTATCCCCGTTTTTTCGGCCGTGCGCTCGCCGAAGTTCTCGCCTATCTCGCCGTCCGTTTCGTATTCTATGACCTCGTGCGGCAGCTTTGCCGCCGAGATCATCCGCAGCGCGTTGGTCGCCGCGGCTTTATGCTTCTTTGCCATATTTCTTTATCCTTTATTTTAATTCTACTATAGTTACGCCGTCCTCGCCCTCGCCATATTTTCCGTTGCGATAGGACTTTACATACCTGAGCCTTTTAAGATTATCCTGTATGCCACGGCGCAGAACGCCCGTACCCTTGCCGTGTATTATGCTGACGGGCGACACTCCGGCAAGATAGCAGTCGTCAAGAAATTTTTCGACGTTATCCCACGCCTCCTGAAGCGACTGTCCGCGCACATCCACCTCTGTCGAAACGCTCTTCGTCTTTGACTCAAACACTCTTGTTGACTTGACGTATTTGTCGGCAAGCTCCTTTGATTTCTGCTTTTCGTCGATCTTGCGCAGGTTCGTTATATGCACGTCCATTTTTATTATGCCGGCCTGCACCCTCACCATGCCCTTTCTGTCGGGCGGATTCAATACAGTGGCCTCCTGGTTCATGTCGACTATCTTTACAAGCGCTCCGGGCTTGAGGTCCTTGGGCGGCTCAACATACGTTTTCTTGGGCTTTGCGGCGCGTGCCATAGCCGAGTCTATGCTGTCCTCTCTCTTCTTGAGCTTTTCACGTGCCTTTGCTGTCTTGTCCGACAGGTCAGCCCCTGCGGCTATGCCCTGTCGGCGCATTTTCTCAAGGTCGCGGATTATTGAATTTGCCTCGTCCTTTGCGTCCATTATGAGTATCTTCGCCTCGCGGCGCGCGTCGTCAAGTATACGAGATTTGCTCTCCTTTAGCTTTACGCGCTCGTCCTCAAGCTTTTTGCGAAGATCCGCAAGCTCACGCTTGTTCCTTGCAGCCTCGTCCGCGTCCTTTCTTGCACGCGCCCGGTTCTGCTCAAGATCGGTTATAACATCCTCAAATTTTATATCCTCGTCCGACAATATATCGTTTGCCCTTGACAAAACTGCATCGTTAAGCCCCAGACGCCTCGAAATCGCAAATGCGTTAGATTTTCCTGGTACGCCTATATTGAGCTTATATGTCGGTCTCAGCGTCGCAACATCAAATTCGCATGAAGCATTCTCCACTCCGTCCGTAGAAAGCGCGAAGAGCTTCAGCTCACTGTAATGCGTCGTTGCCACAGTTCTTACCCCGCGCACTCTGAGATATTCGATCACCGCTATCGCAAGCGCCGCTCCCTCGGTGGGGTCGGTGCCCGCGCCGAGCTCGTCAAAAAGCGCAAGGCAGCTGCCGTCTATGCTGTTCAGTATATTTACGATATTTACCATATGCGATGAAAACGTCGACAGGCTCTGCTCGATCGACTGCTCGTCGCCTATATCGGCAAATACATTTTCAAATACCGCCGTTTCGCTGTTATCGGCGGCGCTTATGTGAAGCCCGCAAGCAGCCATAAGGGAAAACAGTCCTACTGTCTTAAGCGTCACCGTTTTTCCACCTGTGTTAGGGCCCGTTACAACGAGCGTATCAAAAGCATTGCCGAGTTCTATGTCATTCGCCACGACTTTGTCCTTATCTATGAGCGGATGGCGCGCTTTTTTGAGCACGATTCGTCCATCATCATTGAGCTTAGGCTCGCGTGCGTCCATATCTATCGACATCCTGCCCTTGCAGAACATAAAATCAAGCTCCCGTGCGCTCCTCTGCGCAACGAATATTGCATGTGAATTTTCTGCGGCTGCCACGCTCAATTCCGCAAGTATACGCTCTATCTCAAGCTGCTCCTTGTTCATAAGATCGCGTATCTCATTATTGCTCTGCACAAC
>CALXRY010000051.1 GCA_944390955.1 uncultured Clostridia bacterium | reverse complement strand
GCCGTATCCTGTCGAGAGGTAAAAGCCAATAGTATTATTGACAAGTCATGTTAAGCTTATACCTGTAATTTTCACCTTGTCGAGGTTTGTCAGATATTGCTTACACATCTTTTTCCGCGGACCCCTAATTTGACCACACAGAACCGCCTATTATTTACAGTGCCCCTGTTCCATTTGCAGGTATCACCGAATTGATACCGTTTATCTGAACATATACGTCAACATCGGACGGATTTGTAATAATATTGTTTTCATAATCGATCTCCAGCCCTCTTGCCGCTTCTATATAATCGTATATTTCGATATTAGTCGCCTTCCAGACGTCATCGCGGTCCTTGAGCCTTTCGGCAAGCGCTTCAAGGTCAGACCACCTGAATTTTGAGGTATTGGAAGGATCATATGTCTCGTCAAGTTCAAAGCCGTGTCCCCATATATAGAACAGTTTCAGCTCGCCGTTGGTGTCAAGGCTCAGGAAGTTGTCGATATAATATTTTATCGAATCCGTATGACACGTAGGTTTCCAGTTATACCAGTCGTCCGGCAAATCAAAATTACCTGTTGTATCGATCGGTCTTATATACTTTACTCCAAGACTCCTGATATATTCGATAAGCTCATCATAGTCGCTTCTTGCGCTCGGACGCGTATACGGCCATACCAAGCCCTCCGGAGTTACGCCGAACAAGCCCTCGATATCCTCCATTCCACGGTAAATATCCTCCTCGCATTCCTCTAATGTCAACGGACTGTAGGTGATACCGTCTATCAAGGTATCCTCCGTCAGATACATTCTCGGATGCGTTCTTGTGTGGTTTGCCACCTCATGTCCCTGATACCGCTCATAGACATCTTGTTGTCCTGCTTCGGAAAGCTCGGTAAAATTATCTGTTTTGAGATTAAAGGTTGCCTTTAGCCCTGCATCGTTAAAAATCTCTGCTATACGAGCGTCTTGTATAATGCAGTCGTCAAAGCTGAAGGTGATGGCCTTTGTGGTATAATTCGGATAATACACCTCTACGCTTTCTATCTGCTCGCTTGAAAACGGCTGCAGTTCTATTGATTCCGCTATTGAATTCATTTCGTTCATACTGTCAAACACCATTATTTTGATCGTTGTTCCTTCCGTTTCCGTTACTTCCATCTCCGCAGCCACCTCAGAAACAGTACCTCTTCCTTCTGCGGAAACGGTCTCAAATGAGAGCCTCTCAAGAACGCCGTCCCTGTACTGGGCTATTATCGGCGTCACATTCATCGATTCTTCAACATAATTAGTCACACTGACATTTACTTTAAGTTCTCCGGGAGCAAATTTTTGATTCGTGTTTTTTCCGTTTACTGTATAATCTACTCTGCTGACATTATAACGTTCAATATCCAGGATATAATTCTTATAGCTGCTGCCTCCCTTTGAGGTCACGCGGACTATCATGCCCTTTTGAGCTGGTGCGTCATCGTCGACAGGCGTTATCTCGTCTTCTTCAAAGACCTCTACCGACGCTCCTTCGCTTACAACGGCATAGCTCACAAGCTCTCCGGCTGTAAGACCGTAGTAGCCGTTTATATATTCGCCGTCAACAAAGTAGCGATCAGATGACAAGGTATTGTCCATAGTCGCAAGGAAGCTGTCTGTAAGCCCCGATGCGCCGTAGATCTTTATATTATCTATCCAAGTATCTTCTGTGATATTTTCAACACAGTAATGCTGTATAAGGCGTATATTACTGAAATAATTAAAATTGCCCACAGAGCTGTCTGTTCCGCGGTATGCCTCAATGCCGTTTATGTATGCGACCACCTCTCCTGTGGTGCTGTCACAGTATGCCTTTATATCATACCATCTGTTATTTACATATGTACCTATTATCGTGTCGAACACTTTTATCGTCCCGTTGCTAAAATATATCGGATTTGAGAAAATCTCCGAGCCCGACTTATTATAATATTTGCACTGCAGTCCTGTGCTTGAGTTTTCGCCAATCTTTGCCGAATATTCCATTATGAATTTCGAGCCGATCTCATCTCTTGCTGGGGTCTCATTTTTTATAAGGTTCATATGCGAATATCCTGCGGTGCTGTAATCTGATTCACTGTGCGTATGCAGCACATTTCCTCTGCCCGGCTCGCTGACAGTCTCCATATATGCAACCTCAGACGGCAGGACATCATCCGAAAGAGTGGGGCCCGCAAACGAATAGCCGTTGTAATCGTTGTTCGGACCTCCGTAATAGAACTTGTTATCCCAGTCGTCAAAATCCACATCAACGGCTGTATCATGCACATTTATCGTATACGTCTTTGCTTCGTCGTCCTGCTTTGAAACAACAAGCATCATGCCGGTTTCAAGGTCTGCCGAGCCGTCTACCGTATATCCATCCGCATCGACCACCTCGGCCGTACAGCCATCAAGCAGTGTAAGCCCGTCGAGCAGCATCGAGGCAGGCGTATACAGATATACGTGCGGTACTGTATTATTCGCATAATCTATCTCAAATACGCTGCTTTGGATATACTCCGAGCTGTCCGCGATCGTAGGATCCTCGTCAAGCAGCTCATACTTTATATCGTCAAGATATATGTCGGTTTTCGGATATACGCCGTCCGCAGAACGCGGGTCAAATGCAAACCTGATAAACGAAATACCCGTCATCGTCTGGTATCCGTCCATATATCCATCAGCGTCCATTACGAATTTATCGAGTATTTTTTCACCGTCTATATACATATCCATTACCGTATATTCACCGCTTGCTCCGTCGACAACGGTATCATACAGCGGATAATATACAAGGTCTATCTTATACCATCTGCCATACTCAAGGTTATCGGAATGCTGCTGGTCATTTATCAGAATAACATCTCCGTTTTCTATCCATGTACGCAGGCTTAAAGCAGACTGAAGTGAGAACCACTTGCTTTCGCCGTCTGCCGTATTAGGTCTTACCTGAACATACATATTGGTCGAGCCGCCGCTCCTTGCGAGATTAAAGGAAATATGAGCCACCTGACCCTTTTCATAGCCGTTATCCCTTATGTTAAACTGCAGATACGGATTTGTATTGGCCGATGGAAGCGAAGCAGCGTCAAGCTCCGAAGAAAAATGAAATGATGTATCGCTGTCGCTCTTGCCGAACACTCCCGTTTCGGGAGTCCACGTATACATATCTCCGTATTCCGAGCCCGCCTCCGGCATGTTGCCAAATTCGCAGCTCAGCAGCGACTCCTGCCTTACCTCCGTAAAATCATCAAAGCTCGTACTGCTGCTTCTTAAAACCTGTGCATACGCGCCGGCGTTAAGGATCATTCCGGCCGCTAAGCATATTGATGCGAGCTTTGTAAAAATTGTTTTCACATAAATTCCCTCCTATCTTTGTTCAGCTTGTTACACTATACTAAGATTTTATCAGGACTATTTGTGAAAATCAATCTTCATTCCTTGTTAACATCTGATTATTTTTGCCGTCATATATTTTTATCTTATATCATATACCGAACGAATCTTAATCGCTTCCTCAAGCTCCGCTACGCTCTTTTCTGTTTTTGTGTATACTGTCATTCCCTCATCTGAGGTTATGTCAAAATAATTATCGCTCAGTGCAATATCAAACGAGCTGAAATCTATTTCAACATTTGCGGCATATATATTGCTTTTTATTGTTATTTCCGCTTCATCTCCGTTTTTTGTTATCTTTACATCAAATACCGGTTTCTTGAACTCAAAGCGCTTCGGCTTTACAAAAAGCAGTGTTTGCTCCATAAGCCTTCTGCCGTTATTGTCGTACAAGGTGCACACGAGGAAATTTTGCCGTACATTTTTAATTTTTTCCGTAAGATCATATTCTCCTATAAAATGTGCCGTCAGTGCATCCGTATCTGCTTTTACCGCAGTCTTGAAAAGCGTCTTAAAGCCAGTATCCTTTATCTCACATACAACTGTCCCGGAGAAATCGTTCATCGTCTCGTTTGAAATATTCAGCCTCACATTATATCCGTCCTCATGGAGGCTCAGGAGCACCGGCGCAAAAAATTTCTTTGCTGCATAATGCAGCGCCTTTCTTCTTCCGAAGCAGTCGATAGAAGACCATGAAGCTACCGGCCAGCAGTCATTCAGCTGCCAATAAATCGCGCCCATACATCTGCCGCGGTTGGCCCTGAAATGCTCAACGCCGTATCGTATCGCATCTGCCTGCACCAGCTGCGAAGCATATACAACCGATCTCATGCTTGTAGAATAAAGATACCTGTCGGCACTGTACATAAGGAACTTTTTATTTCCGTTCATGTGCTTCTGATGATTTTCCATCACAGGCGAAAACAGATTGAGCTGCTCCGGCGCCGCAAAACTCTTTATTGTTTTCATGCTCGGGAGCGACTGAAAGCCAAACTCCGAACAGAACCTGAAATAATATTTGCGGTATTCCTCAAACGGCCGCCCACCGTTCCATACATCCCAAAAATGTACGTCTCCGATATTTTCGCTATTCGGATCGTCAAAGCCGCCTCCGCTTGACGGAGACGAAGGCCAGTAGAAGGTTTGAGGCGCATATTGCCTGCAAAGCTCCGGGAGAATATACTCGTACAGTCTCAGATAATCCATCTTAACAAGAAGACTGTCATCCTTTCCCCAATCACGGACACACGTCTCCATCTCGTTATTCCCGCACAGCAGCCCGAGCGAGGCATGGTGACGCAGACGCTTCACATTATAAATCGCTTCCTTTGTGATATTTTCCTCAAACTCCTTTGTCAGCCATATGTTTGCACAGGCAACGCAAAAATCCTGCCATACGATCAGACCGTATCTGTCGCACAGATCATAAAACCCATCGTCGGGATAATACCCGCCTCCCCAAACACGGATCGAGTTAAAGTTTGCGTCAACGCACTCGCGCAGCAATCTATCCGTTCTATCATAGCTGCACCTCGGAAGTATATTGTCCTCTGGGATATAATCTGCGCCCATTGCAAAAATTTTGACACCGTTTACCACAAAGCAAAATTCACGTCCGTATTTATCGTCCTCTGTGCTCACATCGAGTGTGCGCAGACCTATTGTCTTTGTCATTGTATCCGCAATTTCTCCGCCATGGAACAGCCTTACCGTTATATCATAAAGATTTTGCTCTCCGTATCCGTTCGGCCACCAGAGCTTCGGGTCGTTTATCACAAAATTCAGTCTCGGCAACTCGCTTCGTATTGTACGTCCGTCCGCTTCTATTTCATATGCATAGCCATCAGCAGCACCTGTTGTTTCTATTTCAATATCAAGCTCAACACTATTTTTACAGTGGTTCTGTATTACAATAAAATTTTCCAGACGTATACCGTCATAGCATTCAAGCTCGACATTCCTGAATATACCCATATCAGGCAGCTTCGGACCCCAATCCCAGCCGAACATATAATAGGCCTTTCTTATATAAAAGATCCCCTCGGTCGATTCCTCGCTCGACCATAATCTGTGACGGCGGTATATATCTTTTACATACCGTATAGGAGACGATATTTTTATGCTTATTGTATTTTTGCCATCCGTCAGATATTCCTTTACGTCAAATGTATACATCAAATGCATATTCTCGGTCTTTCCAAGAAATCGCCCGTTTATATAAATATCGCTCAGAGTATCTATTCCGTAAAATTTCAAAATCACATGCTCGCAATTCAACTGTTCACATGTAACGTCTATGCATGTGTAAAACTCAACGTCATTTTCAGATAATTTTTCGGCCTCCTGCTCATTCTCTCCGTAAAACGGATCGTCTATGAGCTTGTTCTCCAGAAGCACCGAATACATTGAACACGGTACCGTGCATTCCAAGTCCCTATACTCCATAAAATTCATTTTCCATTTTTTTATTTCCACGTGCTGTCACCTCGCTGTTTTTTAATCAGTTTATGCCGCATCGATCTTTGTCCTGCTTCATAAATTACAGCTATTATATCATTCACAATTAATTCAAGTCAACATCTATTTTTTGCACTTAAGTGACAATTTTCGCTTTATGGTTTTATATTCTGTATGCAGCTTGATTTTCTGTCATGTCATAAAAAAAGACACAATAAAAACAGCCCGACTCCCCTTCGGAAATCGGGCTGTTTTTCATACCACATTCAAGTTCCGATTTTTTATTTTTTGACATCTGAAAAAATCTTGAAACGCTCCTGCATCTCTTTCGCCAGCTTAAGCTGCGTACGGCATCTGACAAGATTATGCTCCGGATATTTTATCTTAAAGTATGTATCGCCCTGCAAATAATCTGTCAAAAATCTCATTCCGCATTCCATCGTCATGAGGTATGCGCTGTACGGCAGGAGTTTGCGCTCCTCATCAGTCATGCTGTCGCCCATAGCGCGCGTAAAGCCACTTTCATATGCCTTATACAGATCGATATCAAAATGCACCTTATCAAGATCCTTTTCATCCTCGGCAGCCGTAGATGTCCCAAAGCGTATCGAATCGCCGAAATCATACAGCATAGACCCCGGCATAACGGTATCGAGGTCGATTATTGCACGCGCCTTGTTCGTCTCAGCATCCATAAGTATATTGTTGAGCTTTGTATCATTATGAGTAACTCTCAAGGGGATCGATCCGTTTTCTATGCCTTCCGTTATTTTCCTTAAAGTGTCCTTGCGGCTAATAATAAACTCGGCCTCGGCTCTGCACTCGTCAAGACGTGACAGTACGTCCTTTTCCGCCGCCGTTTCAAAATTCACAAAGCGCTTTGGAGTGTTATGGAAATCAGCTATCGTTTCATGCAGCAACGTCGAATCAAAATCCGACAGCAGCCTTTGGAAATTTCCGAATGCATATCCCGATTCCTCAAGGATCTCGGGGCTGTCGGCGCTCTGGTATGTGACCGTATTTTCTATAAAATCATATACTCTGAAATACGCACCGTCCTGTTCAAAGAACGCTTCGCCGCGTACAGTCTTTATAACGTTGAGTGTTTCTGCGTTCCTGCTCTTAAGAAATTCGGTAACATTCAAAATGTTTTCCATCAGCTCCTTGACATTTGGGAAAACATCGTTATTTATCTGCTGAAGGATATATTTGCCGTCGTCCGTGCACACAAGATACGTTCTGTTTATATGCCCCTCTCCATACGGCTCGGCAGACAATACCTTTTCATCCGGACGAAATTCCGCAAACAGCTCATCAAAATTAATTGTAAAGTCCTTCATTGATATATTCTCCTATCTTATTTTTAACCGAATCAAGATCCTCGCGGTAGGTTATACCGTACCATTTGTCGTTATTCTGATATACCTTTACCGATGCGCTTCCTTCTGAAATCATCTTCTGAACAACCGACGGGATAAAGAACTCATCTTTTGCAAGGTCAGCGTTCTTCATGAAAAATTCAAATTCACGCTCCAGCGTTTCAAAAATATCCGGCGTAAAGCCCCATAAATTCATCGATACTACAGCATCGCCGCTCAGCTGCTCTTCCTTGCCGTTGCCAATGGATTTCATATCAAAAGTTATTTTGGTGTGCTCCGTAACGCCCTCTAGATAGCCGTCCTTCACAGAGCATATTCCCCTCGATACGGTCCCGTTTTCGCTTATTGTATTTTTCAGCTTATATGCCGTCATTGCAAATTCTCCGCGTTTTGCGTTTTTCAGATGCTTGCATATATCAAAAAACGCATTTCTTCCGTAATAATCATCCGCGTTTATTACAGCGAACGGTCCGTCGATGGCATCACGGCAGCATAATATTGCATGAGCCGTTCCGAACGGTTTCGTTCTTCCCTCTGGAAGAGAATCTGTTTCCTGTATTACGTATTCCGTTTCGATCATCTTTTCTATCCTGTTTCCCACAAGGTTTATGAAGTCCTCCTTCATATCCTCCCGCACTATGAATATCACCTTGTCAAAGCCGGCGCGCTTTGCATCGTATACAGAAAAATCCGGTATGCTCCTTCCGTCTGCCGAAACAGGCTCCGCCTGTTTTAATCCTCCGAAGCGGCTTCCCATGCCCGCCGCCATTACAACAAGAACCGTTTTCATTTCTTTAGCTCCTTTCATTTCCTGGAGGCATCAAACTAACACCTCATTTTTTATTTTAAATTGCTTTAAAATCATTATATCTATGAGATTTTTTTTTTTTAAGGCATCAATAATCTATCCTAAATCTATCCTAAATCTATCCTAAAAAATCACTTCAAGAATATCCATTAAACTTTTCTTCTTGTACCGAGCCTATCCGCGATCTGCATCAGCTGTTCAACATCTGCCTTTACCAACACCCCATCCGTTGTAGGCGGCATATTGATGACGGCCATATTTTCAGTCTTAAATATCGTACGACAATTCTGCACTACCTCATCCAGATCCTGCAGCTCCTTGTTATCATATATATTTGAATAAAACCAGCTGAACTCCTTTCGTGAGCAGATAGTCATTTCAAACGGCAGATAATAGCTGTTGTTTTGATATGTATAGATCTTGGGATCGGGATCTGCGCACATATGCGGATCCCACAGCCGAAAATCACATGGGAACATACGCAGCGGATCACCCTCTTGATAATTCTTGGGCAAATATCTTTCCTCCGGTCCGGACGCACGGTCAAAATCATCTCCAACAGTATGGTTGATCCCTATCTGACATTTCGGCTGCATTCTTTTTACATAATCGTACAGTCTCTCGAATTGCCATTCACTCCTTGCTTTATCCCACGGGCCGTCCAGCCAAAGCTCTACTACCTCGCCGTATTTCCCGCCAAGCAGCTCCGTAAGCTGATTCTGCATATAATCAAGATAACGTCCTGAAAAGTCCTGCTTATAGCTCGGCTCGCTCCTGTCCCAAAGCGAATAATATAATCCGAGCTTCAAGCCGTATTTCTTACAAGCATTTGACACTGCCATAACAACGTCCGTTTTATTGCCGGAATTTCTTACGCAGTATTCAGTGTATTTAGTATCCCATAAACAAAAACCATCATGATGCTTTGTTACCAATACGACATAATTCATTCCTGCCTCATATGCTGTTCTTACCCACTGGTCTGCATCAACTGTTTTCGGCTGATAGCTCAGCGCGGGAATGCTCCCATCGGACCATTCAACATTGCCGAATGTATTCACTCCAAAGTGTATAAACATACCGAACTTTCTGTCCATTGCTCCTGTTGATATTTGTTCGGCTTACTCGCCGGTATAGGTCTTATCATTTCATTTTTCATTTTCTCTGTTCTCCTTTATATGATTTTAATCATTTTCCATAAATCATCTATGCCGTGCCATTAATCACCGGCAAAATATTATCCTTAAGCGATTTTATAGATTCACGCACGAACAATTTATGCCCGCAACAGTTCCATTCTATATCTTCCTGCAACGGTAATAAAATCCTTTTCATTTGGCTGTTTCATTCTTTTTTTGCGTCCAACGCTTGCTGAGTTGTCCAAAAAGATTATTTTTATTTACTCCGTCACCGACTATACTTATATAATAACAGCCTGCTACCGCTTTGTATTTATAAAAACAGAGCATAAATTTGTCGATTCAGTTATATTTAAAATAAAATTATTGTAAGAAAATTTTTGATATGATATAATATACATATACTTAAATTACGCATAATATTGAATTTATAGGCTGATTAATGCAGCATAATCATGCCATATAACAACTGTTGCTGCATGCTGA
Organism: uncultured Clostridia bacterium; assembly: GCA_944390955.1. GTDB lineage: Bacteria > Bacillota > Clostridia > UBA1381 > UBA1381 > Ornithomonoglobus_A. Next base: position 1,874 of record CALXRY010000051.1, on the reverse strand, counting down.
AGGGAGAATACTTTTCATAATGGATGATTTTGAAAGAACAAAACTTGCAAGGGCTTTTGAAGTCTCATCAGTTATAACGGTACATTATTTTGAATATGACAAGGATTTTCTCTTTCAAGGTGAAAGCCATGATTTCTGGGAGCTTGTATATGCGGACAAGGGCGATGTCTGTGTATTTTTCAACGGTGAATGGCATACTTTAAAATCCGGATATGCCGTTTTTCATAAACCGATGCAATTTCATAATATACGCGCCAACGGCAAAACGGCTCCGAATGTGATTGTCATATCATTTGAATGCCACTCTCCGTTTATGAGTTATTTTGAAGACAAAACAATGCAGGTCTACCAAAAAGAAAAGGATCTTATTGCTGAGATCATACGCTATGCCAAACAAGCATTTACAACACGTCTGGACGATCCATTTGTAAAGAAGCTTGTTAAAAGCAGCAACATTCTTGCCGAACAGTATATAAACCTTTATGTAGAAGAGCTTCTTCTGTCATTTTACTCATCCCAAAGTACAGTCAAACATAACCTCATAAGCACAGTGGTAAATAAGAACGCCGTACTTGACAGCGCCCTTAAATATATGTATTCGCATATAAGCGAAAACCTCACGATAAGTGATATATGCTCAGGGCTGCATATAAGCAGCAGCGAACTCAAAAGGCTGTTTAAAGAATATACCGGCATGGGCGCTATTACTTATTTTAGAAATATAAGCATTGACAAAGCAAAACAGCTGATACGCGAAGGCAATCTTAATATAACACAAATTTCCTATCAGCTGGGTTATGACTCTATTCACCACTTTTCAAAGCAATTCAAAAAAATAGTTGGAATGTCACCGCGTGAATATTCTATGTCAGTTAAGATGTGGCTTGATTCAACCGACTGACAAATACAGAGGAAGCGCCATTTGCTTGACAATATGCTTTAAATATTATATAATAATTATATTATTTACATGAAGTAAGATATTCTTAATTCAGGTGTATATAGTTTTGGTACTTTTGTTTTAAACATCTATTTATTTTATAATGCATATTGCGCTGTATTTTCACCACAGCCTGAAAGGATCACGCAACAATGAAAAAAAATTTATTGATACTAATTCAGTGTATTTTAAATACATTGTTACATATATAGCTCTTCTATGTATCCCTATGTTGTTTTTTATTATCGTTTATACGATATTTGAAGAGAACGTGGAGCAGGAAACCCTTGACACTCATGAATATAAAATGACTCAAACTGTTTCGCAAATGGATACATGCCTCGAGAGAGTGATAGACGCAAGCTATGAGCTTTCGATCCTCGAAGATTTGAATCTGGCATCTGCGGATCAGTATGATTATTATCTTATACAGCAGCAATTAAAAAATATAACTGCCCGTGACAACCTATTTTTTGATGTAGGCATATATTCCTCGGACAGCCCGTATGTGCTTACCGCAAATTCCGAATATTCCTCGGATGACTTTATACGGAATTATCTTGGGAACGGTCTTACGCCATCGGAGACAATTGCGGAAATTTCTGCTGATGAATCAATTTTAAAATTTAACGTTAGCCAAAATTCAGATATTATCACACTTATTGCACAGCTGCCGTTTCTTGACGGCAACAGCATGATACTTTTTATGATCGAAAAACAAAGCTTTGATGCTCTGATTTCCGATATATTGTTCGGACATGATGACGAAAATATCATGTTTATCGGAAGGGATCATTCAATTAAATATGCCAGAACCACTCCAGAGCCTCAGATCGAGGAATATGCGTTGTCAGACAGGCTAAGCAGCCTAAGCGACATCCATGTTCAGGTATTTGAGGACAGAATAGGCTCGAAAAGCTATATAGTATCATAT
>CALXRY010000050.1 GCA_944390955.1 uncultured Clostridia bacterium | reverse complement strand
GAATACCTTTATTTTCTCTTCCTTTTCGGATTCCTGACCCATCGATACCCATGTGTCGGTGTAGACAACGTCGGCGTCCTTTACAGCCTCGAACGGATCCTCTGTCAGGATAAGGCTGTGTCCCGAGGCCTTGAAGTCGCTCTTTGCGTTTTCTACGACTTCCGCGTCGCACCGGTACTGAGCCGGAGTAGCTATAGCGCAGTCAAGCCCCGCCTTTGCGCAGCCGTACATCAGCGAATGCGCCATGTTGTTCCCGTCGCCGACGTATGCGAGCTTCAATCCCTCAAGCCTGCCCTTGTGCTCATATGCCGTCATAAGGTCGGCAAGCACCTGGCACGGGTGGAGCAGGTCTGTCAGAGCATTGATCACAGGGATGCTTGCCTCCTCGGCAAGCTCCACAACGTCCGAATGCGCAAACGTCCTTATCATGATCCCGTCCAGATAACGCTCGAGCACCTTTGCAGTGTCGTGTATAGATTCGCCCCTGCCTAGCTGGATATCGTTCGACGACAGGAACAGCGGGTATCCGCCGAGCTGAGTCATTCCCACCTCAAACGAAACACGCGTCCTCGTCGATGATTTTGTGAATATCATACCGAGCGTTTTGCCCTTTAATATATGATGCTTTATTCCTTTTTTATTTTCATCTTTCAGCTTAAGACCGAGCGTCAGGAGTTCCTTTACCTCTTCCGCGCTTAGGTCGTGCAGGCTTATCAGGTCCTTCATAATTATATATCTCCTTTCGGTTTTCGTTACACGCTCTTGAGAGCCGTTGCAAGCTCCGCTGCGAACATGTTTATATCGTTTTTATTGATTATAAGAGGCGGCGCTATCCTTATTGTTATTCCGCCGCACAGGCTGACGAGCAGACCGTCCTCAAACATCTTCTGAGAAACGGCCTTGGCGATCTCCGGCGCAAGCTCTATCCCTATGAGCAGTCCCGCGCCGCGGACCTCTTTTACCTTATCGGGGAATTTCTCCTGAACGGCACGAAGCTTCTCCATAAAGAATTCTCCCATTTTCCTTGCGTTCTCGACAAGCCCCTCTTTTTCAAGTATGTCGAATACCGCAAGTCCTGCGGCCGTTGCAAACGGATTCCCGCCGAACGTCGTTCCGTGGTCGCCCGGCTCGAACGCCGCCGCTACCTCATCAACGGCGCATACCGCGCCTATCGGGATACCGCCTCCGAGAGCCTTTGCACACGTAAAGATATCGGGATAAACACCGAAGTATTGGCTCGAGAACATATGTCCCGTTCTGCCCATCCCGGTCTGGACCTCATCGAATATCAGTAGTATGCCGTTTTCTGTGCAGAAGCTCCTGAGCTCTCTCAGGTAGCTCTCGCTCATGGGATGAACTCCGCTCTCGCCCTGTATCGTCTCTATCATGACAGCAGCTGTCTTATCGGTGACCGCAGCCTTCAATGCATTTATATCGTTCGGCACAACCTGCTTTACTCCCGGAAGAAGCGGCTTATACGGAGCCTGGTATTTCGGCTGTCCCGTCGCCGCAACAGTCGCGAGCGTCCTGCCGTGAAATGAACTGTTCAGCGTTATTATCTCATATCGCTCCGAGCCCTTCTTATAAAAATATATCTTTGCGAGCTTCATCGCGCCCTCATTCGCCTCGGCTCCGCTGTTGCAGAACATGACCCTGTCGGCGCAGGAATTTTCAACGAGCTTCTGCGCCAGCTTCGCCTGGTTCTCTATGTAATACAGGCTCGACGTATGTATCAGCTTGTCGAGCTGCGTTTTTAAGGCTCTTATAAACGCCGGGTGGCTGTGACCCAGCGCGTTTACGGCTATCCCTCCAAGAAAATCATAATATTCTCTGCCGTCGTCGGCGATGAGCTTCATGCCGTTGCCTCTTGCAAAGCAGACCGGCAGCCTGTCGCCGAAGATATTCATATAATATTTTTTATCAAGCTCTATTATATCCTTAAGCATTGTTATCTTCCCCTTTTTCGATTATGGTAACAATTATACTATATCCTGAATAAAAATGCAATACCTTTTTTTCGAAAAAATAAACAAATAGGCCGGTTTTGGCGGCTTATCTTTGTATGATTGTTATGTATATTTTATCATTTATACAGTATAATATTCATTTTTCTCGGGGAGCTCGAGGGAGCCCCATCGAATTGAAATCGCTTGCTTGCAAGCGGGTTTCGCGGAGCGAAACATACATATAGTGAGTCGTAACGTGTGCGGAGCACCGTCAGGCCGCCCGCCCGCGCCGGTTTGAGATAACCTTAAACATGCGAAGGACGCGGACGGTATGGCGGGTGTATGAGCTGTAGTTTGCCAAGCTTTTGAAAGCTTGCGCCCGGGATTCCAAAGGGTATCGGCGAGGATACCCTTTGGCGGGGTACCGTGCATACGGGTATACGCTGAAACTAAAATGGGGCAGAACCCCACACGGCGGCTATGGATAATGATTTATATGTGCTTCAAAATCCCATAGACAGCAATTTACCGCTGCTTTTTTCATAACGGCATCGGGACTTACGCAGCCCCGAACCCCGCGACCAAAATGCCGTTCGGGCTCTGCCCCGTCAAGCAGCTTGCAAACTTTTTATTTTGCCGAATCCCCGCCAAAGGGGTTTAATGCGAATACCCTCTTGACACCCGCGCATAAACTTTTTCAAAAAAGTTTAATCAAAAACTTACAGCTCAAACACTTGCGCCCGGGGCACCTTACGCCCCACGCGCAAAACTCGCTATAGGTAAGTTTCACTCCGTGAAACAAATTGAATTTTGCTCCGCGAAAGTAATTTAAATGCGCCAGCCATCTATCGCGCTCCCCTGTATCGCTCTGAACAGCCTCTTCCTCAGCCCGGGCGGCTGCTCCTTTTCGAGGCGTTTTATAAGCTCCTTCATTTCCTGACGCTTCGTCACGCCGTCGGCGGGGCATTTGCTCTTTACCGTGACAATGCCGCAGTTTCTTACCGCGCCGCGTATATCGCGCTCGCGCACGTATATCATCGGGCGTATCTGATAGACCCCGCGCCTGTCAAGATGAGTAACAGGCGAAAAGCAATGTATCCTGCCCTCGTACATCAGGCTCAGGAAGAACGTTTCAAGTGCGTCGTCATTGTGATGCCCTAGGGCAATCTTACGGCAGCCGTGCTCTATCGCAAAATCAGTCAGCGCGCCGCGGCGCATCTTGGCGCAGAGCGAACACGGGTTCTTTTCATGGCGTATATCGAATATGACGTTCCAGATATTCGTCTTTTTTATATGATACTCAACGCCGAGTTCCGAGCAGAGCTTCTCTATCTCCGAAAGGTCGCTGTCATAGCCCATATCGAGCGTGAGCGCAACGACGGTAAATTTCTTGGGATAATACCGCGACAGCTCCGCAAGCGCGCACAGCAAAACAAGGCTGTCTTTGCCGCCAGAAACTCCGACGGCTATCCTGTCGCCCTCGTCTATCATATTATAATCCTCTATCGCCCGGCGCGTAAGGCTGACTACCTTCCTCATCTGACAGCCTCAATGGCTTCTTTCAGATCCACGTCGCCTGTATACAAAGCGCGCCCGACTATAACGCCCTCAACTCCGGCGCTCACAAGCGACTTTATATGCTCAAGGCACCCCACGCCTCCGGAGGCTATGACGTCTGCATCCACGCTCTGCGCCATCTCGCGCATCGCCTCAAGGTTCGGGCCCTTCAGTGTGCCGTCTGTCGAAATATCTGTATAAATTATCGTCCTCACGCCCATCGATACCATGCTTTTCGCCATATCAACAGCCGCAAACCCGCTGCTCCTTTCCCAGCCCTCGACCGCAGCATAGCCGTCCTTCGCGTCTATGCCGATAGCGATCCTGTCACCGTATTTTTCTACGGCCTCTTTTATAAACTCAGGACTCGAAACGGCCTTTGTGCCGATTATCACGCGGCTTATACCGCAGGCAAACTTCGCCTCGATGTCCTCCATCGTGCGTATGCCGCCGCCCGTCTGAACGGGCGCCGAGACCGCCCCGCATATCCTCTTTATTATATCCTCGTTCACTCCGCGGCCCTTCAGCGCGCCGTCAAGATCGACGACGTGTATATACTCCGCTCCGAGCGACTCCCACTTTTTTGCCGTTTCAACCGGGTCGTCGCCGTATACCGTCATATCCGAAAATCGTCCCTGCAAAAGCCTTACGCATTTGCCCTCTTTTATATCGATAGCAGGATATATCCTCATCAGCCCTCAACTCTTTCCTTAAATTTTTCTACGATGTCCATTATGCGCTCTTTTTCCATCTTCATGCTGACCTTGTTTACGACAAACCGCGCACTCAGAGGGTATACCTCCTCGAGCACGTCAAGCCCGTTTTCTCTGAGCGTCTTGCCTGTCTCCACAATATCGACTATAACGTCGGAAAGTCCCACGAGCGGCGCAAGCTCTACCGAGCCGTTTAGCTTTATAAGCTCGACAGTCATGCCCTTTTCCTCATTAAAGAACTTCTCGGCGATGTGCGTGTATTTTGACGCAACGCGCAGGTTCGTTATCTTGTCGTACTTTCCCTTTAGCTCCTTCGGTCCGCATACGGCCATCATGCATTTCCCGAAACCCATGTCCACCATCTCGTAAATATTCCTGCTTTCCTCAAGCAGCGTATCCTTGCCGACGATGCCGATGTCCGCCGCGCCGTGCTCAACATACGTCGGCACGTCCGACGCCTTTACAAGGATAAATTTCATCTTCTTCTCTTCGTTCGTAAATATCAGCTTGCGCGTCTTCTCCTTCATCTCCGAACAGTCCATGCCTATATCCGAGAATATGTCCATCGCAAGCTCCGCAAGCCTTCCCTTGGCAAGCGCCACCGTTAAATAATCCATTTGCTTTCCCTTATTATAATGTATTTAGGTTTTCGGCAAACCTATAAACCGTGTTTTACTCAGCATCCGCAGCCGTGGTCATGATGATGGTCATGGCATCCGCAGTCACAGTCGTGATCGTGCCCGTCCGCTTCTTCATAATAGCCGAGGAATTCATTCGCCGTCGTCTCTGTGACCTCGTTCCTTGCAAGATCCTTTATCAAAAGCCGTCCGTCGGCAAATATCCTCAGCATGCTTCCGCAGCCTGTATCGACAGCATATTCCTCCGCCTCGGAAAAATCGCCCTCGCCTATATAATATTCGACAAGGCAGCCGTTTACACGCAGATTGTACGCAAGGTCATAGCCGATACCCTCTGCGTTCTTTTCGGCAAATATCAGCGATCGGCTTATTTTTGCCGGAGCAGACGCGCCCTCAGGAAGCGCGGCAAGTATCCTGTTCACGCCCAGAGCGACTCCTACCGCTCCCGCAGGGCGCCCGAAGCGTCCCATCAGGTTATCGTACCGTCCGCCGCCGCATATCGGAAAGCCGAGACCTCTTGCATAGCCCTTGAATATCGAGCCTGTATAATAATCGATGCTCTGGAGCATCCCGAGGTCTATAGATATATATTCCTCAAAGCCGTAAAGGCAAAGCAGCTCATAAATGCGCTTAAGATTATCGAGCGCCGCCCTTGACGTTTCGTTCAGCCCCGGGACATACGCCTTTTCGAGCACGCTCATATCGCCGAACATATACGGCAGCTCCACAAGCAGCCTTTTTATGTCCTCGTCTATCCCGAGCTTATCGGCTATCGCCTTTATGCCGACGCCGTCCTTTGAGTCGATGCGCTCCCTCAGTTTTTCCGTCGTCGCCTGGTCAAGCCCCGCCTGCTCAACGAGTCCGTTGAAGAACGCCACCTGACCTATCTCCATCGTAAAATCCTCTATACCGGCGGCAAGCACCGCTTCCATCGCGGCGGCTATCACCTCCGCATCTGCGGCAGGCGCGTACGAGCCTATCAGCTCTATGCCGCACTGCGTGAACTCTCTTCTCCGTGCGCCCTCGCACTGCTCTATCCTGAACACGTTGCCCGAATAGAGATAGCGCTGCGGCATCGGCGCATCGGCAAGCTTCGTTGCCGCCATGCGCGCTATCGAGGTCGTAAAATCCGGTCTTAATGCGAGTATCCTGCCCTGCTCGTCGAAGAATTTATACAAGGTCTCCTGCGAAAGCTCTCCGCCCTCGCCCGCGTAGCAGTCGTAATATTCAAACGACGGAGTTTCAACTTCCCTATATCCCGCGGCCGAAAATACCGACCACAGCACAGACTCCGTCTCTTTCTTTTTTTCACATTCATCCGGAAGTATATCGGATACACCGGCGGGCGTATGGATTTTCCAGTCAGACATGTTTTTGATCATCCTTTCCTACTTATCACTTTAACGCATTAAAGCGCTAAAGTATATTATACACTGTAAATGCTCTGCTGTCAATAAAAATTTTACTGTTCCACTATCGTCCCATCATATGTTATATAGTATAGCACTTCATAGTTTTCATCATAAACAGGTACAATTCCATTTTTAAAACCGCTTCCTATATTGTCATACTTATAGTCTACAACAAGATTAAAATCTGTATCTATTACACCCCATTTTCCGTTATTTTTCACTATTGCATATCCCTCGCTGAAACTGTATGCGTCATCAAATTCCATATCGTTCGCAAACTCTCCGCTTTTGGTCATATATGCCCATTTCTTTGGGATACCAACAGAAGGAGGTACAGGGAACCCATATCCCTCTTTCAACACCAAAGCATAGCCATCATGAAAGCTTCGCATTATCGGATACTGTGTATCAAACAGGCGGTTACAGTTTTTATCTATATAATACCAGTCTTCATTCTCTGTATGATTAGCCTCAGTTACAAGCGCTGCTCCATCACTGAAACTACATGCATCACTATAAATACACGGTATTACTTCTTCGCCGTCAGCGTTAATAAATCCATATTCTCCATCCATTGCACCGGATTTATGTACTAAAGCCAATCCTTCAGAAAATTCTTCAGCTCCTACATATTTATAATCTATCACAATGTTGCCGTCACCGTCAACATAGCCGTACAGGCCGTCCTTTTCCGCCGGGTACAAAGCCACTTCGACCTCAGGCTCATTGTCGTCAGTCGCTTCCTGCCGTTCCGCCTCCGGCTCTGTGCCGGTTTCGGCAGCTCTGTCTATCAGCGTGATCTCACCGCCGCAGCAATACGCTCTTGAATCATCGTTTATCGTATCGCTTATGCTGACCGAGGTCAGGACGCCGTCAGTGTATACGGGATTTATGTAGCGTCCGTTTTCGGCGTGATCCCTTATCACCTCAAGCGCCTCAAGGGCGTGCCCATCAAAATCGAACAGCGTGCTGTTCTCAACGACGTTCACGTCGGACTTATCGTCCTCCTCCTTTACTGCCCAGCCGACCAGGTTATTACCGTCCTCGTCCTCGACGTGAATAAGCATCGGGTCCCAATAAAGGAAGCCTATGCAGTGCTCTGTTGATTTGAGCCCCGTTATAAGCTCATTCATATATCCCGCCTGACCTTCCTCGGTGAACGGGAATTTCTCCATATATCCCTCAAACTCGGCGAGCTGTCCCGGATAGCCGTCCTTGCGCGTTTCGTTCCAGTTATAGCCCGTCTCCATTATAAGGACGTCCTTGCCGTATTTTTTGCTGACCTCGTTTATAAAGTCAACGACGGCCCCGACCTCGAGCTGGCTCCATGCCGGATAATACGACGCGCCTATAACATCAAAATTCACACCGTTTTCGTTAAGCGTACCGATAAATCGGTCATACGTATCCATATGCCCGCCGTCGTCGCAGTGGAGCACTACCTGTATATTTTCGTCGACCTCCTTTACCGCGTCATAGCCCCTGTTAAGGATATTTGCAAACGCTCCGGCGTTCGACGGGCAGATAACATCGGTATCGCTCTTGTCGTCGCCGTATACGAGAGACTTCTTTTCGACATTGTAGTTTGCGCCGTTTATGTTTGCGAACGGATAAAGTATCCCCGCCTGCATCTCATTGCCGAGAGAAACGTACTCCGGCGTTATGCCCTCGTCCTTGAGCCGCTCAAGCACGTCCTTCACATAGCCGTAAACGAGCTCGCCGAGCATATCCTGTATCTCAGTGCGCTGCTCGTCCGTCATTGCGGCAAGGAACTCCGCATCGTTCACGTCATAGCCGAGCTCCGCTTCTATCTCGCTTACCCATTCCGAGGGTATCATCTGCCTTAGGCCGTTGGGCCAGTAGTCGGACAGGTTGAACGTCCACTGTATCGCCATGTCCCGTTCCGACGCGCGCTTTGCAAGGTCTATGCAGTCCTCAAGGTCCTGATACCCCTCGGGAAGGTAATAGCCCTCGGCGCCGGTGCCCTTGCCTGTCGTGTTCGACAGCCTTATCCTGACCGCGTTCACGCCGTTTTCATCAAGGATGTCCATCGCGTCCTTTTCGGCGCCGTTAAGATCATAATATTTCCCGCCGTTGTCCTCAACGTAATTGAGCTGTGTTATATCGCCTCCGTAGAGGAAGCCCTCGGCGTATGCGGCAGTTGAGAATGCCGCCGCCGCAATGGCCGCCGCAAAAAGTGCTTTTATTTTCATTTCTACCATTCCTTTCATTATATAATACTTTCGCGGAGCGAAATTCAATTTGTTTTGCGGAGCAAAACATACATTGAGCGAGTTTTGCGCGTGGGGCGTAAGTGGCCCCGTGCGCAAGTGTCTGAGCTGTAAGTTTTTGATTAAACTTTTTTGAAAAAGTTTATGCGTGGGTGTCAAGAGGGTATTCGCATTAATACCCTCTTGCCTGGGGCTCAGGGGGCGGAGCGCCCCGATGCTGATAAAAAGTATCGGCTGTTTATAGTCTATGGAACTATAACCGATAATGTCGCTCGGGGCTCTGCCCCATATGATTTATCTCATGTCCATATGCTCGGTACCCCGCCAAAGGGCATCCTCGCCGATACCCTTTGGAATCCCGGGCGCAAGCTTTTAAAAGCTTGGCAAACTACAGCTCAAACACCCGCCCTACCGCCCGCGTTCTTCGTAATCCAAAGTCATCTCAAACCGGCGCGGACGGGCGGCCTGACGGTGCTCCGCACGCGTTACGACCCGCTATAGGTATGTTTCGCTCCGCGAAACCCGCTTGCAAGCAAGTGATTTTATTCGAGGGAGTACCCTCGAGCTCCCCCGATGACACGCGGGTTCGGAAAAATCATTTCATTTTTTAATTATCGCGTATGCCTTCAGTATCGCTATTGCCGTCTTGCAGTCGTGTATCTCGTTGTTCATCACCATCTCATACAGCTCGTCAAGGCTGAATTTCCTGACATTCAGGAACTCTCCCTCGTCAAGGTGCTGCCCGCGCCATTTGAGGTCCCTTGCAAGGTATATCGTCAGCTTTTCCTCGCAGTATCCGGGAGTTGCGTAATACACGCCGAGCGGTATGAACTCGCCGCCCTCGTAGCCCGTTTCCTCTATGAGCTCGCGCTTTCCGCACTCGAGCGGGTCCTCGCCCTTTTCGAGCTTCCCGGCAGGTATCTCAAGCATCATGGACTTTGCGGCTATCCTGTACTGCGTGACCATGAACACCTCGTTATTTTCCGTTACCGGGATTATCCCTACGCCGCCGTGGTGCTCCACTATCTCCCTGTCGGAAACGCGCCCGTCCGGAAGCTCCACCTCGTCAACGCGGACATTTATTATCCGTCCGTTATATATTTCCTTCGTGCCTATCGGCTTTTCGATGTAGTCCATTTTTGTTCCTCCTATTTCATTGATATCAGCATAAATATCATTACAGCCGTCATGCCGGCGGAAAAGAATATCATAAGCAGTGTCACACTTTTTAAAATCGTATATGACGTTCCGTAATCCGCCGCAGGTTTTACGCACCCGCTGTAAACAGTCTCATACAATCCGCTGTTCGGCTTGTCCTCGGCCGCATCATACAGCGTCATTGGTCTTACGCTGTCATAGCGCTGACCTGACCCTTCATATTCGCATTCGCTTTGCTCAAACCTTTTTTGCTCTCTTTTCTCTATCCTAAACGTAAGTACGGCAAAAAAGCTCGTTATCCCGACTAAGAGCGGCATAAGTACCCTGCACAGATTTTCTGTTTCCTTATCCGCCTCAGCAAGGACCGCGCCGTGCATCAATGATATTATCAGTACGTATACCGCCGCAGCCGCGGCAAGACCAGTTATCAGCGCAGCAGCGATATTTTTTATTGTTTTTTTATGATCTTCCCCCATGTCTTGAGTACCTCTCTATCGCAGGCTTTACGTTTATCAGCCCTTTCAGCTCCCCGTATTCCTCCATCGCTTTTTCGTTTTTCCTTCCCGTATAAACCGCCCTTATCATTATATTTTTCGGCGTTTCGAGCGGTGATATATACTCTATCATCGAGACCTTATATCCACAGCCCTCAAGATACGCCGCCCGCAGCCCATCGGTCAGCGTGTCGGCAAGCCGCGCCTTCAATATCCCGTGACGCGTTATCATCCTGAACGGCTCGTATGAATACTGCTTTAGTATATCCTTATGGCAGCACGGCACGCAGACTATAGCCCGCGCCTTTGAGCGTATGCCGAGCGCCATCGCCATATCTGTTGCTGTATCGCAGGCGTGCAGGGATATAACAAGGTCGATGCTGCTGTCGGGAGAATATTCATTAAGATCGGCACGGATAAATTCCATGTTGCCGTAGCCGAGATTTTTTGCGATGCGCTTTGACGCGTCTATAACTGTCTGCGAATAATCCACGCCGATAAAACGGCATTTCTTTTTCAATAGCTCCCTCAAATAAAAATTCAGCACGAACGAAAGATAGCTCTTCCCGCACGCCGCATCGAGTATCACATACTCGTCCTTGTCTCCGAGCTCCTTCAGCACGCCCTGCATTAGTTCAACGAAATAATCTATCTGGTTGTATTTTCTTATTTTGTCGTTTTTGATCTTTCCGTTCTTTGCAAGGATGCCTATCTCGGAAAGCAGCTCCTTTGCCGCGGCGGGATTTACAACGTATTCGCGTCCCGTCTGTACAACGCTCGTCTGCGGCTCGTCGGGCAGTCCGTCCTCGCGGCTGAGCTTCACGCCGCGCTCGTCGGCAGTGACCGTGAGCCTTGCGCCGCGCTCATTATATATGAATCTTGCCGAATCGTACTTCGCGGCCTCAGCGCAGAAAAAATCCGCGATCTCACCGGCGGCTATCCTCCGCTTCGACGCCTGATAATCGAGCACAGGGTCGGCGGCGTTCGTTATGACCGCCTTAAAAACCTTTGTACCCGATCTGAGCTCCGCCGTTATATCCCTAAAAAATTCGCTGTTCTCACTCATTCTTGAAACGAGCCCCGGCAGAAACAGCGCAAGCTGTGAGGTTGTTTTTTTGTTCATAAGGTATACGTTTAACTCCTTGTAAGGTATCTTGAAGTTTGAAAGAAAACCGTTCAGATCGTGCGTCCGCGCGAACGCCGCGTACTTTGTGTACTCAAGCGAGCGCGGGCGTGCGGGATGGGCGGTTTTACTCAAACTTCAATCACCAATTTTCTGTTCGTTCTCTTATACTCTCTGTACTTTATTCCTACCATATCGAGCATCTTCTTCGAGGCGGTGTTGTCGTCCATGCCGTCATACTTATCCGAAAGATACACGATCTCGCGTATTCCGCTCTGTATTATCGCCTTTGCACATTCGTTGCACGGGAACAGCGTGACGTAGAGCGTCGCGCCGCGTGGCTGTATGCGGCTGTTCAGGATCGCATTCAGCTCCGCATGGCACACGTACATATATTTAGTATCTACCGGGTCGCCCTCGCGGTCCCATGGCATCTCGTCATCGTTGCAGCCTATCGGCATACCGTTATAGCCGAGCGAAAGTATTTTGTTGTTTTCGTCAACTATGCACGCTCCGACCTGCGTATTGCTGTCCTTCGACCTCTGTGCCGAAAGCATTGCGATACCCATAAAATATTCGTCCCAGGAAATATAGTCCTGTCGCTTCATAGCTTTCCCCTCCCGTTTCCGCATATCAAATATATACTTATATTTTACCATTTGACAGCATTAAAGTCAATAGCAAAAAAGCTCTCGGGGCATAATACCCCGAAAGCTTTCTATTCCTCACTCTTTGGATATGCCTCTTTCATATCCGTCCTCCCGACAAGATAATCGATGCTCGTACCGTAAAAGTCAGCAAACTTATCAAGAATATTCACCGGCACATTAAGGTTCCCGAGTTCATAATCCGAATTTGTACAATTAGTAACACACATGCGGAAATTGCAGAAATCACACACAAAAAGCGGCAGCTCCGCCACTCCGAAGCTACCGCTCTCGTAAATTATTTTTTCAATTATTTATTCTTCTTTGCTTCTTCCTGCGCAGCGAGGTACTCCTCAAACGACGCATACTGCGCCTTGTGCTGCTGAGGCTTGAAGTCCGCCTTATAGGTCGTCGTATAGCTGCCCTTCTTCTCGGCCGCCAAGCTCTCCTCTGCAGGCTTCACATCCTCTTCCTTATAATCGCGGCTCCTATACTGTGAGCGGCCGCCCTTATCGTCATAGTTACGTCTTGTCTTCTTCTTGCCGTAACTCTTCTTGCGATACGGTTTGGGATTCTTTGAAGCGATAACTACCTTTCTGTACGGCTCCTGTCCTACCGAATAAGTCGTAACGGCAGGATTGTCCTGAAGATTCGAGTGTATTATCCGTCTCTCGTAAGGATTCATCGGCTCAAGCGTAAACTTCCTGCCGGTCTTCTCGACCTTTGCCGCAAGCCTGTTTGAGAGCGCAAGCAGAGCCTCTGTCCTCTTTTCACGGTAATTCTCTGTATCGATGGAGACCTTTATATAATCCTCCGAGCACTGGTTCACAACAAGCGACGTAAGATACTGCAGGCTGTCGAGAGTGTCCCCTCTCTTTCCGATAACGATACCCATATTGTCGCCCTCAAGCTCGATAACAACGGTATCGTCCTCCATTCTTGACGTCACCTTGACCTCGAGCTCCATTGCCTTAAAAATATCGTCAAGGAACTTCTTGGCCGCATCCTCAGGTGCGCCGAGCTCCTTTTTGACCGGCCTTGCCGGAGCAGCCGCTTTCGGCTCCGGTGAGCTATCGGGCTTCACAGCTGCTTTCACTGCGGGAGCCGTCCCCTGCTTAAGTATAACTCTTACGACAGCATCCTTTGCCCCTATCCCTAGAAAGCCCTTGGAGCCCTCGTCCACTATTTCAACATCTACTTTATCTCTTGATACGTTGAGTTCCTTCAGC
Organism: uncultured Clostridia bacterium; assembly: GCA_944390955.1. Taxonomy (GTDB): domain Bacteria; phylum Bacillota; class Clostridia; order UBA1381; family UBA1381; genus Ornithomonoglobus_A. The sequence goes on along the minus strand of CALXRY010000050.1, from coordinate 18,910 downwards.
GCCTCTTCAACTGCCGCCTCAACGCTTTTTGCTCTTTTTTCCATGGAGCTGCTTCCTTTCCGGGGTCCTTATTATTACCTCTTCCCCTTTACTGTCAAAATACTTGTTCAGCGCAAGCTGCTGTATCAGCTGCACCAAAGATGAAACTATCCAGTATACGCCTATTCCCGACGGCAGCGTAAACGTAAATACACCCGTCATGATCGGCATCATGATCATCATTGACTTGCTCATCTGGTTTGCTGTGCTCGACGCCGAATCGTTTTTATTGTTCTGCCCGCTCTGCACCTGCGTGAGCTTTGTCGTCAAAAGCTGCGAAACGACCGCCAGCACGGGAATGATCAAAAGCGCGATAACTCCCGGATTTGAAAAATCAAGGCGCATAAGGTAATTGAGCGCCGCCGACGGAGTGTTCGCCAAGTCAAGCCCGAGAAAATTAAAATTCAGCACCCATGGATCACTGGGACCGTTTACAATGCCCGCCCACTGCGAAAGCTGTATCTGGTACGTCCTTGCAAGCATCTCCTCTGTCTGCGTCGCAAGATTGCCTATGGACGCAGACATAGCGTCTCGGAGCATATATACCTTATCAATGACGTCCTGAGCCATCCAATCCACTCCTACAAGATACGAGAGCGGCTTTTGGATGACCTGATAAAGACCTATGAGTATCGGCATCTGGATAAGCAGCGGCAGGCAGCCTCCCGTCATCGAAACGTTGTTTTCCTTGTAGAGCTTCATCATCTCTCGGTTGAGCTTATCCTGATCATTTGCGTATTTCTTCTGCAATTCCTGAAGTATCGGCTGTATCTTTTGCTGCTTCCTCATAGCCTTCTGCGACTTTATATTGAGCGGCAGAAGTATGAGCTTTACGAGCACCGTAAATATGATGATCGCAAGACCGTAATTTGCCACAAGGCTGTATATCATCTCGATTATCCAGCCAAGGGGACGTGTAATCAGATATTCAAACATACGTCCTATTTTCCTCTCTGCTGCTTTATTATGGTACGGGGTCATACCCGCCCTTGTGTAACGGGTGGCATCTTAAAAGCCGCCTTACGGCAAGATACCCGCCCTTTACGGCACCGTATTTTTCTATCGCCTCTCTGGCGTACTGTGAACAGGTCGGAATAAATCTGCAGCAACCTCCGCCCTTATACGGTGATATCTGGTGTCTGTAAAAATCGATTAAAAATATAAATACTCTTTTCATCGCTCTATAAGCTCTAATTTCTTTAATACATAGCCTGTGTCCCTGCGGAGCTGCTCCAGTGTTTTTCCCGCGGCGCGGCTCCTTGCGACAAAGATAAAATCATACCCCTGCGGGAGCTCATCCGAATATGCACGGTAGCATTCTCTCAGCAGCCTTTTTACCCTGCTCCGCACGACCGCCTTGCCCACGGGCTTCCCGACCGTTACTCCGAGGCGGTTGAAGCTCCTGCGGTTTCTAAGCGCATACACTGCCGTATAGCCGCCGCTCTCGCTCCTGCCCCTGCGGTAAACGCGCCTGAAATCAGCATTCCGCTTAAGGCTTTCCGTGTTTTCCGTTATTTTCATAATACAATATAAAAGGCAAAAAGCGCGCAGCTTTTTGCCCGATATTGATCCGCTTACGCCGTCAAAGACTTTCTGCCCTTTTGTCTTCTTGAAGCTAAAATCTTTCTTCCCGATTTTGTAGCCATTCTCTTTCTGAAGCCGTGCTCCTTCGCTCTCTGGCGCTTCTTCGGCTGAAATGTCATCTTCATAAACTATAGCACCTCCCTGCTTTTTTCAGCAATCCCGATCGACTGCTCTTAATTCCAAATAAAATTAGACACCATAAGCTATTATACCGCCTGCGCGCGCGTTTGTCAAGAGTTTTTTTCCGTTTTGAGCGATTTTTCCCGCCGGTTCTCTTGCTATTGTTTATTTGCTTGGATTTGTATATTTATTTATCCGTGTTTTTTGTTTAATTTTCATTAGAAAATCTCGCACGCAGTTTCATTTTCATAATATTTATGGTATAATTGATATGTTTACAGACAGTAGGGAGAATGCTATTTTTGAGGAGGAGAGAAACATGAATAAGCATTTGAAACGATTTATGTCGGCGGCGCTGTCGGCGGCGGTAATTTCCACAGGCGCGGTGTTCCCGGTTTTTGCGGAGGGATACACGCCTATCATCGACGGCGACGAGGTCATAAACGAATGGAAATTCGACTTCGGCGCCGAGGGCAGCACTCCCGAGGAGGGATACACGCTCGTAACGCCGGATAAAAACGTCATAGTTGACGGCGATTACGGCTTTATCGGCAACGACGGCTACGGACACAAAGTTACCGAAAAATACGACAGCTTCCGCTATCAGGAGGGGCAGACAATGAACCTTGCGGCGGGCGGCGGCGAGACGGACGGTATAGGCATCGTTCCCGACGAGTCGGCTACATATCCCGAATATACAACAGGCGACTACTATCCTGTCAGCTTCGGCCTTCGTGTTGACAACGGCTCATATTACAGAGTCCGCGCGACAGTCACGACGCTCAATCCTGAACAGGACGCAACCGCGTCGCTTTTCTATGAGAGACGCCACCCTGTATATAAGGAAGTAACTATTGCCGCAGGCGGGACGTATACGGTAGATTTTTCTGTCGATGTTGAAATGGTCAACTTCAAGGACGACGGCGGCAATTTCAATGACGATATGCTGAATATATCGCTGCTCGGAGAAAATTCGGCGCTTGCCTCGCTCGACATCCAGCAGATAGACGAGAGCACCGGTACAGCAACGACATTATGGGTGCTCGGCGACTCGACAGTTACAGACGGAAGTGCAAGCGTTCCGTATTTTGATCTGCAGAACTACACCGGCGTGGGCGCATATCTGTCAAAATACCTGCCCTCCAATATCGCAGTATCAAACCAGGGCGAGGGCGGTCTTAACGCGACAGACAACAACCACTTTGCAATAGCAAAGGACAACATCAAACCCGGCGACTTTATGTACGTTCAGTACGGTCATAACCACAAGAACAACGACAACCAGTCTTTTACATGGGAATACTGGCTTAACAATTACCTTGGCTCGCTGCCCAAATATTATGACGCCTGCAAGGCAGTCGGCGCTACGCTTATCATAGTCGGTCCCATAGACAGGCATAACGCAAGCCAGTATGACTCATCGACAAATACATGGTCGTCAACGCTCAGCGACTTCTCGGTCCTCGGCGAAAAGTATATCGAATGCCTGAAATACGGCGGCGAAGAGACGGCTGACGCATTTGTTGCAAAATGGGCTGAGATCGCCGCCGAGGCAGAGTCCAACAAAGAGGGCAGCACCGCGATCGTCACTCCGGAGCTCACAGCTCTTAAGGCTGAAGCGGACGAGATATGGAGCAACGCTGTTGAGGGCGGAGAGGTACAGCTTGAGAATGTGGCGTTCGTTGACCTTAACCAGCCGACTCTCGATTGGCTCACAGAGGTAACGGCAAGCGGCGTTGTAAACGGGGAGACTGTTACAAACAACCGCGCTCTTACTGATTTCTACTTCACAACGGCAAGAGGCGGACGCACCGACGGAACACACCCGAACGACGCAGGCGCGGACGCTATAGCGTACAGATTCTTTACGACGGCCGACGCTGAAAAATATCCGGCTCTGAGCCCGCTCCTTGCACTGTTTGAGGACGGCGCACAGCATGCGGAGCCCACTCCGATAGACCCTGAGATAATAAATGCAGGCTGGCCCGCCAACTCATACTGGCCGATCTATGATTCCCCGGTATCGTATGATTACGCGCTGAAGATCAATTCCGTGAACTTCAACGATGAAACAGGCGTGCTTGAGTCAATCGATATAACGATACAGGACAACACAATGATGAGCACCTATGGCAGAGTATATGTTGCCATTTACAATGCCGAAACAGGCGTGCTTGAGGGCATAGCAACGGCGAACGGACACGTTGATAATACAAATATAGGAAATGTGACGCTTACATTTAACACAGACTTAACCTACAATCCCGAAACACAGACATACAAGGCGTTTGTCTGGGGCTATGAGGATAACCCGGAGCTCGGCAATCCGACAACAATGGTATCGTACGCAAGACCATATGTGCCAACGGACATCGAGGCTTATCTGCTCCCCGGAGAGGACAGCGACGTTGAGAACTTCGTATATTATGGCATGACCACTCTTGACCAAGCAGGAGACTGGTTCTACGGAGGAAGCATGGCGAAAGACCTTACTCTCGGCGAGGACGAATCAGGCGTAACGTATGCAACGCTGAGCACGACCGGAGGCGGAAATTCATACTATGTACTGAGACCGTTTGCCAATCTTGACGGCGGCACAGGCTCAAGCGGCAAATATATGCTGAGCGTTGACCTGCAGTATATCTCGGGACAGGGCGTGACCTTCGGCTTTACCGATTCGATTACAAATTCATCACCGTTCATCGGCGAGACGTTGCCGCTCTTTACGATAGGCAATGACGGCGCGATAACTGCAAACGGAGAAGCTGCCGGCAATCTTATCATAGGCGAAGGCAGATGGACGAATGTAACGTATATACTCGATATGGACCTCGGAACGGCAACAATAACTGTCGGCGCAAATTCACCGGTGACGATAGATATCCCGAACTATACATCGACAAGCGCCGTTATACCGTCAACGCTGACAGGCTTCTATATTTCGGGCAACAGAAGCTACACATTTGATATGAAGATGTCAAACATGACGTGCGCAAAGCTCAAGTCATCGGCACTTGAGGACAGAACTCTTACCGTCGCTTCATCGGATGAGACTATGGGTACTGTTTCGATCTCGGGAACTGACGGAATGTCATACACAGTACCGATGAACACGATGGTGCAGATCTCGGCAGCTCCCGCAGAGGGCTATGAGTTTGTTGAGTGGCAGAATGCCGACGGAACGAATTTCTCGTATGAGCTTGAGCCTACAATAAGACTTCATACTGACCTTGATCTCACGGCTGTATTTGCTGAGGCTGAGTATGATCCGATAACGTATCTGTTTGAGGAGGATTTCTCATATCTGACTACGACATCGCTTGCGGCAAACGGCTGGACGAGTACTAACGCCCAGGGCAATTTAACTGTAGAAAACGACACTACGGACGGCATTGGAAATTATCTGAGATTCGGTGCTAATTCAAGTTCCAGAGGCGGAACTAAGAATTTTGCATCGCAGCTCACAGATGAGAGCGGACTTGTGTTCTCAACGACCATAAAATTCAATAAAGCCAATACAGATCCTAACGAGTTTGCTGTTCACGGAGGAAATATAACATATAATGATAACAACATCAATTACGGCTGTACTGGAGGGTATATACTATATCTCCATCAGACGACCGCGGGGGCCGTTACTGTAAACGGGCAGGCAACAAGCATGCCTGACAACACATGGGCAACCGTTACAGCTGTGTGCGATTTCACAACGCATACAGTCGATGTCGATATAACATCACTTGACGGTTCGACCTCATATTACAGCGGAACCGTTGATATGGCTGATACTTCAGCGACAGGAATATCAGGACTATATTATAAATTCGGAAGACAAAGCTACGGTGTAGTATCGCTTGATAACATCAAGATATACTCCGCAGACCAGCTTGTGACCGAATAAAACAGGCTTATACGGACCGCCGCGGCAGCGCGGCGGTCCTTGCTTTTTATCTTAATAAAAAATTGCATGCAGCGCAAACGATTTTGCTTATTGTTCAAAAGCAAAGCAAGGGCTGCGAAGAAACTTTTTACAGTTTAATTTTAAAATTAATAAAAAATTTATAAAAAGATATTGATTTTTTCTGCAAAAGATGTTATATTTATAAGGATGATTAACGGCGGGTAAAACCGCAATACAGGAAGGAGAAAATTTAAATGGCAAGTAGATCAAGGGGTTCCGCGGATATGACAATCAACGTCATCATCGCGGTTGTCCTGATTGCGGTGATCGGCTTTGCAGGCTACGCAATCTACGACAAAATATCCTCAAACGTTATCCAAACGCAGATAGAAAACGGAGAAAGAGAGGCTACCGTAGGCTATCTGGCTGAACAAGCCGGAATGAGCGTAGAAGACTATCAGGCTCAGTACGGAGTTTCCGGCCTTGGCAAAAACGCGACCGAGCAGGAAATGACGGACATGATGACGGTCGATAATTATGTAAATTACGCAGGAACAACTATTGAGGATCTTAAGACTCAGTATAATCTGTCTGAGGCTCCGGCAGGAGACTCTAACTGGGGCGAGCTCAGAAAGACCTTCACCGTGAGAAACATGGTGGGAGACGAGGATTCATTCGCACAGTTCAAGGAGATATACGGTCTGGATGATTCAATAACTCTTGATACGCTCTGGACTGACGCAGAGCCGATAATTCAGGAGAGCATAGAGAGAATGCAGGAGGAAGCCGCAAACGCAACGGAGGTTCCCGCAACGGAGGCTCCCGCTGATGGCAACACAACAGAAGCTACAGCCGCTCCCACCGAGGGCGAAGCTGCCGAAGCAACGGCCGCTCCCGAGGAAAGCGCCGAATAATTTATAAGGAGAAATAACAATGAGCGAAGAGAATAAGGAAAATTTAGAAAACTCAACCGAGGAGATCAAAGAGACCCCTGCGGCTGAGGCTGCAGCAAACGAGGCCCCGGCAGCCGAAACTGAGGAAGAAACTACTGAGGCTATTGATGCTGAGAAAGAAACTGCAGAGGCGGTTGATGCCGGAGCAGAGGAAACACCGGAAGATGATACATTGGAAACTGTTGAGGCAGCTGTTACAGATACGGTTGACGATTCCATTGACGATATTGAAGGTTCAGCCGATATTACGGGGGAAGTCGTAGATGACGGCATAGAAGCCGCACCCCAGGCAAAGAAGCCGAAAACCGGTCTTATTGTCGGAATAGCGATCGCCATTGTTGTTATAGCAGCAGTCGTTGTTCTTGCATTTGGATTCGGAAACAATCTGTTCAACAAGTATAACAGAATGGGATACGTTGACGTAAGCGGAAGGACTATCGCAGAGATCGCGGATCAGAGCGGCTACGAGCTTGCCGACTTCCTTGCAGTATACGGCCTGCCAGCTGATATGCCCGGCTCAACATCGGAAAGTGCTGCCTATTACAACATCCCCTGCAGCAAGATCGCAGAGATGTATGGCATGGACTTCGCAACGCTCAAGGAGATGCTTCAGTGGGGCGATGATATAACAGAGGATACCACGTGGGGTGTTGCCGAGGGCGAGACCACTATCGCAGCCTATGTCGGCGAAGAGAATATCGAATCCTTCAAGGAGCAGTACGGCTTCGGAGATGAGGTCACTGGCGAAACACAGTGGAAGGAAGTAAGAAATATAATAGATCAGCAAATGAGAGACGCTAGAATCGCAGAGGAACAGGCGGCCGAGGAAGCTGCTAACGCTACCGAGGAGCCTGCCGCAGAGGAAACGACAGCTGAGCCCGCTGCAGATACTGCAGAAGCTACAGAAGCTCCAGCGGCAACGGAGGAACCAGCAGCGTAAAAATTTAAACAGGCAAAGGAGCCGCCGCACCAATTATGCGGCTGCTCCTTTTTCAATTCCGAATATCAAGATTTTGGCATATTTTATGGAAAGGAAGGATCATCATGGGGCTTAACGACACACCATCTGCAAACAGGGTCCATATAGGCTTTTTCGGCCGGAGGAACGCAGGCAAATCAAGCATCGTAAATGCTGTTACAGGACAAGATACCGCTGTCGTTTCCGCCGCAAAGGGAACGACGACCGACCCTGTTTCAAAGGTGATGGAGCTGCTTCCCCTCGGCCCTGTTGTCATAACAGACACGCCTGGCTTTGACGATGAGGGAAGCCTCGGGGAGCTGCGCGTGCTCCGCACAAAGCGCGTGCTCAACAAAACGGACATAGCCGTGCTCGTTGCCGACGTGACCGAAGGTCTGAAAGAATGCGAACACGAGCTTATAGATATCTTCAAAGAAAAAAATATCCCCTATATAACAGTATTCAACAAGAAGGATCTGTGCCACTCGGTACCGGAGTCAGGGAAAAACGAAATATATGTAAGCGCACTGAAAAACGAAGGCATAACAGAACTCAAAAAAAAGCTGGCAGCCATGGCTCCCAAGGACAACGGACGGCATATCGCTGCTGACCTTATAAAGCCCGACGATACGGTAATACTCGTAACGCCTATAGACAGCGCTGCTCCGAAAGGACGGCTCATACTTCCGCAGCAGCAGACGATACGCGATCTGCTCGAGGCAGGAGCGATTTCTGTTGTGGTTCGTGAAACGGAGCTGACAGCAGCTCTCGGAGCACTCGCAAAAAAGCCCGCGCTCATCATAACCGACAGCCAGGTGTTCGGACGCGTCTCCGCGGAAACGCCCGCCGATATACCACTTACGTCGTTTTCCATTCTTATGGCGCGCTATAAGGGCTTTCTCAACACGGCGGTACGCGGCGCAGCAGCTCTCGACAGGCTCGCCGACGGCGACAAGGTGCTTATATGCGAGGGCTGTACTCATCACCGCCAGTGCGACGATATAGGCACAGTAAAGCTTCCGCGCTGGCTTAAGCAGCACACAGGAGCAGAGCTTGCCCTGACGAACACTGCGGGGGCTGAATTCCCCGAGGATCTGTCACCGTATTCGCTTGTCATCCACTGCGGTGGCTGTATGCTGAACGAGCGCGAGGTGCTCTACAGAATGAAATGCGCCGAGGATCAGGGCGTGCCCTTCACAAACTACGGCACCGCAATAGCTCATATGCACGGGATACTGCGGCGCAGCCTTGAACCGATTCCAGAGGCGCTGAAGGTGCTTTCATAAACACGAAAAAACGCCGTCGGATAGCTCTCGAACGGCGTTTTTTCGTCTTGGTTTATATATTTACCGGAGCCGTCTGGCTACTCCGGCCCGCAAACTCCGTATACGGACAGGGCTTCTGTCCGCCGGAAATTTCGGGGAGGTTAAAATCCTATACATGCAAAATAATTTTTTGGGTTGGATAAGCTTTTAATAAATCCCCGGCATTTTAATTACCGCTGCATATGAAATAAATCACAGGCATTCTATCAGCACATCTCTGCGCATCTTCTATACCGCTTTCCTATGTATGCGCACATCGTGCCGTGCCAGCGCTGCGGTAATTATACAAAGCCCTGCCATATACAGAAGTTGAAGGCAATGTTATTTGCCGAGCTGTCCGGCAAGCACATCCATCGCATAAGCGATTTCAGCTCTGTCGGCTGTCTCATCAGGATTTATATTTCCGTTCTCATCTTCCAGCAGATATCCGTGGATAACGTTCCACATAGCCGCATCCATTGCGTAATCATCGATCTGATCAGCATCTGCATAGTCTACAAGAACTGCCCATTCACCCTCAGGACCGATACCCTTGTACTCGCAGTAATTCAGGATTATCTGCATAGCCTCTTCACGGGTAACTACCTGATCAGGTCTGAAAGTACCGTCGTCATAGCCGTTTACTATGTTGTTCATATTTGCCCATGCAACGTATGACGAATAATACTGATCTCCCGGTGTATCCTCAAAGCCAGTCACGCATGCATCCTTAACCGCAACTCCATCCAGTCTGCCAAGAACTGTAACGAACATAGCTCTCGTCATATCTCCCTCAGGAGCAAACTCCGTATCGGAAATTCCGTTGAAAAGACCTCTGCTGGTGACCTCTGCAACGCTCTCTGCATACCATACATCATCCGAAACATCGTCATAGCTGCTCTCAACTACAGGCTCCTCAAGAAGCACAAGCTTATCGGGAGTTGTCTGCGGCGGAAGGCTCTTTGTTGTAACCGAATAGAATACGATGTAATCGTTATCCATCTTCTTGTTCTCCACAAAGCCCTCAGGCATGTGGATTACAAGGCTCTTTTCTGTATTAATATATCCGTCGCCGTCCTCTAATCTTGTATAATTTGAAACATCAACACTTCCTGCGTAGTCAGCGTCATTTCTGATTATAACGGCAGGCGTATATACTGGCGGATAAATTAGTATCGTCGGCTGATTTGCTCTTACATAGAATGTTACGCTGTCGCCTTCCTTAAGATCAGCAGCTGTAAGCTCTGTACCGTCAACATCGTATACAACAGCGTCACTGGTATTGAGGTAGTTTATACCTTCGTTACCGTCTGTGAGCTCTATCGTACCGTCCTCGATGCCGGCAATCGACATACCCTCGAATTTAACGAATGAGTTCTCTGAAACCTGAGGCTCATCTGTGGTCTCTTCGCCGTTATCCTCTGCAGGCTCTGAGCTGTCAAGCATAACCACCTTTTCGGCAGGAGCCTGCGGCGGGATGCTCATTGTTGCGATCGTGTAGAACACTATCATATCGCCCTCTGCACCGTCATAGTCCTCAGGCATATTAACGATAAGATCCTTCTCGGCATTTATATAGCCGGGTCCTTCCTCGTTCTTTGTGAAATTCGAAACAGCAACACTTCCTGCATAGTCTTCATCATTCACGATTATAACAGCAGGCGTATATTCAGGCGGATATATCGCCAAAGTAGGCTCTGTTGCTCTTGTAAATACAGTTATTGAGTCAGCAGCCTTTATGTCATCAACACTAAGCTCCGTACCATCTATCTTATAAATTACAGCCTTTGCTGTGTTTATGTATATAGTACTGCCGTCCTCTGCCGTTGTCTCTATTTTTCCGTCCTCAACGGAAACAACATTCAAATTATCGTTTCTGGCAAATGGCGCCTGCGCCGTCTCATTTACCTGCTCCGAAGCAGTCGTGTCTGCCGCCGTATTATTTGCTGTAGTCTCCTCAGCCATAGCTGCTGCCGATGACAAAAGCATAGCCGATACTATCATTATTGATAAAATTTTCTTTTTCATAAATACACCTTCTCCTCTGATACATAGTTGCTCAGCATCCGCGGTTTGCTGATTAATAACCGGTTGTAAAATTTCAACGGATACTTTCCGGTTTAAAGCCCGTTAACACCATATTAGACGTATGAAACAAAAAAAAGTTCCACTTTTCTGAAAAATCTTTTTGAATTTTTTATGAACAGGCCGACTAAAAATAAAAAATAGGATAATACTATGACTGTAATATCCCAAATAACAAAAAGATTTCGGAGGTAACAAAAAATGAAAAACTTAAAAATTTTATTTATAACTATAATGGGATGTATGCTGTTTTGCTCCTGCGGAACAAAGACCAGCACCACAGCCACGCCGTCTCCCGAGCCAACGGCAACGACCGCCGCTGAAGCTTCTCCCGCGGCCGACGACAGAGGCGAGGGCGCAGTTGACGAGATGGGCAACGCCGTAGACGACGTAGGCGACGCTGTAGGTGAAGCGGCACAGGATGTTGGCGATGCCGTTAACGATGTTGTCGGTGATGGAAACAACAACCAATAAAAATCGTTTTTCTTTATGATCCCCTCAAAGCGAGCATGTGCAACAGTACACGCTGCCCCAAGGGGATCTTTCTTTTTCACTCATCTGTATCATCACGTATGATATCCCATTTTTTTGCTCATTGCTTTCTATCATATATGACATATCCGTTAAAATATTTTATATTCTTTTTTAATAAGCCGAATAATTTATTTTCAGTTTAGAAAACCAATGTATGCTTGCATCATCAAGAAAATAACGGTCCTCATACAGAAACGCGGCCTCTTTGATGCTGCTCTTCTGTATGAAAAAATCAAGGAGGAGATCAATATGCTAAAAACCTTTAATGAAAAAACAAAATTTTGTAACTATTTATGTGCAGCGCTTACGCTATGTCTGCTCGTACTTCAGTTTACGCCGTTTTGGCATTTTGGCAGCGATTCTCTGTCAATTAACGGTTATGTATGGCTGGATCCGGGCAATGCCTCAATAGCCAGTTGGTTCAGCTCACAGCTTGGCTACGATCCCAACACCAATTCAATCGTCATCTCTGCTGTATTGATTCTTTTATTGGGAGCTGCAGGGATCGCCGCCTGTATAATAAAATCGAACATCGGAGCCGCAGCCGTGCTGCCGGCCCTCTCCGCTCTATCTGCCATATATGCATTTGTGTTCAAGCCCGTTTTCAGGCTCGGCTCAACATGGATACTCCAACTTGCTCTGAGCATAGCTATAATTGCTGTCGCTGTTATGGCAGTTATGTTTGAATTGAAAAAGAACGATTTTGAGACTGCGGGAAAGGATACTTTATCAAAAGATGATATAGACGCCCGCGTTGCTGCTATCAAGGCTCTGACAAATGCCGACAGCGACAAGACTTCGCAAAAAGAAACCAATTTCAATAAGCTTTTAACTTATCTCAGCGATGAGCTCCCTGAATGCCGAATCGCTGCTGCCGAAGCTCTGGGAACGACCTCAAAAGACTCTGCGTTTACATATATCAGCCATATACTGAGCTCCGAAAAGGACGAAAGAGTTATCAGAGCCATGCGGCACGCTCTCGTAGACATCCGCGAAAATATGCGGAAAGAGCACAAGGCAGTACAGTAATATACCTTGCCCAAAAGCTGCCGTCATCGACCGCCATTTGTTTTGTGCGGTAAACCGCATAGCCGAAAAATCGCGGCACAGGCTTGATTTAATTTGAGAAAAGTATTATAATACCAGGAGACCTGCGCAGCCGCGCAGCATTAAGGAGGATTTATCTATGTTTCATATCCTTGTTACAGATGATGATAAAAACACAAGGAGACTGCTGAAGGCTGTGCTTGAAGCGGGAGGTTATACTATATCCTTGGCAGAAAACGGCGAGGCCGCATTGGAGATAATGGACAGAGAGGTCATTGACCTTGTCGTCCTCGATATCATGATGCCGAAAATGGACGGGTATGAGTTCACAAAAGCCCTCCGCTCCGTCAACAATAACCTCCCAATACTCATGATTTCCGCAAAGCAGCTGCCCGAGGACAAAAAGCAGGGTTTCTTGGCGGGAACGGACGACTATATGACAAAGCCCTTAGACGAGGAAGAAATGCTGCTTCGCATCAAGGCACTGCTCAGCCGCGCAAAAATAGCTACAGAGCATAAAATTACTATTGGAGACGTCACTCTTGATTATGATTCTTTCACCGTTTCAAAAAACGGAGACACTCAGGAGCTCCCTCAAAAAGAATTTTTGTTGCTGTACAAGCTCCTATCCTATCCGGGAAAGATCTTTACAAGAATACAGCTGATGGACGAGATATGGGGCACCGAGAGCGATACCGGCTGGGAAACGGTCACTGTACATATCGCCCGGCTGCGAAAACGCTTTAGTGGATGGAAGGAATTCGAAATACAATCTGTAAGAGGACTGGGATACAGGGCGGTAAAAAACGTATGAACAAGCAAAAGCATAGAACCGCTCAAAAACAACGTTTTGAGCTTATCGCGATCTTCATGGTGATCACCATTTCTACCTTTATCATCTCAATGGCGGCCGTATCTGCGATAACATATATTATCGTCCACACGGGAGCTTTCAATATCGTAGATAAGGACCTGCCCGGCGCAGGAAGACTTATCGTCCTGATCGCGTTGCTGAGCATCGTGATGAATCTGCTGTTCATAGGCATAGGCAGCAAAATATGGATGAGGCCTGTAAACAGGCTCATCAACAAAATGAACAGTCTCGCCTCCGGAGATTACAGCGTAAGAATGGATATCGGAAGACCGTTCGGCAACTTTTACGTTTCACGCATGATTGCCGACAGCTTTAATAAAATGGCGGAGGAGCTGCAGAACACAGAGGTCCTGCGCTCTGATTTTATCAATAATTTTTCACACGAATTCAAAACGCCCATCGTTTCGATCTATGGATTTGCGAGACTTCTGAAAAGAGAACGGCTGACTGAAGAGCAACGGCACGAATATATCGATATTATCGAAGAGGAATCTCTTCGCCTCTCCTATATGGCGACAAATGTGCTTAATCTGACAAAGGTCGAAAATCAGACAATACTTACAAATGTTCACGCATTCAATCTATCCGAGCAGATACGTTCCTGCATTTTGCTGCTTGACGATAAATTGACGCGAAAAAATCTCGAGCTGTATGTCGACTTCGGCGAATATATGATCTCCGCCGACGAGGAGCTGCTGAAGCACGTCTGGATAAACCTGCTCGACAACGCTGTCAAGTTTTCTCCGGAATACGGAGTTGTCGAGATCAAGATAGAACAGGACATAGAGCATCTTTCGGTTTCGATCACGAACAGCGGCGAAACCATCCCGCCCGAGCGTCAAAGCAGGATATTCAATAAGTTCTATCAGGCCGATGAATCGCATTTCTCCGAGGGGAACGGCATAGGGCTTGCCATTGTAAAACGAGTCGTTCTTCTGCATAACGGCAATGTTTCCGTGGAAAGCCACGACGGTTTTACGACCTTCACGGTAAGGCTGCCAAAGGACTGCAGTCCTCGGCACAGCTTATAAAAAGACTGCCGCATTAACGCGGCAGTCTTTCCTTTTCCAGGGATTTTGCTATTTCAGAGGCGGCTGTCTCCGGCGTATATGCGCTGCGCACCGGAATACCACGCTTTTGGAGCTTCATGATCAGCTCCGCCGAACGCGGAAGCGAAAGCCCCGCATCCCTGAGCAGCTCCGGCTGCAAAAATATCTCGTCCGGCGTCCCTTCGGCTATAAGCCTCCCGCCGCCGAGCACGAATATATGCTCCGCCGACGCCGCCTCCTCCATCGAATGCGACACAAAAACGATAGTATTTTCCGGATTTTCATCATGTATTTTTGCGATAAGCTTCGACAGCTCCCTCCGTGCCCCCGGATCGAGCCCGGCCGACGGCTCGTCAAGCACGAGTGTCTGCGGCTTCATCGCAAGCACTCCGGCAAGCGCCGTACGCCGCTTTTCACCGCCCGAAAGGCTGAACGGCGATTTTCCAAAAAGCTCCTCCGACAACGACACAGCGGCCGCCGCCTCTTTGACTCTCTTTTCTATCTCCCCGCCATCAAGTCCCAGATTCCGCGGCCCGAAGGCTATATCGTCAAATACCGTCTCGGCAAAAAGCTGCTGCTCGGGATACTGGAACACAAGTCCTATCCTGCTCCTTACGGATTTCATATCGGTATTTTTTTTCGATATGTTCTCTCCGTCGACGAGCACCCTTCCGCGCTGCGGACGGAGCAGCCCGTTGAAGTGTCTTATAAGCGTCGATTTGCCGCTGCCGGTGCGCCCTATCACGGCGTACATTTTCCCGTTTTCGATATCAATGCTGATATCATCCAGCGCCGGAACGCCGCTGCCGTAAGAAAACGATACACCGTCTAGCTTAAGCACGGAAGCTCACCTCCTTTGAGTCAGCTTACTCGTAAGCCTTAAGGAAATTTTCGCAGATTGCCGCTCGAAAGGACGCCGATGTACTTCGTGTACTTCAAGTCCTTGAGAGTGGTGAGATGCGGAAATTCACTCGGGCTTACTTATTTTTTAATTCGTTTATGTTATTTATCTTTATCGATATCGTCCCGTCGTCATTGTTTATTATCTCTATGTAGTCGCTGTCGCGGTAGTATTCGGCGGGGAACGACAGCTCCACGCCTATATCGGTTGTTATCTTTATATTCGAGGTCATTTTCTTTGTGACGTAGTTCGTCACCTCTACCTGCTCCGGGACGGCCGCGTCCTTTATTTTTTCAATAAACTCGTCCTTCATCGCCGGGCGCCCGTCAAACACCGTTTCAGCTATTTTTTCCGGCTCAATGTATTCAAAAGCATTGTCCTCTATATTCTCGACTATATACTGCTTCATCCTTGCGCTCGTCTCTATCGAGTCGCCGCCGTTTTCCTCCGTGACCTTCTTTGCGATCTTATTGACGGTATTGATCGCCTCTCTCGGCGACAGGTCAAAAACCCCGTCAAGCAGCAAATCGGCTATAAGATCGATGCTTTCGCCGTCAATCTTGCGCTTTTTGCCGCAGTATTTTACCGAAAAATCTGTCTGGTTCACAAACGCGCACTCCGATATCCTCTGGGACGTCGACGGAAGGATGGAATAATGATTTATAAGGTTATTCTTTATTTCTCCGTCCTCCTGCAGCACCTGATGCGTATATCCCGTTTTATTGTCACACTTTAGCACCGCTATTACCGGCGTTTCATTTATTGTACAGTCGCATACTATGACGTCGCATGACTCCGTATTCTCCGCCGAGGAGATGCCCTCGTATATCTTCTCCGCCGCAAAGAGCGAAAGGCTCTTCAGATCCCGCTCGTCCTCATCACGCTCAAGATATTCCTTCATGTGGTACAAAAATCCGCTGCCTGAATTGAACTCGCCCTTTCTCAGTCCTGCACTCTCACATATTTTGTCGATATGCTTCGTTATAAAATTATTTATACCTGCATCCGAAACGTCAAGCTCAGAATCGGAATACACCGTAACGCCCGAATTAGCATCCAAAATGTGGAGTATGGCGTGCTTTATTCCTATTATCATTATATGTTCCTTTCATAAAAAATCTATTATCAGAAAAAACCCCTTAAGGCGGCACCCAAAAACCGCATTAAGGGGATCTATATCCGGCGTCTCTCCTCAGAGCGCCGGTACTTTATTGATATCCTACCCTTTATCCATTATTACCTCGCACTAATATTATATCCCATTTCCATGCTAAATTCAACAACATTACCGATATGTAAACAAAATGTTAAGCCGAAAAAGGCGTTTTGTAATAATTTTAATATTTGCGTAATTTGTTTGTAATGTTATAGGAAATCTGAAAGGAATATAAACGCCAGCGCGGCAAGAAGGAGCTTGTCGTCGCAGTCGTCGAGCAGCAGCGCGGCTATAACTATCATAAGGATTATGTCGTCCGTTTCGAGCCGCCCAAGTAGCCCTTGCTTTTCCTCCCGCTTTTGAGGTTCAGAGGGTTTTTGCGGCTCCGGCCTCCTATCGGGCGGAGGCTTTGGTTTGTCTGTTATCGCCTTCGGCATGTTGTTGTAGCTGTAGGATTTATACACGTTCCGCCACCTCCGGTAAATTAGATCATATCTGCGCTGCTATCTGAACAACGCCGCAAGCTTGCTCAAATTCAGCAATCTTACCGCGCTGTCTATCGAGCTCTGCCTGCTTGAACGCATATACGGGCGCAGAGACATGAGCAGGTTTGAGCGCGGATCGCTGCGGCTTGTCGACAGCCTGCTTATTATATCCCTTATCTGCATAATATCGTCAAGGCTCCCCTGATCAAGAGCATTCTCGCCTCCGCCTCCCGAAAGCGAGCTCATGACGTTTTTTATTTTATCCTCGGCTCCGTCTCCGAGCAGCCCCTTAAGGGTTTCCATAGCGTCAGCCATATCGATCCTCCGTTCCGCCTACAGATTATTTATTATTTTCAGTATATCCTGCTTGCTCAGGCTTTTTAATTTGCTGTTCACGGTTTTCTGGTCGAGCGCAGAAAATGCCTTGAGCAGCTTGTTTTTGTCCGAGGAGTTGATCTTGTTTTTTATCCTGCGCCCCTGCGCACTGTTCAGGAAATCGTTTATTTCCTTGAGCTGATTTTGGTTAAAGCTGCGGAGCAGCGAATTTATATCAGACATTTATGCTATCATTCCTTTCCAAAGCAAGAATCAATTTAAGAGTCAAGATAAAAACTCATATACGCCTTTACAATTAATTATATGCGGCGCATATGAGTTTTGTTCTTGTTTTATTTATTTTTGCATTGTCCTATTTTATCGTTACGGTATCGGTCTGTTCGTCATAGTCCACGGTATATCCGAACGTTTCCATCAGATGCGCAAGAGGAACGTATATCGTATCGCCGTCAAGGAACGGCGCAGTCCCGACGAACCTCGAATCGTTCCCACTGTAGAGCGCGTACCCGCCGGTTATAAACGACACGGTCTTTCCGTCAAGCTCGAGCGTCACGCGCTTCTGTCCGCCGTCCGCGTCCTCCTCCGTCGCCTCCATGCCCATCACATTAGCTATATAGTCAAGGTCAAGGCATGTGCTGTTGTCAAACTCGGTCAGCGTATAATTAAGCGACAGATACCCCTCGGGCGTATTTATCTTCACGCCGCCCTCATAATCAAAGCGCTCGCGCTCCGTCGTCTCATTGCGTCCTACGGCATAGAGTTTATCGCCGAGAGCATCAAGGCGCATAAACCTGATCTGGCGGTTTGGCATCCACATATCACGGTAATTCACTCCGTCTGTCGACACCGCAAGCCAGTTGCCCGTATCGGGATCGGTGTCGTAGTTTTTAAGAGACCGCACCATATAATATACTCCGTCGGCGGCGCGTATCTCCGTTACATCCGGATACTCGAAGTTTATCTTCGTAAATTCGTCCTTACCGTTGTATTTTATATACCAGCCGTCAATACGCTTTTCTATGACGCTGTCGCCGTTCGTTATAGGCATCGAATCTATGCTGCTTGCGGTAAACGTTATACCATTCTCCGTCTCATATATCTTGTCGGATTTGATATATGTCTTTCCATCAGCATATACGGCTTCCGTGACATATTCGGGCATAGTCATCGTCTTGATAAGCTTAAAGCTGCTGTCCAGAACATAAATATCCGTTTTATCGCTCGTATCGGCTATGCTGCTGCCGTACTGGTCATATCCCGCAAACCTCGCTATATAACCGTTCTTTGTTTTTGTAAGTCGTATATCCTTCGTCAAGCCTTCAAAAAGCTCTCTTGTCTCCTCGGGAAGATTCGCCCTTTTCCAGCCGTTACTATAGATATAGAGCTCGCCGTCCTCCCAGCGCATCGTCTGATAGCCGTCGAACCATGTGTCGGTGTAATATTCGTAAACGCTCGTTTTTTCAGGGAATTCAATGATCTCCTTCGGCTCGCACAGAAGCTTCGTGTCGGCCGTAAGCCCGTTTACGATACCTCCATAGCAGTTTGTCGGGAGTGTTACATCTATTATATATTCCTTCGTCTCGT
>CALXRY010000049.1 GCA_944390955.1 uncultured Clostridia bacterium | reverse complement strand
GCAAAGGCATACGCCCGCTCCGCCAGCAGCTCCCATCGGGCCGCCGCAATAATTGCGCAGAGCACGATGATGCCCGCAGAAGCCGCCCACACCAGCTTCCTACTTAAACGCAGCGCAACATAAAGTCCGCCGCATACGAACACGGATATAGCCGAGACCGCCGCTGCCGAAAACGATATTCCCGGCACCGAACGTATAACAAGCAATATACTGTATATCCCAGCAAGTAAAAATATGAGCTCCTGTACGGCGTATATTTCCTCCGCAGAGCCGTGCCGCATATATTCGGACCTCCTCATATCATCTCTCCCGTCTGTATAACAAAAGCTCTTTCGGTAAGCTCCTCCGTAAGCGTTTCCTTTGAAAATTTAAATATAAGCCTGTCCTCAGCATACCACTCAAGCTCTGCCGTGAGACACATATCACCTCTCAGCCTTTCATAACCGTTAAAATCACCCTCCGGCTCTTCTGCTGTGCGGTAAAGCTCGGCAAGCATTTCTCTGCACTCGCCGTCATCTGTAATCTCAGCCAACGGCTTTTCGGTGCCACTGCGTATCACAAGCACCGAATACGAGCTCACAAGAAGCCCAGAGACCAGCGCATAAAGCAGGGTATAGAACGCATCAAGCTCCGAAACAGAATATTTCCTAACAGCTCCAAGCTCAAGAAAAAGCCTTACCCAGCCCGCCTTTTCGGTCTCGTACTCCTTGACCCAGAGCTTATCGCTCCTTGCGGTCTGATTCCAGTGAATATGACGTATCGAGTCCCCATCCCTGTATTCCCTTATCTGCCGTATTTCTCCGTAATTATTTCCTGCGGCGGACTGATAGCCCTCCTCGCCCGAGGAATTGTCGATCTCTATATTCATTTCATATTTACGCGGGAAAACAACCACCTTTATCTCTTCCATAAGCCTTTGTCCGGATGAGAACAGTGACATATAGTCATACACTCTGAGCTTATCGGCGCGAAGCACTGCCGTTCCGCAATGAGGGCACACATCTCGGAACGAGTGCAGCTCCTCGCCGCGCTCCGCACTTCCCCGTATTTTTATTTTTTTATTTTTCTCTATTGCTCGTCCGCTACAGCTGAACCTTACCGTAAACCTTCCGACAGGCAGCCTTCCGCTGTTTACTGTCCTAAGCCTCCACATAAACGGAATATTGATCTCGGCATAGACTGTTTGCTCCTCGGCCTCTGCCTTCATATGCCTTTTGAGATAAAACGCAAGCGCAAGCATCAGCGGTATTAGGAAAAGCTGTACCATAAACAGCACCATAAGCGCCGCGCTCTCATACATTCCGGCAACGTACAGCACAAGGATCAGAAGTGCGATATACGCGTACTTCATCGCCCGCGCTCCTCTCCCATCGGCGGCGCTTCTGTCTTATCGGATATCTCCTGCAAAATATCGTGCTTCGTTTTCCTCTCAGCTCTTGCCGCTCCGGTCAGGATGATGCGGTGCAATACCACATACGGAAACTGCTCCGCAACGTCCCTCGGTATAACGTAATCTCTCCCGTCCATCCATGCCGACGCTTTTGCCATCCTGACAAGCGCGATAGTTGCTCTCGGGCTCGCTCCGCGTTCGATATACTGGTGGCTCCGCGTCCCGCGAACAAGCTGCAAAAGATATTCGCAGATCGAATCCTTCATATAAACATCATGTATACGCCGCTGTATCTCAAGCAGCATTTCTCCCGTCATGACAGGCTCTATCCGCGCATATTTATCCTCCGGTCCTATCCCCTTCGCCATCGCAAGCTCGCTCTCGTAATCGGGATAGCCGAGGCTCAGGCTGACGGTGAACCTGTCGACCTGCGCCTCCGGAAGGCGCTGCGTCCCGGCAGCTCCTGCTGGATTCTGCGTAGCGATTACGATAAACGGTGACGGCACCTCACGCGTCACTCCGTCCACCGTCACGCGTCGCTCCTCCATGACCTCCAGCAGCGCCGACTGGGTCTTGGGAGACGTGCGGTTTATCTCGTCCGCCAGGAGCAGATTGCAGAAAACACTTCCCGGCTGATAGACGAACTGCTCCTTTTCTCTGCGGTAAACAGAAAATCCCGTCAGATCAGACGGAAGAACGTCCGGTGTAAATTGTATTCTCTTGTATTCCAGCTGCATCGCCCTTGAAAAGGCGACTGCCATCGTTGTCTTACCGACGCCCGGAATATCCTCAAGAAGGACGTGGCCGTTTGCCAGGAACGCGGCTGTGATCTCCCTTATTTCCTCTTTCTTTCCAAGCACGGTTTTGTTGACCTGCTCCTGTACACTCTTAACAGCGTCTGTCAGTCTTTTTTCTTCAACACTCATCAACAAAGCTCCTTTCAACTGCCGGACTGCTCAAATTGATCCCACATCAGATAATGCAAAAAATTCCGCACGTACTTTCTATAACAAAAAATGCAGGTCTAAGACCTGCATTCAAGATGGCGTGCCGCAGAGGATTCGAACCCCCGGCCTTCTGATCCGTAGTCAGACGCTCTATCCAGCTGAGCTAGCGGCACATAACGAAACAGACAAATCACACTGTCCTTTCACAACCACGCATAATATTATAGCACATATTATATATACTTGTCAAGGCCTTATTGGGATTTTTTTCGATTATTTTATACAAAACCAGCTCCGCCGATATTCTCTGTCTTATGCAGCATACCGGCGGGAGCTGCTTCCCACTCTTCATCAGTGATCCTTTACTTGTTATCTCGTATCCTATTCCTCAGTATAAATTCGGGACGCTCCGGCATATCGAAGCTATCTCTTACCATATCCACATCGTTTGCATCCATGGTATTGAGCATATCGCCTATCGAATCTCCGTCCTTGCCCTTTATCTTCTTCATGCGCGCTGCCTTTAGCTGGGGAAGCTTCGCGATCGAGCCGGGTCCGCCAATACAGCCTCCATCGCACGCCATACCTTCAATAATATCCTCGGTAAGCTTGCCCGCCTTGAGCATAGCAAGAGCAACCTTGCATTCTTTTACGCCCGAGCATGGCTTTGCCGTTACACCTTCAACTCCAAGTTCCTCTGCGGCCTTTATTACCGACGCCGCAACACCGCCGGTGCCCGAGAAGCGCCTTCCGTATGATGTTGCATCGGTACTGCTGTTCTCTTCGCATTTGTTTGGATCGATGCCGCGTGCGTCAAATACTGCATTAAGCTCCTCAAATGTCATAACAACATCCGGTGCTCTCATCATCTCAGCCTCAAATTTCTTCGCAATACACGGACCTATAAACACGATAAACGCGTCCGGATGCTTCTTTAGAATATATCTTACATTTGCCTGCATCGGAGAAACCGTCGTAGAAACATATTCGAGCAGCTCCGGATAATGCTTTCTTATAAGGTTCACGAAGCCAGGGCAACATGATGTCGTCATCTTCTTACCTTCCTCCATATGCTCTATCAGCTCTCCTGCCTCGTGCATGGAAACAAGGTCACCGCCGAGCGCCACCTCATAGACGTAATCAAAGCCCAGCTGCTTAAGCGCCGTCTTTACCTTACCTACGGTTGCGTCCGGTCCGAACTGACCCTCAACCGCCGGAGCCGGTATTGCTATAGTTACTTTATTAGGGTCCTTTATCGCGTCTATAACCTTTGTTATGTATGAAATATCAGATATCGCTCCGAATGGACATGCCGTAACGCAGTGCCCGCACGCAATGCATTTCTTATTGTCTATATTTGCAAGCTTGTTTTCTCCTATCGATATTGCGTCGACCTCGCAGCTCCTCTTACACGGACGCATAAGGTCGGCTATCGCGTGATACGGACATGCCTCGGCACAGCGTCCGCATTCGCGGCATTTCGACTGGTCTATGTACGCTCCCTTCGGCGTTATCGTTATTGCTCCGAAGGCACATACCTTCTGACAGGCCTTCTGCATACAGTTCTGGCAGTTCTCCGTAACCTGAAAACGGTTTATCGGACAGCCCTCGCAAGCCGCCGGGATCACCTGAATAACATGCTCGTTCATCTTTAGATGCTCATAATTATCCCGCGGTATCGGCATCATGCCTAGCGCCAGCCTTGTCCTCTGGCGTATGATCTCGCGCTCCTTGTATACGCAGCAGCGGAAGGTCGGGGTTATCCCCGGAATAATATCAAACGGGATCGCTTCGAACTTTTCCAAGGTCATGTTCCCATTTTCAAACTGGTTCTCCGCAACGGACTTGAGCACCTCGTGCTTAAGCTCAAACCGCACATCATCTCTTTTCATATGCTTGCTCCCTTCGCATTTTTTATACATATCTGTATTATATCATACTATAAATAAATTTGCAATCACAAAACGCAGGATTATAGTAAGAAATTATATTGCATGAAGCTAAAAAATAATAAAAAATATGTTGACAAATTCCTATCATTTTGATATAATATCTTCAAAGGAAAGATTTCCTGAGAGACAGACAGTAGAAAGCATTGGCCGCACCTCAACAGCTCCGGCGGCCGTGTCAATTGATCATGTAAAGGAGATGAGCAAAATGAAAAAGAGAACAATCACAATTCTGGCAGCTTCGGCAGTATTCGCCGCAGGTATAGCGGCAGGAGTATCGGCATCGGGACTTATTGAGAAGATCGAGGCTGAGATACGTCCCGACTTTACCATTATGGTCGACGGACAGGAACAGACATTCAGAAATGTAAACGGAGAAATTGTTTATCCCGTGCTTTACGAAGGAACTACCTATCTGCCTGTAAGAGCTATCGGTGAGCTTATGGGCAAAACGGTATATTGGTATGAGAACGACAAGAGAATAGATCTTAAAACAGAGACCTCTACCGTTACCGATGCAGACGTTATCATTCAGGGCAACAGCGGCGGAGGAGGCGGCACCTCGGTAAGACCCGAGCTCACTCCTGCCCCGGACGAGATAACGCTCGACAGAGCAAAGGAGATCGCACTTGAAAAAGCAGGTCTTTCGGCAGCCGACGTAAACTTCACGGAAGCGCATCTTGAAAGAGACGATGGCGTACGCAAATACGAGATCGAATTCAGACAGGGCTATGTAGAGTATTCAGCGGAGATTCTCGCTTCCGACGGAACGATAGTTTCGTGGGATGTAGACTATGACGATTGATAAGCGTCAAATAAAACGATTTTAATAGAGCTAAAAAGAGATACGGACTTTCGCGGTCCGTATCTCTTTTTAAATGTTTAATCTGTTTGAACCATCACAAAACTGTCTGCGATCAGTTCAACATCGCCAAACAATCTTTTATATTCCTCGGCAATCTCAATATCTTCTTCATCACGGTCTGCCCATATCGGATACTGAACGTCTGTAGGTATCACAAAAATATACGCATATTCACCATTGATGCCAAGCAGTCTGCTGCCTGCCAGCGTATTCAGTAATTCGTCTGCATCGTTAGCAGCCACCTTTTCAATACCGAACAGAATGCCGCTGCCTTCGCCGTATTTATCATATGTCGCCTTATGTACAAAATATTGATCATCACCCTCAAAATAGCTTTTCACTTTATCACGTGACCAGTAGTATGGTTTTTTAATACTGTAATCTCCGATCAATGTGCTGTCATAACCGCTGTAATCAATCACATTTCCGTCTTTGCCGTATATTCTGTAATCAATATGCTGTGTACCCATAAACAGATTTGAACGCCATGAATACGGTACATATGTCAGTGAGTCTCTTACAATGGGAGAATTATCATAGCGGGAATACAGAGTCTCTCCTTGATTTTCCATTGATTTGTCAAGAGTCAGCGTCATCTCCGGTATACCTGCTTCCATTGTTAAGCGATAAGCAAGTTCCCCCGCGCTGATCTGCTCTTGCTGAGAAACTGAGTATCCTTCATAATTTGAATAAATGACAGTCATATTGATTTTTCCGTTATCCCATTCAATATTACTTTGGATGTTATCTGTCTCACCTAATTTTTCAAACATTTCCCTCAGCGGCACATATACCTCGCCGTTTTCGATAAACGGCTTATTTGTAAGTTCAATTCTTTCACCGTTCTTTGTGATCTCGACCGTATAATCATCAGTCGACAGCTCCGACAATACGCCGCTTGCAAATACTGTCGTCGACAGCATTACGAGCGCCGTAACTGCCGACAAAGCCGATACGAGCCTGCTCGTTGTTTTTTTCGTTTTTATCATAATAAATCTCCTTTTCAACATCTTTTTACTGCTTGCCATTTGTGTGGTAAGCGGGATCTGTTTTGTTTTTCCTTTTGGCAGCAGGGACAGCAGTGTATTGATATAGCTCATTTCCTCTTCCCTGCTCATGCTCAGCGTGACCGCCATATCGCATGATATCTCGCACTCCTCCTCGATCCGCCTTGCGGCGATCCATATCATCGGATTAAACCAATGCACGCACTTTACAAATACCACGAACCATTTATATAAAACGTCGTGACGCCTGAAGTGTGTCATCTCATGACGGAGTATGTTGTTCAGCTGCTCCTCCGTAAGCTCGCGCGCCGGCAGAACAAGGGTCGGCTTTATTATCCCCGTCATAAATGGCGAGGACTTATTTGCCCACACTCGGACTGAGACTTTTCTTTTTGTAAATCCCGCAATCTCCGGACATAACATAACCGCTGCATTTTTTCTTATTTCTCCGGTCAGCCTTATGTATCCTATAAAGTTTATAAGCAAAAGTATTATTGCTCCCGCAAGCCATGCATACGCGATGATATTCAGCCTGTTGTCAATTATGTTTTTTATAAAGCCTGTTCCCGCCTGCAAAAGCGTCGTTTCCGGCTGCCGCTCAGACGCGGCAGTATCCGTATGCTGCTCTGTCTGCACGGCCTGCTCGCTTTGTACGACCGGCGAAACAGGCGGTACAGCATCGGCCGTCCCGGGCAAGCTGAACCGCACCGGAAGCAGCATTGTAAAAAGCACGGCAAGCCATATATAATAATGCCACGCATGCCCGAACACTCTTCCTGTAAGCGGTCTTATAAGCAGGAGCAGCACTGCCAAACATGTGCCTGCAATCGAAGGATAAATCAGCGACGTAAAAATATCAGTGATCATCGTCACCCCTCCTTATCTTCAAAAATCGCCCTCAGCTCCTTTATATCCTGCTCCGAAAAGCTCTCTTCCTCAAAAAGGGAAGCGACCAAATTCTGCGCCGAGCCGTCAAATAAATTTTTAATTAAGTGTTTTACCTGTGATTTTTTATACTCCTTCGCCGAGATCAGCGGAGTATAATACCACGCCTTACCCCTCCTTTCGGCAGATAATGCTCCTTTTTCCACCAGCCTCGCAAGAAACGTAGCAATAGTGGTGCGTTTCCATCCCTTGCCTTCTACAGCCTTTCCGATGGCCGTTGAACCGATAGGCTCATTTGCTTTCCATACCACCTTCATGATCTCAAGCTCCGCTTCGCCTATGTTAATATTTTCTGTCGACATTGAAAATACCTCCATACATTTTTATTCTACCTCTGTAGACATTTATAGTCTACCAAAGTAGACGTTGTTTGTCAAGTGTTTTTTAAAAGATAATTTAAATTATTTTAAAAAAGAGACTCAAGCATTTTAAAGCTTGAATCTCTTTTCTGTCAGGGGCTGTCGCATTAAGAATCGCATAGGGCTGCTCGATTTTAGATGCAGAACGGACGAAACGAAGGTTTGCTTGCAAACCCTTGCCCGATGGTGTACTCTGTGTACATCGAGCGGTTCGTTTTGTTCGTAGCCAGTTGCTAAAAGCCCCTGTGGCGAACTTATACTGCGTGTAAGTCGCTGCGGTCTGCGCTAAAAGCGACAGCCCCGTTTATCTGTAAACTGCTCCGCGTATTATAACATGCTTTATATTAAGCTCCGTGTCGGTGATGAGGATATCTGCTCTCAGTCCGTTTTTGAGCGAACCTGTTATATTTTCTATTCCGGCAGATACGGCGGGATTGAAGCTCGCCGCTCTGACCGCGTCCTCAATGCTTATCCCAAACTCAACGGCGCGCTTTACGCAGTCAGCCATATGAACGCTGCTCCCGGCAATCGTATTGCTGCCGTTATTCAGGTACAGCTTGCCGCCGCTCATCTTTACCTCCTGCCCGCCGCTGTCATATATACCGTCGGGCATTCCCGTCGGACGCAGCGAGTCGCTTATCAGCACTATCCTGTCGGCAGCCGTTCTGAACAGCTGCCTTATTACCGCGGGATGTATATGGAATCCGTCGCATATGCACTCAAGCAGCATATCGCCATCGAGAGCCGCGCCTATCGCATTCGGATTTCTGTGATGGAGCGGACGCATAGCGTTGAACGTATGCGTAAGCTGTGACGCTCCCGCACGCTCCGCGTTTACAGTCGTTTCATAATCGGCGTCCGTATGCCCGACCGCGATACGGACCTTTTTTGAAGCAGCCCTTATAAATTCCATCGAACCGCTTCTTTCCGGCGCAAGGCTCACTATCCTGAGCAGCCCGCCGGATGCCCTGTAAAGCTCCTCAAATTCACCTATGTCAGGATCGCGCAGATATGCGGGATTCTGCGCGCCCTTGTATTTTTCGGAAAAATACGGTCCTTCCTCATATATCCCGCCTATATTCGCGGCCGATCTTTCCGATTCGGCAAACTCACGTATATTCCTTGCCGCCTCGATAAACGTCTCCTGAGCGGCCGTCATTATCGTCGGCAGATATGTGGTCGTACCGTGGTACGCCATATGCTCCGATATTGCCGTCATGGCCTCCATACCAAGATCCATATTGTCATATCCGGCGCAGCCATGTGTGTGCACGTCTATATATCCGGGCAGGATATAGCAGCCGGTGCAATCTATTATATCGTCAAACACAGACGGCTCGTAATCCCTCGTTATGTCGCTTATTTTTTCATTCTCTATTATAAGGTCGGAGTCAAGAAATTCAAACGCAGGCCCGAGAACGCTTCCATTTTTCAGCACTATCATGATCTGTTACCTCATTCCTTAACGTGCTTTGCCGCTAATGCCGCACCTATTATCCCTGCGTCATTGAACAGCGTAGCTATCTCGATCTCTGATTGGGGCAAAGCCGACGACTGAGAATACTTTCTGATATACTCCTTTACGGGATTCAGGAAATAATCGCCCTCGTTGCTTATTCCGCCGCCAAGAACGATCTTCTGCGGCTGGAAGATATTTATTATGTTAATTATTCCTTCGGAAACGTACTGAACATACTGCTCAACAACCTCCTGACCGTACTTGTCCCCCGCCTTCGCTGCAAGGAACGCCGTCATTCCCGACACGCCGCCCTGCTCGTCGGCTATCTTCTTCATCGCGCTGTCAGGATGCTTTTCGATCGCCTCCTTAGTCTGCTCGATAAGCGCCGTAGCCGAGGCGTACATTTCCCAGCAACCCTTTCTTCCGCATATGCACTCCTTGCCGTCGCGGTAGAGTGTCGTATGTCCAAATTCTGCACCTATGCCGTTAAAGCCGCGGTATATCTCGCCGTTTATAACGATACCACCGCCTATACCGGTACCAAAGGTAATAAATATAAAGCTGCTGCAGTCGGCGCCGCTCTTTATGTATTCGCCGTATGCCGCAGCGTTTGCGTCATTTTCAAGACTAAATGGTATCCCAAGCTCATCCTCAAATTTTTTAGCTATGTTAACGTCGCGCATATTCAGGTTACTTGCATAAATGATCGTTCCGTTCTTGCGGTCTATGAGCCCCGCACTTCCGATGCCTGCCGTCGCTACGGACGACATTGAGATGTTTTTCTCCTCCATCATAGCTCTTACAGCATCGGATGTTTTCTTTACTATATCATCAATATTATTGCCCGTCGGAACTGAACCCTTGCAGAGCAGGTCGCCGCTCTCATTTACTATTCCGAATGCTGCGTTCGTTCCGCCTATGTCTATTCCGAGATATATCCCGTTTCCCTATGCTTCTTTATCACAGATAAGCACAACATCTGGATGGACCTTTAATATTGTTGCAGGCACTGAGGTATTTATCCCTGTTGTCAGCAGCTCGCTTACCACTTCGCGCTTTGACTCGCCGCTGGCAAGCAATATTATCTTTTTCGATTTTAATATAGTCGCCATTCCCATAGTCAAAGCTTGACGCGGAACATCATCGGGTGAGTCGAAAAATCTTGAATTCGCCTCAATCGTGTCCTCCGTAAGGTCTGTAAGATGCGTCACACTTATAAGATTACTGCTCGGCTCGTTAAAGCCGATATGACCGTTTCTGC
>CALXRY010000048.1 GCA_944390955.1 uncultured Clostridia bacterium | reverse complement strand
AGTTGAAAACGGTGAGCTCATAGCTCACGTGAAAAACACCGCAGGAATTTCGCATCTTGAGGTCGACCTCAGAGATGAGGATGGAAATCCTCAGACAGGCAAGGTGTGGGTCGAGTATAAGATCAATCTGAAGAGCCCCAAAAAGACGCTTGTTGAGCCGAGGTCCGGCGGATCGATCATTTCGACGACATACTATCAGGGAACAAACTGGAGCAGCGTTTCAATGGCAACAGGCGCCAGCGTACCGACAGCGGAAGCAAATCCTGCTACGGACTGGGGCAGAGAGCTTGCGGACGGCAGCAGTTCATATACAATGAGGGTACTTTATAATACTGCCTCAAAGACAGTAGATGAATTTTATTGCAACGGCAAAGATGCAAGCAGTCAGATAGGTGACTATTTCAGACAAAACGCTCAGGGCATAGACAGGCTTAGATTCTATGACAACGCAGATGCGCAGTTTACGGCAGAGGCTGATGTGTACGGTATTGAATATATAAAGGCTTGGAAGGTCATGGACGATTCTGTATTTGCACAGGAAGATCTTAATGAAATAACATATGAATCTATTTCCGGTATGCCCAAGGATAGTCTGGTAACTTCCAACCTAACATTACCGACTGTAGGTGCCAAGCATCAATCGAATATAACATGGTCATCGAACAATCCTGATGTAATTTCCGACGCAGGTGTTATAAATCGTGATGGACTTACGGAAGACACCAAGGTTATAATGACTGCAACAGCTGAGCACAACGGAGTCTCCGAAACAGCAAGCTTTGAAATCACAGTTGCAGGCTACATCCAGAATATCGGTATAACAAATTTCAGCTGCAATGATGGAGTTATTTCGGGTGCGGTTCAGGTAAGAACAGCACAGACGCCGCTTAGTTTCGTAATGATCACCGCAGTATACGACAGCGAGGGCAGACTGATATCGTGCGAAATAAGCGATTCAAAAAATGTAAATGCTGATATATTATCAGAAACAATCGAAAATACATTTGAAACAGAAATAACACCTGAGGCAGCAGAGGCAAAACTTTTGATCTTTGACTCAATGGGCTCAATAAAATCTTTATGCAGCCATGAAAGTATAATATTCTAAGAGCTAATAAGGCAATTCAATAAAATATAGAAATAAATTTTATGACACAACAAAAAAGGGGTCAAGCCCCTTTTTTGTTATGTCAGCATCGGCAGCCGTTTTCCGATGGCTGAGACGGATCATCCTCGCCCGGCTCAAGGAACGCACACTTTTCCGGCGGGAAAAATTCGTCAACCGGGAAATCTATTCTTTCGAACAGATCGCAGGGGTTATCATCCGTTGCCCCTACCCGTTATAGACCATACGTAATATTTGCATTAAATAAATATTTTGACATAGCATTTTATATCTACACTATGCTTTAGCTGTCCTTCCGCCATGCCATTTTATTCACAACCCCGGTATAGCTTTGGATAATCTTGACCACCTTAGTTGATACGTTTTCATCTATGTAATTCGGCACGGGAACGCCGAGATCACCGTTTTTATTCATCTCCACAGCAACGTCTACGGCCTGCAACACCCGCTCTGTCGTTATCCCTGCAAGGATAAAATTGCCCTTGTCGAGCGCCTCAGGGCTGCACCTACTGCGGCAGCGCAGGCTGGAGAGTGTGCGACAGCTGCGGCGGTTCAGGGCAGGTATAAGGATGTTATATAAACTCGTGAATGAATAATATAAAAAGCACAGACAAAGGGTCATGTCCTCTTATGGGTACATGACCTTTTGTCGTATAAACCGACATTATTTTTGCCAAAATTATTTTCAATGTATTGTATTTTTCTTCTATATATGTTATAGTTATTTACGGATTATGCACAAAAATTACGGATTATGCAAAAATAATTGCGCGCAAGCGCATAATCTGGTATAATCAGTTTATTAAACGAGGGTTGAAAATGAGATTTGTTATTGTTGATGATGACACGTACTTTCGCGATGAGGTCGGAAGCCTGCTGCGCAGCGCCCAAGGCTTTGATAATGCTAAAATAGAACTGCATAGCTTTAACGAGCTTGTAACGGTAGATGTAGATGATAACGATGTCTTTTTTCTTGACATTGCAGACGGCAAGGACGAGAATGCAGGTATACGGCTTGCACGCAGGATACGAAGCATAAGCGACCGGGCGCACATAGTTTTTGTAACTTCATATAATGATAAGCTGCGCGATGTGCTTACCGGACTGATACGCCCGTCGGAATTTTTGATAAAACCGATTTGCGGAGTTGAGAAGGAAAAGCTGTATGAATTTCTGCGGTATTTGAGCGATTCCAAAAACAAAAAGATAAATCTGGAAAGCGGAGCTAAGTATTTCGATGTTGTAATTAATGATATACTGTATCTCCGCAGGGATGACAGAAAGACCTCGGTATACACTAAAAATGCATTCTTTCAGGTAAGACAGTCGCTTTCGGCGATCGTATCTATGCTTGACGAGAATTTTCTTGTTGTGGATAAGGGAACTGCGGTGAACATCAATCGTGCGCAGTCGTATGATCCGGAGCGGCGGCTGATATACATGGAGAACAATACCGCGATATATTGCTCGAGGGATAAGGCTCGGCTGTATCGTGATATACTAGGCAGCCTTGACAAGAGGTGATAAGATGGATATTACATATACTGTTGCGTCTGCGCTTGTGGGAATGTCATGGTCGGTAAGTCTGGTGCTGCTGCTCGTGCATATCTTTTCCGTAAGGCTTTCCGTGCCTAAGACTGCGTTTTATATTTTGAGTATCACCTGCTTGTTTACCATTATGTTTATGCTGCTCGACGACAGATACGTTGCGCAGCGAACCTCGGTCATTACGGCATACATATTTATGCTGATATGTATCAACATACGGAATCTGCAAAAAGCCGTGATGATCTTCAGTGTATATATAGTGATAGTGTCGGCGGCGGAAGCCGTAGACATTGTGCTGCTCTATACCGTTTTTGATTACACGCCGATAACCTGCTTTATCATAAATACGATAAGCATTCAGCTGTTCACGTTTGTTGCATACATAATAAAAAAGAAGCTTATAAAGGCTGTGAATTCCGATAAGCAGGAAAGGGAAACTCTGATGCTGACCATTCTGGCGGCGGCTGTGATATTTCTGGCGACGTACATCCAGCTTGAGTTTGAGTACAGTCTGCTCAAAGGCGAGGACATGAATCCCAAGACCTACGGACTATTCCTTTCGATAACGGCGGTCACATACCTTGCCGCTGCCATAGCCGCTATGGGTTTTATAAAGAGTGCGAGCGTGGAGCGCAAAAACAAGATCATAACAGAGCAGCAGCGGATCCTTGAGGAGATGCACGACGGGACGAGAGTATTCCGGCATAATTACAGGAATACGGTCATAGCGATCAAGGGCTACTGCGACCATGGAGACTATGACAAGCTTGCCGAAAGGATAAACGAGCTGTACAACGAAATGGACGATATATACAACAGCGGGCAGCCCGGCAAAGCACTTAATATAAGCGACGCAGGTCTGCGGAATCTCATAATGCTAAAGGCACTGGAGGCGAAACGGCGTAGTATTTCATTTGAGCTTAAAATATCCGAAGAGCGCTTCGGCGCGTTTGAGAGCATGAACGTTCTCAATGCCGTCGGTGCTCTTCTCGATAACGCTATAGAGTCGGCGGAGGAATCTGAGGAAAAGTACGCGGCTCTGGAACTTGAAGCGAGCGGCGAACGGCAGAGGCTACTTATAGCGAACAGCTTCGGCAGTAAGCCTGATATGAGTCGCATCATGAGCAAGGATTATTTGACAAAGAACCAGAGCGGTCTGGGCTGTATTATGTGAGCCGCGTGATCGCGAAAAAGAAAAATATGGAGATCGCGTTCAATTGCAGCGATGAGCTCTTCAGCGTCTGCCTTGAGGCAACTGAAGAAGCAGAATAGGGGCATGTGGAAGGAAGAACCGGGGCATATGAAAAAAGGATGGTACGGGGATGGGTATGTTATGGGGCCATGCGCCTTGACATAAGATTAATAAGCTAAAGGGGTGGAGATAGAAGAAAACAAATTTTAAAGCAAACGTCATATGGAAAAAGGAGGAATAGAAAAAATGAAAAAAATGATAAGTGTTTTGTTGTCAGCAGTGATGACAGCAGCGATGCTGCCCACTTTTGCTTTTGCGGAAAATGGCGGCTTCAGCGATGTGAGCGGAAATGAGTATTATGCTACTCAGGCAGAGGTTTTGTCTGAATTAGCAATACTGGAGGGCTATGAGGATGGTACTTTCGGTGCAAGCCGAACGATCACAAGAGCCGAAATGGCTGCAATTATATGCAGGATGCTCGATAAGGAGAGTGAAGCAGGCGGAAGAGATGGGCAGACTCGGTTTAGCGATGTTAGTTCAAATCACTGGGCAAGCGGGTATATCAATGTCGCTTCAAGCGAAAAGATAATTGAAGGCGACGGCAATGGTACATTCAGACCTGAGGATGATGTAAAGTATGAAGAAGCAATAAAGATGGTGGTATGTGCACTCGGGTTTGACGAAGGTCTTGTAATGGACTCTGACGACTGGTCTGCGGCATATCTGGAGGAGGCCGAGGATAAAAACATTACGGAAGCTCTTGAAGGAACCAAAGGAGAGGCCGCAACCAGAGGTGATGTTGCCGTAATGGTATATAACGGATTGACATATGATCTGTCGGCGCCGAAAGCCTCTCTCAGTGAGGGGACATATCAGGGAATAAGAAGGATAACCCTTGAGACCGGTACAGAGGGGGCAGACATATATTATACAATGGATGGCACGGAGCCGACTGTTGAGAGTACGAAATATGCTGGAGCGATCACAATATCGGAAACATGTACCATTAAGGCAATTACCGTAAAAGATGATGTGCTCATGAGTGATGTTATGAGCGTAAAGTACACCATGGCGCCTACCGGAGGTGGTAGCGGAGCATCGCAGCCGGAGACTCCCGATACATATACTGTTACATTCGATTTAAATTATGAAGGTGCAACCGGTGCTCCCGAAAGCCAAAATATCAATGTTGGAGGTAAGGCGGTATTACCTACAGAGCCCATTAGAGATGGTTTCACGTTTACAGGATGGTCAACATCATCAACAGGAGAAATAATGTGGAATTTTGCACATTTTATCACAGAATCTATGACTTTATATGCAATATGGGCTACTGTTTCAGATGTTTCGTTAGATACTCCTGATCCTGATGTGGAAATCTATTCGTTTAATACAAATGTTTATGATATTTTAGTAGGAACATCTGATGAAGTGACTTTTACATCAGAAATATTTACAAATATAAAATTATCTGACACTGATATTTCTGTTGTAGATGAGACAGGGGCAGTACTTGGGTATATGAATGATGAAGGAACTAATGGAGATGAAACTGCTGATGATGGCATATATACATTGAAAAAAACATTGAATGCTGATGTAGTAGGAAATACATTATATCATGTAGAAGCAAAAGATGTTGTCAGTGAAAGCATAAATATTGGATATTATAGAGAGTTAACCGAAAATGATTTTAATGCATATGAGAGTATTAGCAGTACGTTGGATAATATAATCTCATCAATTCCTATTTCAGAACAATATGTAAACGAGGATGATATTATTGAATACTTGAAAAATAAGTTGGATGAACTAAAAGAAACTGGTATTATTAACGATTATATAGTTGGTGATGGTTATATTAAAATTAAACCAAGCGAAGGATTTGAATTTAAATATATGATTTTAAATCCAGAAAAATATGCTGGCAACTCCAATCAAATAAATATTATTACATATCAACCATATAAAGGAACTTTAAGTTCAAGCCGACTTAATGAGGATATGAATAAAGCCTCTGATGGAAATGCTGAATTAATAGAAACCAGAGATGATACATACATTTTTTCGGGTGACTATGATCTGGATGAAGTTACTTTAGAAAAAGTAAATGAAATTGCAACTGCAGGAGTTGTTATATGGATTGGTCACGGTGGTTATGATGTGAAAAACGGATCTTCTTTAGGAACAGGTGAAATTGCTACAGTAGAGACATTGGAACAATATGAGGCTCTTATAAGCAATGGATCCCTTGAACTCTGGTCAGGAAAGCGTTTTGCAATCACTGGTGGGTATATTAAACGATATGTAAAAAATATTCCAAATGCGTTGATATA
This sequence comes from uncultured Clostridia bacterium, assembly GCA_944390955.1. GTDB lineage: Bacteria > Bacillota > Clostridia > UBA1381 > UBA1381 > Ornithomonoglobus_A. The sequence goes on along the minus strand of CALXRY010000048.1, from coordinate 1,916 downwards.
TTTAAATACTTGTCACAGTGGTCAGGATATGATAGATAACATAGATAATACATATGAACTGGCACAGGCATTCCTTGATAATGGTGCAAAAGCAGTCGTTGGAACCTCTGAATCAGTATATTGTGACTATTCACATAAATTTGCATTGTCTCTTTTTGATAGACTTTCTTCTAAAGATGGTAGTGGAGAATACTACACACTTAGCGACTCTGTAGATTGGGCAAAGAGAACGGTTGGAAGTAGTGATGCAATGGGAACTGAATTTATGATCCTGCCTCAAAATGATCAAAATGCATTAAATTATCGATTAGGTGAAACAGCCATAGGATCTATTTCAGGTAAAGTTATGAGTGCTGACAACTCTACTGTTATAAGTAATGCTTTGGTTAGAATTTATCAAAATAGTAATCTTATCAAATCTGTTCGAACAGACTCTCAGGGTAACTATATAGTAGATTTACCTGCAGGAGATTATATTGTAAAAATAACAGCAGGTAACTATAAGAGTGCGAAAATGGCTGTAACAGTAGTAGAAAATACTGTTACTTATAATGAAACATTCTTATTGGTTCAAATCGGTGATGAAATTGGTTATGCTAATGGAATTATTACAAACGCCCTAAATGCACAAGCTGTTTCTGATGTAACAGTTAAAGTTCGCAGTAGTTGGAATAACCAAACAGGATCTGTTGTATGTTCTACTACAACAAATGATGCAGGATATTATGAAATAGAGTATACTCCTGGATTATATACAATAGAATTTTCTAAAAATGGATTTATTACAGGCTACAAAAATATTGTTGTAGGCGCATTGGGAATATTTGCACAAAATGCTATTATTTCTCCTGTGATGTCGGATACAGAAGGTGAATATAGATTTGTTCTTTCGTGGCGTAACCAACCTGACGATTTAGATTCTCATTTAACCGGGCCATTAGAGAACTCCGAGAATCGTTTCCATTTATTTTATCCGTTAAAAGACACAAACGGCGAGAGTGCTAATCCATATAGGGAATTTGCTACATTAGATTGGGATAATACTCGGATAAATGAAAATCCCGATCCCGAAACGGTTACACTTCATAAGCAGATAGATGGCGTATATAGATATTCGGTACACGATTATACGAATGGTGGAGATGCATCAAGCACCGCTATGGCAAATTCAAATGCTAAAGTTGATGTTTATAAAGGTTCTATGCTTATAGGAACATATCATGTGCCTAATATAGCAGGAACAATTTGGACGGTATTTGAGTTATCGGGAGATGTTTTTACACCTGTAAATAGAGTTGGTAATGGATATGATGATAGTATAACTTTATTTAGTTTATATGAAGAAGATTCATCAACTGAAAACATCATTTCATCAGATATTATAGAAAAAGAATAATATATTCGAGAGTGGTTGTAACAAAAAATTAGTCAGCTTATTAAAGAGCATTTCGATATTATAATCGACGAAATTATAGAAAAATTAAATTTAAACATTTGCAACAAACCGTTTGTGAAGTGATTATAAAAATGAGATATGTTCACAAAAAAGAGATTTATTTATACATCGGGAGTGCGAATGCTCCCGATGTAACCAAAAAGAGGTGACTACACAAAGAATACAGGGAGTTTTGTCGGTAAGTATGCGCAAATAATCTATTGCCTGCAGGGTATTTAGCCCGACACAATTCCCACGTAACGCTCCAAAATGACCGTGACTACGAAAAGCTTTTAAAAGAAGCAACTGGCGCAATACACTGAATAGCTGAGAAACTTGATAACTGCTATGTTATAGGGGTCCGCGGAAAAAGATGTGTAAGCAATATCTGACAAACCTCGACAAGGTGAAAATTACAGGTATAAGCTTAACATGACTTGTCAATAATACTATTGGCTTTTACCTCTCGACAGGATACGGC
>CALXRY010000047.1 GCA_944390955.1 uncultured Clostridia bacterium | reverse complement strand
TACGTGCCCGGCTATGAAAACTGCTTCGCAGTGAGCTCTGCATTGCTTATAGGAATCAGAGAAACAAGACATTTCAAAGGCGTAAAAACCATTACCGAGCATGATATATTGTCTGCAAGGTTTTTTGAAGACTGGGTTGTCAAGGGAGCATATTTTAATTTTGATGTGCATAGTCTGACGGGAGCAGGCCTTGACGAAACAGGCGCCCAGAAAACATTCGGTCAGGAAGAGGGATATACAATTCCTTATGGATGCCTTGTGCCGCAGAAAATCGATGGGCTGCTGCTTGCGGGAAGAAATATATCGGGTACGCATATGGCGCATTCCAATTTCAGAGCTATGCCGATTTGCCTTGCGATAGGGAATGCTTCGGGAACGGCGGCGGCAATAGCCATAAGAAAGAAATGCCGCCCCAGAGATGTATCGGCTTCAGATATACAGTCAGAATTAGAGTGACAGACGAGCACTCGTATTTTGGGTATTTATTCATATTTAGTAAACTGAATTTTAACTAAGAGGGCTGCCGCAGTAAAAAGCGACAGCCCTCTTAATTATTTTTATTTATAAATCGGTCCGTAAGTTTTGCAGGCTTCAAAATCAGCCGCTTGCTTATTGTCAGTTCCGAATGCGCCCCATGCGTGAGGTCTGTATATCTTATTCTCATCGACATTGTGCATAGCAACCGGTATTCTCAGCATCGAGGCAAGCGTTATCAGGTCGGCTCCCACATGTCCGTAAACTGTTACGCCGTGATTGGCGCCCCAATTTGCCATTACGCTGTAAACATCCTTGAATGCGCCCTTGCCGGTCGTATTGGGAACAAACCAGGTTGTCGGCCAGCCAGGATCGGTCCTATTTTCTATCTTCTCATGTACATCGTCGTCGATCGTTATAGTATATCCCTCAGCGATCTGCATAACGGGCCCCATCCCGTCGACAATATTTACTCTGAGCATCGTTACCGGCATTTCCGCTCCTGTCCTGAAATGACTTGAGAATCCGCCGCCTCTGAAATACTCGTAATTTGCCCTGCGCCAGTCAGTAGCATCCGTGCATGCCTTTATGTCTGCATCTGTCATCTCATAGAACGGCTTCATGCAGTTCTCGCCGTTTTCGTTCTTTGAAGCACCTGTGCAGTCAAGAGCCGTCGCTCCCGAGTTGATGAGGTGTATAAAGCCCTCCGAGGCTTTTCCCTGAGGTCTTTTGCCCGATATTCTCTCATATGCATCTGCGCTCCAGTATGTACGAACGTCATGGAAGCACGGCGCCGTTCCGCTTACGAGCGTTCCGAGCATCATTGATACGCCGTTCAGCGTGTCATTTTCGGTTGCAAACGGCGTCGGCGGCTTTGTTCCGTTCCAGTCAAAGGTTGAAGCCATTATTGATTCCGTAAAATCGCCGTTAGGCAGCCAGTCCGTCCAGTTTCTTTGTCCTTGGAAGCCTCCGGCTATAGCGTTCTTTCCGAGCGCTTCCTCATGCCAGCCCATTTCATCAAGCTTCTTGTTTCCGTAGAGGATATCGCGCACTACCATCGTCATCTTAACGATAAACTCCCAGTCCTTGTCCGCTGGAACGACCTTTGATCTTTTGATCATTTCAGGAAGATCCTTGCCCTCGTTGAAGTCAATACCTTCCTTGCAGTTTTCCTTGACCCATGCGATCGCCTTTTCGTATTCGTCGTGGTCATATATTTCGAGAGTGATCCTTCTGAGGACCTCTGTCATATCGACCCATTCGGGGCGTATGCCGAAGTATTTTCTGAACATTTCCGCATCACAGTATGAGCCTGCAATACCCATCGCAACGCCGCCTATGTTAACGTATGACTTGTTGCGCATCGTGCCGACTGCAACGGCGCATTTTGCAAAGCGCAGTATCTTTTCGGCAACATCATCCGGGATTGAGGTATCGTCCATATCCTGAACGTCATGCCCGTATATCGAGAATGCTGGAAGTCCCTTCTGTGTATGCGCTGCCATGACCGCGGCAAGATAAACGGCGCCGGGTCTTTCAGTGCCGTTAAAGCCCCATACGGCCTTTATCGTATGTGGGTTCATGTCGAAGGTCTCCGAACCGTAGCACCAGCACGGCGTTACCGTAAGAGTTGCGCAGACGTTCTCTTTTGAGAATTGATCCTCGCATTTTGCTGCTTCAGCTCCGCCGCCGATCGTTGTTTCCGAGATTATGCACTGCACCGGAGTTCCGTCGTAATATTTCAGATTGGATTCGATCAGCGTCTTTGCCGCGCGCGCCATGTTCATGGTCTGTTCCTCAAGACCTTCGCGTATACCGCCCCAGCGTCCGTCTATCGCAGGGCGAATTCCTATTTTTGGATACATATTAACATTCCTTTCTTTATTTTATTTTCTGTTGTCATTATACAAAAAACACTCGGAAAAGTCAATAGGCCGTTTCTTATTATCCAAGCAGTAGTCAATAAACTGTACCGCCAAGGTAAATAAATTATACTCCTTTTAAGAAACGGCATATAAACTTGATTGAACCCGAACGGTTCCCATCGGATGTCGTTTATATAATAATCCTGCGCGGTACGAGATTTTTTTCAAGCACTTATTCGGTTGCCGGAATCGTTATATATACGCAGGTGCCTTTGCCAAATGTGGATTCAACTTTTATACCGTATGCTTTTCCGAATATGATTTTTATGCGTTTATTTACGTTTGCAAGTCCTATATTGCGTTTCCCGTTGTAGGCTTCCGCTTGCAGACGCTGGTTAAGAGAATCAACCTCGTCAGCCTCCATGCCAATGCCGTCGTCTTTGACGGTAAGGATGATATTATTTTCAAGGCGAATCCCGGAAATCACAAGCAGTCCCTTGTCGCCTTTCGGCTTAAAGCCATGGTATACGGCATTTTCAATCACCGGCTGGAGACATATCTTTATTATCGTGCACGACATTATAGCGGGGTCTATGTCCCATTCGATATCGAACAGATCACCGTATCTCAGGTTAAGGATATTTATATAATCCTTAGTGTATTTTATTTCCTCCTCAATAGAAATAAGATAGCCGGAGGAAGGCAGGGCGTTCCTGAAAAAGTTAGCAAGGTTCACAAGAGCTTCCGAAACGGGATTTTCCGAATGAGAAAGCTGATATGCCATCCAGTTGATCGTTTCAAGCGTGTTGTAGAGAAAATGCGGATTTATCTGCGCCTGAAGCATCTCGTACTGCGATTTTTTTAGCATCGCTATACGTTCCTCGAGTATCTCCTCCATTTTTTTCTTGTCCTCAATATGGAGCTTTATGCTGTTTATTATATATATAAGCTCGTTTTGATCCTTTGAAGTCATGTTGTCTGCAGGATTGGCGGTATCGAGAAACGTTATGATCTCGCGCAGCGGTGAATAGCTCTTTACCGAGGCGATATACGCAAGAATAAAGCCGAATACCAGCAGCATGAGCGCAACAATGATTATCTGCCATCTCATGGTGCTGAATTTATCCGCATACAATGATATAGGATATGTGCCGATATACCTAAAAGTAAATTGACCGCTGTCACTGTAAAGCAGTATATGCTCCTCTCCGTTTACGGTAAAGGTTTCCGGCAGCACATCAGCAAATGCCCCGGAGGCAAGCTGCTCTATCTGCTGCGATTCTTCGTCAAAATATGCAATGTTGCTTGCCATAAGAAGCCTTCCGCTTGAATCGAGCATAAAAAACTCCTCGCCGTTTGAATACCTGTTTGATACTGTGGCGCGATAGAGCTTTTGGCTGTTAATGTTCATTATGACCGCGCCCATTTTTTCGTCAGCCACATATATCGGCTTTATTATCGTAATAAGCGGAGGGTATGAGCCGTTCTTTTGCCGGGGTATGATCACGCCTCGGCGGTCGTTTAGCTCTTCGTAGCTGTCGAGCCAGCTGTCATCGGGTATTTCCTCCATCGGCTGCTCTGTTCCGCCTATAAATGCCGAGTTGCTTCGCTCCGAATAAATATATACAGAATCGATGTATTCGTATATAAGCGGAATGGTGCTTGAAAATGTCGTAAGATCTGCAAATGAACTGTTGTCGCTGCTTCCGAGCATGAACGGCTGTGTGTGGTCATTGCTCGCTATATAGCTGCTCAGCATATCGCATTCGTTTAGGGTGTTGTCTACTACATTTTTTACATTGTCGAGCTTGGAGGAGTTTTCGAGAATGATCTCGTCTTCCGCCGTGCTCAGGATATTTGAATAAAATATCACACCTATAGCGATGAACGGAATAAGGAGAAGTACGGCAATTATCAAAAACGTTCTCCAGAACAGACTGTTTATTTTAAAATTTTTTATATAAAACCAGTTGTTTTTCTTGTCTCCCATTGCAAGTCCTTTCCCATTGCAAGTCCTTTCAAAGACGGTACGCCGCTACATGTTGCGTATATATTCGCTCGGAGTACAGTTATAATATTCCTTAAAAATACGAGAAAAATAGCCAGAACTGCTGTAGCCGCATTCTTTGCTTATTTCAGTGATCTTTTTATTTTCCCGCAGCAGCTTTACGGCATGCTCCATCCTGACCTTAAGCAGGTAATCGCTGAAGTTTTCACCGGTCTGCTTTTTAAAGAACCGGCTGCAGTATGCGGGATTGAAAAATACCTTCTCCGCAGCGTCCTGTAATGAGATGTTTTCGGAAAAATGCTCGTGAATAAACTGTATCAGTTTTGCAACGACTATATCCGACGGCTTTTCATCTTTGATTGCTATTTGATTTATTATATTTTCGAGAAGCCGAATTGAAAAATCGTACACCTCATCATACGACGAAAGCTCAGGCAGTTTTTTGTAGTCGAGCTTGTCTGAGCGTATCTGGATCTTCATGTTTGCGGCAAGATGGTCGTTTATTATCTCAAACAAGTTGCAGGCGTACTGCCCGAGATATTCGTTTCCGTGGTTGTTGCTGTCGAGCAGAAGCCTGAAGGTTGCCGAAGAGTCTTCCATGCTTCCGGACAGAATATCGGCATATAGCTGCTTTATATTGTTAAGAAAGGCGTTTATATCGGTTTTTTTGGGGGCCGACAACGCCTCGCGTATTTTTAAAAGTGAATTTTTAAGATCAGTAAAATTTGTGGGTTTTGTAATATATTCCTCTACATTGTATTTTATTGCGGCCTTTGCGTATTCAAATTCAGCGTAGCCGCTTAGGAGTATTACCTTTGTTTGAGGCTTGTTTTTGTAAATATAATGTGCAAGCTCTATTCCGGAAACATTTACCATTTTTATATCTGAGATAACTACATCAACGTTATGTGCTTCAAGATATTTAATAGCCTCTGAACCATCCTTGAATGTTTGAACCACCTCAAAACCTATATCCGTATCATTAATAAATGACGATACACCTGTTCGTATCATAGCTTCATCGTCAACAACAATTACTTTAAACATATCCAAACCTTTCTCCACCCTGATCTTTTCTTGTTTCCTCATTTGGTTACAGTATAGCATAATGTAAGAAAATATTCAAGGAAAATGACCATAATGTACAATAAACAGGTAGATAAAGTGCCAGTAAGTAAAATTATTATCATTGTAAAACAATTATCTTCCATGTTAAAATAAGATAAGAGACACAGCAAAAATGCACGCCGTAATTTGCGGGGGTATGTAACGGAGGCGGGCCGAACGCTTTCGATAACATAAAATAAAATATGGAAAGGAAGAACAGTATGGGAAAAAGTATTAAAGAAAAGCTAAGACAAATCATTGCGGCAGCAGTTGCTGCGGCGGCAGTGACGGCTGTGGCAGCAGTGCCGTCACTGGCAGCGGAACAGGTTGCGGCGGATAATATACCGCCGGAAGGATACAAATTTGTGGACATCGCAAACAACGGCGAGGGAACGCTTGTAGCAATGGCGAAGGGCTATGCGGAAGTAAGCGGGGATTACAGCTATGTTCAGCTTTTCTATTCATTGGATAACGGAGCGACATGGAATAAGAATACATCAAGCCTTCCGGATGTATATGTAAATCCTGTCACAAGCAACAGGCAATCACAACAGCAGCTTTTGTGGTGGGATGCACAGGATACATTTGTTGTTCATACAACAAAGGGGACATTTATTTCAGCTGACGGACAGAACTGGGAAAGGGCAGACGTGTCGTGGACCAGCGCATCAATGATAGCGGTACAGGGCGATTATCTTCTTCACGGAGCAAACCAGAAAGCGAGAGCCGCGGCGGGAACCGGAACGATGACCGATTCGGCGAATCCGATATATACAATAACAGATAACGGCGATTATTATGTAAAAGCACTGGCGGCAAAGCCGGCTGCGGACGGAAAAATGGAAGTGCTTATAGCCGGACCGCAATTCCTCCATTCATATGACCTTGATACGGCAACTCTTCAATGGAAGGAAAACGCAACGCCCATGAATAATGGAACACTTCCGTCGAATGCGACTGACATGATATATGCAGCAGGTGCGGATCGTTTCTTGTTTGTTGACGGCAGCGGAAGCTTAAAAACGGCGGCGCCGAGCGATGGAGAGATTAATTATGTTCAATATGTTGTCAAAGACGGTGTGAACGTTACAGGCGTTAATGCCAATGATAAATACATCGCTGTCGGAATGAGTGATGGGACGATGTATTATACACCGAACACCGCGATAAATGCAGATACGGTATGGACGCAGGTGCCGGATATGAGCTCCAATGAGCCGATAAAGAATATCGAATTTATCGATGAAAACAGCTTTGTTGCGCTCAGCGATACAAAGATATATAATGGCAGTCTGATATCTGAGCCGGAGAAGCAGGAGCCTGAAATCACACAGCCTTCATTCGGTGCGGCGGAAACATCAAATGACGGCTTCTGGGCAAAGACTGCAACGTTTACGCTCACGCCAAACGGCAATACTAATATAAACGTTAAGGTCAGCGTAAACGATCAGGAGCAGATAAAGACGATCGAAAATATTGAGGCAGAAATAAAATTCGGCATTATTGTGATCGGCAGCAGTGAAGCTGAGGTGAATGATGCGCAGGTAAGTGCAAGCATTGAATAAAGGAGGGCGCCGAAATGAAAAAAAATTATGCGGAACCAATAATAGAGGTAAAGGAATTTTCTTCTGAGAATATAGTCACGCTGTCGGCTTTGAGCAGCGATACATATAAAAATGCTCTTGAGGGACTAACAGAAGGAAATGAGCCGATAAGTGAATCGAATGTATTTTCATTTACGCTGTAGATTAAAACTGTAATGCCGTCCGCCGTGCGGAGAATCCGCACGGCGGATTTTTTGATTTTTTTGTGAACAAGTGCGATGTTGGTGGTTGCTTTTTTATGTGCGAAATACATATTAAGTTTCTCATTTTGGGTGTTCAAGTATCAATATTGTACAACAAAAGGGTTAATATATTAACAAAAAGTAAATTTTTTATGCTTGTGGCTGAGAGAGTGATGTGGTAAAATATAATTACAGAATAGAAGAAAGGAAGCAGCGTTTATGAGTGATTTACGGACAAAGCCTAACAAGGTGGGCAGAAAAAAAGGCAGATTGAAGGAGTTCAGGGACAATGCAGAACTGACAGCTCTGCTTGCACCGGGAATAATACTTCTGATAGTTTTTTGTTATATACCGATGTTCGGTATTATAATAGCGTTTAAGGATTATAGAAATAATCTCGGGATTTTCGGCAGCGAATGGGTCGGCTTTGAAAATTTCAAATTTTTCTTTACATCTCAGGATGCATGGAGAATCATGAGAAACACGGTCGGCTACGGAGTGTTGTTTATTGCACTGAGGCTTGTTGCTGCAGTATTTGTAGCGATATTATTGTATGAGATAAAAAGCCGGCTGGCGCTGAAATTCTATCAGACGAGCATGATACTCCCGCACTTTTTGTCGTGGGTAATCGTAGGATACATAACTTATATACTTCTCGAGCCGAATATGGGTATTTTTAATCAGATAATAAGAGCATTCGGAGGCGAGGGGCTGCAATGGTATTCCGAACCGAATTATTGGGTGGGTATCTTGCCCATTGTGGATTTGTGGAAAAATGTAGGCCTAAAATGTATCATGTACTATGCCGCTCTTATGGGGATTGATGAAGAGCTTTTTGAGGCTGCGGAAATGGACGGAGCAAACCGTTTTAAGCAGATCATATATATTACGATACCGTCGCTTGTACCACTGATGACGATACTTACGATACTTGACGTTGGTAATGTAATAAGAGGCGATTTCGGTCTTTTCTATACTATCCCGCGTGATGTCGGTCTTCTTTATCCAACAACGGATATTATAGATACATATGTTTACCGTGGACTAAGAACCGGAGACGATATAGGAATTACAACGGCAGTCGGACTGTTCCAGTCGGTAGTGGGACTTATTATGGTGGTTGGTACGAACCTTGTCGTAAGAAAAATATCACCGGAAAATTCATTATTTTAAGGAGGGGCTGCGTGATGAAAAGAAAAAAATTCGGATTATCAAACGTGCTGATAAATTTATTTTTCATTGTCGGCTCGCTTATGTTCATATTGCCGTTCGTGCTGATAATCTCAGCATCGTTCACGGAAGAGAATGCATTGCTTGAGAATGGCTACCAGCTTATACCGTCGGTATTTTCCACCGAAGCGTATAAATATGTTTTCAGATCTCCCGAGCAGCTTCTGGATTCCTATAAGATAACTATAATATATTCGTTTATAGCAACGATACTTGCTGTTATGGTAATGTCGATGATGGCTTATCCGTTATCAAAACCGAATTATAAGTATAAAAAACCGGCAACGTATATAATACTTTTTACGATGCTTTTCTCGGGCGGACTTGTTCCGCAGTATATATGGTTTACGCGTTATTTGCATCTTGGGGACACGATATGGGTATATATCTTCCCGTATCTTGTAAGCGGATTCCATGTAATAGTAATAAAAACATTCTTCCAAGGATTGCCGCAGTCGCTGACAGAGGCGGCAAAGATAGATGGTGCGAGTGAGCTTCAAACGTATTTTAAGATAGTTTTGCCGCTTTCAAAGCCGGTTATAGCAACGATAGCACTTTTAAATCTTTTGGGAAGGTGGAATGACTGGAACACAGCTCTTATCTATATACAGTCAACGGAGCTGTACTCACTGCAGTACCTGCTTCAGAAGATATTGCGCGAGGTGGAATTCGTGCAGGCAATGGCGGAAAGCTCGCCTATAGCCGGAATTAATCTTGACCTGACGAACCTTCCGTCGGAGACTATAAGATTTGCGATGTGTATGGTTGCTGCGGGACCGATGCTTATCGTATTCCCGTTCTTCCAGAAGTACTTTGCAAAAGGCCTTACCGTGGGAGCGGTTAAAGGATAAAAATATAAACCATAATAAAGGAGAAAGGAATGGAGAGAAAATGAAAAAAGTGTTTTTGATGATCCTGTCGCTTGCAATGATATTGAGCAGCATGACTGCTGTCTCGGTATCGGCAGCTGATGAGGAGAGCCTTCTGCCCGACGGCTACGAGTTCATCGACATCGCCTACAACGGCAACGGTACATACGCGGCAATGGCAAAGAATGCCGATTATTCATCGGCGCGGATGTTCTATTCAAACGATGGCGGAGTTACATGGCAGGCAAGCGGCAATCAGCCGATAAGCAATGCGACTGTGTATATAAATAGGCCGTCACAGCAGCAGCTGATCTGGTGGGATTCGCAGGGACTCTTTGTTGCCAAGGGTGCGGCTGAAGCCTATACTTCGCCGGACGGCTATACATGGACGGCGAATTCAGATATTCACTGGTCGTCGAATGCAATGGTAACAACGAACGGAGATTATCTGATATATGCATCGGCCAACGGTCTGAGACTGACAGATAGTGCTGATACATTGCAGGATCGATATGCTGCGCCGGCATTGTCTGAAGCAAATTATTTCAAAGCAGTAGCGGCAAAGCCGGACGATGGAACCGGTAAGGTGTCTGTTTTTGCAGCGGGACAGAATTTAGCCTGCGATTTGAGTTTCACAGCAGATGGATCGGGAATATGTACTTGGAATCAGGATAACAGCGCCAGTGGTGGCAGTATACCGATGGAGATACTCGACATGGTATATGCCGAGGGCGCAGACCAGTTCCTGATGATAGACGGAACAGAGTCCCTTATAGTTGCAAACAGCTCACAGGCGGTCACCGCGTTGACCGTAAAGGAGGGTGTAAATGTAACGGGTGTAGGAACAAGCAGCGATTATATCGTAGTCGGCATGAGCGATGGAACGATGTATTATACAGCTAACGCACCTGTAAATGCAGAAACACAGTGGACAGAGATACCTCCTGCGGAGGGAGCAGCGACTGCTTCTGAGCCGATAAAGAATATCGAATTTTCAAGCAGCACCGAATTTGCGGCGCTCGGAACGACACAGATATATAAGTGTGATATAAACGGCTATATGAATATAAACGAATATGTTGAACTGGGCGATATAGAAATATCGGGACAGAACATATTTAACGGCGTAAGGCTTATCGGCGGAACGTACAGCGAGACACTTAAAAAATATGTGGTTTACGGTGATACGACAACGGCCGATGCGGACGGAAGATACTGGGGTAAGATATTTGCTTCAGATGACGGCCTTGACTGGAGAGAGGTATATACGGGTTATACCTTCTCGTACAGGAATCTTAACGAGGACGGATCGTTAAGGAGTTATACGGAGGTAAGGAACGGAGCCGTATGGTGGGAGTCGCAGGGTATATTCATAGTTTCTGCATCGACAATGGATCATTCGGGAGTGACGCTTGTTTCAGAGGACGGTGAAAGCTGGAAGGCGATTCTGTCTACAGGCAATACAGATGCCGAGGGAAATCCCACTCCCGAGGTTGACACTGATTTCAGACTGAATGCGGATATTACTGTTGCGGGAGATAAGCTTTATACTACAAATAACGGGAGACAGTTCCGCACATATACGGCATGGAACAAGGATTCCATGACATGGGTTGGAGTTACAAATGTTCCGAACACATGGTATATGAATCAGATCGCTGTCAGCAATGACTCCGATCCTGCGGTGCTTATTGCTCAAAACGGAAACGGATCTGTAAGAAATAATGAGAGCGACGCTTCCGAGGAGCTTGACAAATGGACGCAGATAAATGCAATAGGCGGAGCGGGCGCTCTTACTGATGCGGTATTCAGTGAGAGCCTGAATAAATTCGTGGCGGTGCTGAATAAAGGACTCAGGACATCGATCGTAAGCAAGGATGGAGCTGTTGAGCAGGGACCGGTCGTTCCCGGCGGAATAGTATGCAAAGCGATAGATACGAACGGAGAGGTGTTCATGCTTGCCGGCGAGGACGGAAATGTCTATACCGCACCAGATACGGCAGACTTCAAGCTTGGGGTAGCATCGCTTGCGGCAGTGCCTGCGGCGGACATAGTCGAAGCAGAGAACACGGCTCCGCTGACAAATGTATTCAAGGCTGGCGATAAATTCATAGCTACTGCTTCAAACGGTACGAGCAGCGATGTATTGTTGATAGCAAAGAACAATTCTGATGCATATGAGTATGTAAGAGCAAGCGAGAATTCAAAAGCGGAGGAGCTTGTGCCAGGTCAGACGATAACAATAACGGTCAGCGGCATCAACAACACGACGAACGATTATCCGTTTGAGCTGATAACGGCGGTATATTCCGACGGTGTGCTCATGCAGGTACAGACGGACGAATTATCGATAGCAGGCGGAACATCGGGCGAGGTATCAGCCGAGGTAACGCTTAATGAGGAGCTTCCAGAGGATTCGGTGATGAAGATATTCCTTTGGGACAGCATCTCGGGAATGGTGCCGGTCAAGTCGGCAGTAACCCCTTTCTGATAAGGGACGGTCAGGACATATACGTCTCTCCATATGGGGACGACAAAGCAGACGGGAGCTTTGATGCTCCCGTCAAAACACTGGAAAAAGCGCTTCAGATGGCTGAAAAACTTAGTAATTATAACAAACCGGTTGACATCTATCTGAGGGAAGGTGTATACTATATATCTGATACGATAAATATGTCGTATAATGGCGAGTGGTATGCACCTCTGACAATAAGTGCATATAAAAATGAGGACGTAACGATAAACGGAGGATTTGATATAGCGCTTTCGGATATGGAGACTGCAGATGAGGCTTTTACATCAGAGATAATAGACAGGCCGGCAGACGGCGCGGTGCTGCAGTACAGCCTTAAGGATGCAGGGATCACCGATTACGGCGAGATATCGAGGAGAGGACATCTGATCTCGGCGGAGCAGGAGGCACAGGCGGAGCTCAGTCTTGACGGTTTCGTACAAAAGCTTGCGGGATGGCCCAACGACGGCTATACGGGACTTATAAAGCCTTCCGATCCCGATGAATACGGAACAAGAACGATAGCCGGTATAGCAAACGGCTGCAGCTTTGCGGTGGATTACGACCGTCCGTCACTGTGGAGCAGGCAGGACGAGGCGTGGCTTGCAGGCACGCTCGGACCGAATTATGAATTTGATTATTATCCGGTAAGCAGTTTTGACAATGAAGAAAAAAGAGTATACCTTAGAGAAGGCGCTCTTGTAAATTATTATACGGAGCCGCATTACAGATTTGAGAATGTTCCGGAGGAGCTTGACGCTCCGGGCGAATATTACATAGACCGGGATACAGGTATGCTGTATTTCTACCCTCCGAAAAATGCTGCTCCCGATTCGGTACTGACTGTAACGATGCCCACTCGAAACGGCAAAGCCTACGAAGGAAAAGCACCGGATGACCTTATCCGTATTGAAAATTGCAGCAATATAATTTTTAAGGACCTTACATTCAAGGGTGGAAGAGGTTCCGGAATAACGGGAAGATACAGCAGAGGCATAACATTTGAAAACTGCGAGATAAACAGCTTCGGAGCGCATGGTATACGTTTTGATTTTTCAACGAGCATAACGGTGCGAGGGTGCAGTGTGCATGATGTTGGGCAGGACGGCATCCAATTCACCAACTGCGGCGATTATCAAAATATCATCTCAAACAATAATGTTATATGCAATAACGAGATATATAATTTTGCAAGACTTGAACGCAGCTACAAGTCGGGAGTCAATCTTGGTTACCGCTGCGTAGGTGCGGTGGTCGCAAGGAATCATATTCACAGCGGCCCTCATACGGGACTGATTTTTTACGGCGTCAATAACGATATATATGGAAATGAATTCAATGACCTCGTCACGGAGTTTAGCGATATGGACGCAATTTATGCTAATAACTCCTGTTATCCGTGGGAAAGGGGAAATAAAATTCATGGAAACTATTTTCATGATATCGGACGCAGCTCAATGAACGGAAGGCACCAGATAAACGTAAGGGCCATTCGTACGGACAACAAGGGCTGCGGAATTGAGGTTTTCGGAAATCTGTTCCTGAGGATAGGCGACGGCGGCGCAAACGGCAACGGAAACAATGCCGTGGGCGCGGTCACTGCCGAGGGTACGCGGAATAAAATATTCAACAACCTGTTTGTCGACTGCAATGAGACCTATACAAACGGTCAGGCATACAGGGAGATAGAAACGGCTTCGGACGGAACGCTGTATCCCAATACGACGGAAACGGGCGCGGCGAATACGATAAATGGAGTTGCTGTTGCAGTGCTCAAGGAGCAGCTGGCAGGATATCTGCCGGTCTACGGAGCGCATTTCCCGGAGCTATATGATTTCTTTTATGAGCATCCGAACATGTCTAAAACGAACGAGTTCAAGGACAATATTATAATAAATATAGCATTCCCTTTGAGTGACTATAACGGCGTTCCGAGCAGCGAGGGCTTCAGAGGTTCGGAGCTGCTGACGGAAGCTTCCGGCAATTATGTCGGAACGGAGGATCCCGGCTTTATGGATTATGCCGGTGGGAATTTAGAGCTTTCGGAGGAAGCAAAATCGCTTGTTAAGGGATTCCCGAATATGTTGATGAGCAGCTTCGGGACGATGGATTAAAAAATCATCAGATTAACATAGGAGGTAAACAGGGTGAAAAGAAAAATAGCTTTAGTCCTGGCCTTGACGGCAGCCGTTCGGCTCGGCACTTTTGCCGCCGCGGCGGAATATTCAGATACAAGCGGCCACTGGGCGGAGGGCGTCATAGATCAGCTTACGGAGGAAGGGATCGTTGAAGGGAACGGACAATCTTTCAGGCCTGACAGCTATGTTAATGTGGACGAATTTCTGAAAATGATCCTCATGGCCATGAATGTCGAGGTCGGCGAGAGCACAAGCAGCTATTGGGCGGAACCGTATATTGAAAAAGCTCTTGAGTTGGAATTGATCTACAGCGATGAATTTGACAGCTATTCGCGTCCGGTAACACGCAATGAAATAGCGATGATAAGCACAAGGGCTATAGGTGCCGACAATGTGACGGGCGCGTCACGCGACAGTATCATAGCCAAAATATCGGATTATTACGATATATATAACGAAGATAAGGAATACGTGCTTGCGGCATATGAGAACCAGCTCCTCTACGGCTACGAGGATAACAGCTTTAGGGGTTGGAGCAGCACGACAAGGGCGGAGGCCTGTGTTATTGTCAGTCGTGTTATATCGGCAGGCGACTTTGTAAGGCCTGATCCTGATACCCCGCTTAACTACGGTGATGTATTCTATGTTGCATCTAACGGAAACGATAATAACAGCGGTACCGAAGACGCACCGTTCAAAACGATAGAAAAGGCGCGTGATACCGTAAGAGAGGTAATTGCTTCGGGAGAATATCCTGAGAGCGGCATCACTGTATACCTTCGCGGCGGTGAATATCAGATATCAAACACGTTTGAGCTCGGACCTACAGACTCAGGCACTGAGGAGGCGCCTGTTACCTATATGTCATATCCGGGCGAGACCGCAAGGCTTACAGGAAGCGTTTCGCTGCCGTATGACGCCTTTGAGCCGATAGATGACGAGATGGGCTCAAAGCTTATAGAGCGCAGCGCTGCGGACGAGGTGCTTCAGATCGACCTTAATGAGCAGGGCATAACCGATCTCGGACGGCTTTCAAGAAGAGGCTATCTTATAGCGGAAGAAGGTGTATTGCCTCAGGCTGAATTATATATAGACGGCAGCAGGCAGCAGCTTTCAAGATGGCCGAATACAGAATGGGTCGGCACAACGGGCATTGTTCGAAGCGGTGCAAGAAGTCAGTCGGGCGTGCTGGAGGGCGCGGTGTTCAATATCGACTATGACCGTCCCACGCGCTGGCATACACAGATAGACCAGATATACACAGCCGGCGTTCTCGGTCCGAACTACTTCTACGGTTACTTCCCGATAGGCGAGATAAAACCAGGAGAGATAACGCTGCGTGAGGGTTCTGTTACGGATTATTATTCAAAGCATTTTATAAGATATGAAAACGTCTTTGAAGAAACGGATACACCGGGCGAGTATTATATAGACCGTGAAACGGGTATGCTTTATCTCTATCCGCCCGAGGGCTTCGGAGAGGATACAGATATAAGGCTTTCGATGCTCAGTGAAAACATGATCTCCGGCTCAGGAGTTAAGAATGTTACACTTAAGAATCTGCAGATCGATACGATGCGCGCGGGTGCTGTACGCGTAACGAGCGCGGAGAACTTTAGGATAGAGAACTGTGAGGTCTACGGCACTGGCACGAACGGAATCTATATCATAGGCACAAATTGTGCCGTAATGAACAGTATCGTACATGATACGGGCTCAAACGGCATACTTATGGGCGGCGGCGATTACGCAAACGAGATTGACAGCGGTAACGAGATAACAAACAATCATATTTATAAGGCCGCGCAGATAGAGAGATCGTATCAGGCCGGAATACTGCTTAATTATCAGTCGGTAGGCATAAAGGTAAGCCATAACGAAATACACGATATGCCACATACGGCAATGATAATATACGGACCGAATCATACGGTAGAGTATAATAATATTTATGACGCGGTCAAAGAATTCCACGATATGGACGCGATATACCTTAATGTATATCAGTATCCGTGGGAAAGAAATGTTGTTGTAAGGCGGAATTATATACATGATTTCGGTCAGCAGATGTTTACGGAGCGCCAGATGAACGTTGCGGGCATACGTACCGACAATAACGGAAACGGTCTGCAGGTGATGGAGAATGTCTTCTATAACATAGGCTACGAAAATGCCAACGGTATACGCGGCGTGTGCGCACAGGGTATCGATAACGTTGTAAGGAACAATATCTTTATCGATATGCCCGGCACATATGACGGACCGCATACATATAATCCGAGCGCAAGATGGGATACAACTTCCGATACGGTAAAACCGATATACGATCAGTGGCTGATCTACAGCCCCGTATATTCCGTAAGGAATCCTGAGGTCGCAACGTTCTTCGACCATCACTTCCAAGCGTATGAGAAGAACAATATCTTCAAGGATAACGTTATAGTAAATATCGCGTTCCCGCTCGGAACATCAAATTATTCCGTAACCAGCCAGGGCTATATGGCAAGCGATCAGCTTGTTGATGCCACCGGAAATATCGTCACAAAAGACGATCCCGGCTTTGTGGATTATGCGGGAGGAAACTTTACATTGAAGCCCGACAGTGAAGTGTATTCAAAGATAGAGAACTTCCCCGAAATTGATTTTGAAAATATGGGGACTCTTGCGGATACACCCGTCGGAGTAACACAATAGGAAAGGGTGACTGTAATTGAAATTAAGAAGATTAACAGCAGCCATACTTACAGTATTTATGCTGATGAACATTTCCGCAGTTATGCCGGCAATGGCGATGAATATCGAGGTCGGAAGCGGGTATACGTTTGTTGATACCGCGTACAGCCCTGAGCTTGACATATATCTCGCAGTTGCCAGAAACAGCGGTGGAACGGCAAAGATATATTATTCAAACGGCGGAGAAACGTGGCAGGCATCAAGTCAGAGCTTCAGCATGCTGCAATATGTAAATGCGAACAGCCAGCAGAATGTTGTATGGTGGCCTAAGGAACAGGTGTTTATTGCATATAATATAGCGCCTAGTAACGAAACGCTGCGCTGGTCAAAGGACGGCGCAACATGGACGGATTTCAGCCGTTCCGGCTCAAACTATCTTTATGAAGTATCGGGAGACGGTCAGCAGTTTGCTGTCATGAGACATGTGCTTATAGCCCTTGATTCAATGGATGAGGGCAACATGTCGGGTCTGCCGGATGTTGACCTCACAAACATAGCGCCGGCAAACCAGACCTTTGCGGTCGGTGTAAGCGATACGGCCCCCTATATATACGCCGTATTCAGACAGCAGGGCAACGGTATGCGTATATCGGCACAGCCGATTACGCCTACGCCTACGCCGGCGCCGGAAGCAGAGCTTGCCGAAGCAGACTCTGCGGAAGAGCCAGTGGCTGAACCTACAGCGGAGCCTGTAGCCGAACCTACAGCAGAGCCAGTGGCCGAACCTACAGCAGAGCCAGTGGCCGAACCCACGGCAGAGCCTGTGGCTGAACCCACGGCAGAGCCTGAGCCTATGACAGCCGAAGCTGTGGCTGAACCCGTGATGTCAGGTGTAGAGCTCATGGCGGAAACCGTCGATTACAGCACGTATAGATATACTGATGTAGCCTGCAATTTAAGCAGAAATCCTATAGATGCTGTATGGTCAAAGCCTATGGGCGGATGGTTTGTAATAGACGGTGCAGAGCTTACGTTTGTAAAACCTGAAAGAACAACGGGTGCACCTACAGCCACGGTACAGCAGACAAGCGCTATTTCCATTTCGGACGGCCAGACGATTTCGGATGAGAGCTTCACAGCTGCTTCAACAAACGACGATTCTGTAATAGTTGGTACGGAAAAAGGCAATCTGTATATTGCTCCTGCAACAGAACAGATCATGACATCTGAAAGCCTCGCATGGGATCGTGTTGAGCCGGGAGATGATATAGAAACAGAAATAAGTGAAAGAGTAAGATCTATTTCCAAGGTAAACGATAATGCGTTCTTCTTTGCGACCGATACCGGTATTTATATTGCAAGCAAGGATAATGAAGGCAGCTGGCAGTATCATGATCCGGCAAAGACAAATATTATTGCCGATGCGGATGAGACAAAGACGAGAATAGAGGTCCCCAAGGAAGGCAGTATAAACTCAACTATTATTCCGGAAGCGAGAACTTGGGCCGGAACGCAATCGCAGAATACGATAACAGATATAACAATAAATAATGATGCGATGCCCGCAGGCGTAAATGCTGAGGTGTCGGGCGGCAGCATAAACGTTACGGTAGACAGCACTGTAGATCCTGCAGCAGACAATAATATCAATGTAACGGTAACGGCGGCAAACGGCCAGCAATATGATTTTGATATAATCGTTGCTTCGCCGGATCATCCGGAGGCTATAGGCTATGAAGAAATGCTCATACCTCCGCTCGGATCAGAACCAAAGCAGTATCAGTATTCGGCAGTCATGATCGGTACAGATGGAGAACCGATGGAAACATACGGTGCGTATATGGAGGTCGATACCGGTTCAATGCCGGAGGGCGTGACATTCGATCCTGAAACGGGAATATTCACTGTAACTGGTGAAACGGCCGGCGGATCGGTTACTCTCTATATTTATTCTGAGGATTCGCCGGAAAATTCAACGGTAAAAGAGATAGCGTTGAGCGAGAGCCGTTCGGTAAGAGCCGAAATGACGCTGGGGCCTGAGGAATTACAGATCCCTGACGATGAAGCCTTGCAGGCTAAATATACAGCGGAATTTTATAATCAGATAGACGAGCTTATGATGCGCGAGCAGATAGACTGGAGCGTTGAGATACCGGAGGGTTCAACGGCAAGCGGCGTAAGCATAAATGATAGCGGCGTTCTGAGCGTTCCGTCAAGTGCGACGCTGGGAATGATAACCGTCAAGGCGGCTTCGCACGCAAATCCAGAAATAACGGCAACAAGAGACGTTGAGCTTACGTATACCGATAGGAGAAAAGCAACGGAGGATCTAAAGTCCGTAACGTTCGATACGTCAAAGCCGCTTGAGGATGATTTGGAGCTTGTCACGGTTGGCGCGGCATACGGCAGCACGATCAGCTATACAAGCTCGGACGAAAATGTTTTAAGGACGGACGGAACGGTTATAAGACCGAGCCGTGAGGATGGCAGCGTTATTCTTAAAGCTACGTCTACGCTTGACACGGGCAGAGCTGAAAAACAGTGGGAATTTGTCGTTAAAAAAGCCGACAACCTCTGTATTAACGGCGATCTTGAGGATGGCACCTATAACGGCTGGTCCCCTATAGATGATGCTGCTCTTGAGATAGTGCAGGAAAACGGAAATAACGTCCTTAAGGTAATGGGCACCGGCGCATATCAGACGCTGACGCTTACAAACGACAGCAGCTACGGCTTTGAAACGCGTGTAAAAGCCGATGCCGGCACTACGATAAGGCTTGTGTCAAAAACAGGCGGAACAATAGCGGAGATTACGGCAGACGGGGAGTACCAGGAACTTAAAGGGTCGTATGATTACAGACGGCAGAGCGCCTCGTTTGAAGATGATATCTCGCTTGAAGGTACAAATATAACGATAGATTCTTTAAAGGTGTATGAGATAACGCTTGAGCTGAATGAGGTAATGAATGCCGTAAACAAGGCGACTTATTCAGAAGATGAGGACGATATTAACGCGGCGAAGACGCTGCTTGATGGATTTTATGATCTTCCGATAAAGGATGAGCTGCTTGATAGGCTTGACGATATAGACGACGGCGGAAGCACAAGGCCCGGAGGCGGCGGAGGCGGCAATTCCGGAGGCGGAGGCGGAACGCCTCCATCAAGCTCAGGCTCGGGAAGCATAAACAATATAACGATACCGCCGAAGGGCGAGGATAATTATGAGGATATACTCGATACGTATCTTCTGACATTCAAGGACATGAAGAATCATTGGGCCAGAGAGGACGTTGAGTATATGGCTGAGCTTGGAATTATCCAAGGCAAGAGCGAAGATCAGTTTATGCCCGAGGACAATATCTCAAGAGCGGAATTTGCAGCATTGATAACAAGAACAATGGGACTTTCGGAAACTCCTTACGAAAACAGCTTCTATGATGTAGTAAGTGAGGACTGGTATTCGGGTTATGTACAAACGGTGCGCAGTAATAACTTTATGAATGGCTATGATGGATTGTTCAATCCGAATTCACCAATAACGAGAGAGGAAATAGCAAAAGTAATAGTTGCTGCATATAACAGTAAAACTGGCACGGCGCTGGAGACTGGTAAGTCTATTTATTTTAATGATATAGACCAGATAAGCTACTGGGCATGGGATTATGTTGCAGAGGCTGTTGATCTTGGATTTATAAACGGTGTTTCGGAGGAGTTGTTCGCGCCGAAGGAAATTGCCACAAGGGCGCAGGCGGCCGTAATGCTTAGACGTGTATACGATAAGCTGAATCCTCCGGCTGAGACGGATTCGGAGACTGCCTGACAGTTATGTTATATGCCGCTCAGGATTTCCCCCTTTTCCTGAGCGGCAGATAAAAACCTCATTTTCCTGATGAGGTATACATACTGTTATATACAGAAACCCGATTTGTGAAAGGAGACGGTGATACAGTAATGAAAAGAATAATAAGCATCTGCGTTTTGGCTCTGTGTGTATTGTTCTCCTCTGGTCTTGTTTGGGCGGAGGATGGCGAAAGCAGTCTAAACGAAAGACAGAGCGAAGCAATTTCTTTAGTCAACGATTTGGGAATATTTTCGGATGTGACCGAGGAGAATGCACAAACCGCATTAACAAGAGGCGAATTTGCGAAGATAATTGTAAATGTTTTGGGCGCGGGTGACTATCTTTCCGAAAACCCCAAGAGGATATACACCGACGTACTGCCAGACCATGAGGCAGCGGCAGAGATTGAATACCTCTATAACAGAGGAATAATGCTTGGCTATGATAATGCAGAATTTAGGCCTGACGATCAACTAAAGGTAGAAGAGGCCGCAACGGTGCTTGTAAAAGTGCTGGGTTATACAAACTGGGCTGAATACGGCGGCGGCTGGGCTGACGGATATTATACGCTTGCTCTTTCAAAGAACATCCTCAACGGAGTGGTCGGCGCAAGAGGAGAGGTCGTAACATTTGCAGACGTGGCTGTAATGATACAGAACGTGCTTGAAAGCGACGAATTTGTTGTGCTTGACGGTTATGAGAACGGCTATCCCGTAGAGACAACACATACAGGTATGGATTATATGAGCTATGCGCTTGGTATATACTCGTATACAGGCGTGGTTGAGGCTGTGGGAGAGACCGCCCTGTCGGATGCGTCAACGGAATATCAGGATTTCAGATGCCGCATAGGCAATGAGATGTTCAATATGAACGATACCGACATGATGCCGTATCTCGGCATGAAGGTGAAGATATATTACAGAACCGACAACGGGGATTATATGATACTCCACGTTATTGAGGATGATGACAATATTGTTACCGATGTGAAAGCCGACGACATTATGAGCGGGACGGAGAGAACACAAGTCCGCTATACCGGCGATAACAGGACCGAGACTGCCGATATAGCGGAAGATGCTATATTCATATATAACGGAAAGCGGCTTGAGGTAGTTTCGGACGCCGACATGCAGATAGGCAACGGATATCTGCGTCTCATAAGCAACGACGGCGATGATGAGGCCGATGTGGTTATTATAAAAGAATACGATACGTATATCGTAAACAAGGCTGTCGTTACCGACAGTATACTCCACTTTAAGTACGGCAGAGAATCCATGGACCTGAGCGGAGACGAGTATCATATCAAATATTATCTTGACGGGGAAGAAGCGGAGTTTGCCAATATAACTACCGGAAGCGTTCTGTCGATAGCGATGAGCAAGAACCTCACGGGCAATATACTTGTTGAGGTATACATCTCTAACAATCAGATAACTGCATCCGCTGTAAGCATAGAGGACTCGGGCAATACAAGAATAGTTACTCTTGAGGATGAAAGTCAATATGTGTACACGAATGAGTTCATGCAGCGTATTGAGGACGGTGAGCAGAATACGTACGAGCCGGAGCTCAATTCCGAAGGCGTTTATTATATAGACTACTTCAACAAGCTTGCTGCATACACTGTTGTATCTTCGGGAAAGAACTACGGATATCTCGTTAAGGCATGGTATGATGCCAACGAGGAATACGGTGAGGTGAGACTGTTCACGAAGGATGCCGAATTTATAAATCTGACGTTTAATGATGACGTAAGCTTAAATAGCGGTAAAA
The DNA here is from genome assembly GCA_944390955.1 of uncultured Clostridia bacterium. Lineage (GTDB taxonomy): Bacteria > Bacillota > Clostridia > UBA1381 > UBA1381 > Ornithomonoglobus_A. The sequence goes on along the minus strand of CALXRY010000047.1, from coordinate 8,614 downwards.
TTGCAAAAGACAAGCTCGTGGATGCATTAAAATCGACAGGCGAAAGCGGAGATGTGTATCAGCTTGTAATATACGATAACAATGATGATAACGAGCTTACATCGATTAAAACGGCTGTGGATAAGACCGGCGAAACCGCTACCAACGGCTATTATATAGCTGCGGAGGATGAGTTTGTATTAAACTATATGCAGGCCACCGGTTCGATGCGTTTTTACAAGAACATGTCAGAGCATCATCCGTTCTGCTATGTTGACGGAGAAACGATACAGTTCATGGTACCGCCGGACAAACATGACGAAAAGCACTATTCAATAGCCACAAAGCCGGAAACGACAGACGTTTCATTCCCGGGCCCCATCTATATCTATGATGCGGGAGAATCGGGATGCATAGGGGCGATGGTAACAAATACGAGGGCGTCGAACAGATATGAAACCCCTGTAGTTATAAACAATATTTACGAGGGTATAGATGAAGACGGAAATATCTGTACTGGCCTTGAATTTGCAAACGGGACAGAGATGCTTATAAATGCCGATGCAGAGCTGGTTCCTATCGAAGGCGCAAGATGGGAAGAGGCGGTTGATTACAGCGGCTATACGTTTAACGATCTCAAGCGCGGGGATGTTGTCGAATACATTACTGACGGAACCAATATAACCAGCCTGAGAATAGTTGTCAAGTCCGACAACATAGGCGGCCTAAGATTGAACGGCAGCGACCAAGAGTGGATCCAGAGAAGCGGAAACATGGTGGCAGAGGTCATTTCGGTTGCGGAAAGCAGAACGGCGCTTGTTAAGTACAGTTATAAAGAAGGCGGAGAGATAACGTATCAGACAATGCTCGTAAATGGGCCTACATACAGATACGACAGCGCGGAAGATATGGTCTATAATTCGTCGATGGCAGATCTTATGCCGGGTGATATAGTGCTTATCAATTCGTTCTGGTGGTCGCCGAACTTAGTGGTAATATTCAGATAAAATCAGAAATTTATTAAGACAAAGTTATGAAAGGAGCAGATAAATGAAAATGAAAGGATTAAAAAAATTGTTGGTGCTCGGCGCGGCTGCTGCGATGCTTCTCAGTGGCTGCGGCGGCGGAGGCGGGCAGGAAACGGCTCAAAGTGATGACGGCAGCGAGCAGGTAACTCTTAGATGGGTTTTTGTGGGTCCCGGCGAACAGCAGGACTCGCAGAAGGTATGGGATAAGTTTAATGAGGAGCTTGCAAACTACCTGCCCAACACAACTGTTGAATTTGAGTGCATCACATCGGCTGATTACGCCGAAAAGTGGAAGCTGATGAGCGCGTCGCAGGAGAGCCTTGATATCGTGTGGCATGGCTGGATGCTGCCTTATGTAAGCGAGGTCAAGAAGGGCTCATATATGGAGCTTGATGATCTTATAAACAATGTAGCACCGGAATTGCTGGAGGCAATACCTGAAAATATTATGGATAAATCTCGTGTAGACGGAAAGCTTTACAGCATACCGAACATGCAGGAGATGGTATCGTACGTATCGTCGCTCGATTTCCCGATCGATATTTACGAGAAGTATAAGGATCAGATAAATCCGGAGGAGTTGGCCCAGTTCTTTGCTTCAAGAGAGACTATGGATAAGGAATCATGGGATAAGATCGAGGAATACATAAAAATGATAAAAGACGGCGGCGATCTTAAGAAAGGCGTATACGGATTTGCTGACCATGTTGAAAAGGGTTATGAATGGATATCTAATCCGTATAAGATAAAGGCAACGGGTGACGATTATACACCGATAAACCTGTATCGTACGCCAGAATATAAGACATTTGTGGAAGTATATGCAGATTGGTTCCAGAAAGGATATATTAGAAAGGATATACTTACCGCAGAGAACGTAGGAACAGAGATATACGAGGTAAAGGGCGGAGCCAGCTATCTTGTAGGCCAGGGATATATGCCGACGCAGTCTGAAATAGATAGCAAGGCTGCTGCGGGTGATACTGCATATGTAAGGATTCCGTTTGAGGATAAGCACTATATTCCGTATGCAGCAGCTGCATCAAATACAGCCATATCGATGAATTCGCAGCATCCTGAGCGTGCGATGAAGCTTATAGCGCTTATGAACACCGAAGCAGGAAAGGATCTTTACAACCTGCTTGTTTACGGTATTGAAGGCGAGCACTATACAAAGGTGAATGAAAACGAAATACAGCCTATCGGATATAGTTCTCAGCCGACATCGGAAAGCCCGTATGGACAGTATGACTGGGCAATAGGAAATATTTTCAACGGCTATGAGATATATATGGAGGATAAGCCCCTTACACTTCAGAATGATTTTATAAAGAAGGTGAACGAGGAAGCAGCTCCTTCAAAGCTTAAGGGCTTTACTCTTGATACAGATCCTATAAAGATAGAGCTTGCTCAGGTTACGGCAGTTGTTGGAGAATATAAGACATCACTCAACTCCGGTGCAGCGTCAGATCCGATGGGGCTTTATGAGGAGTTCCAAGAGAAGCTCATAGCTGCCGGTGATGATAAGATAGTTGAAGAGATATCACGTCAGATTGAAGAATGGCGTGCAGGACAGACAGATGAAGCGGCTGATACGGCTGATACAAGTGCATCAGAATAGTATCCTGCTTTAATAATAAATCAAAGGAAGTGAAAAGATGTCACATAGATTTAGCAAAATAGCGGCAATAATTCTGGGAGCCGCTGTGTCTCTGCAGTCAGTAGGCTTTGCCGCTCTTACGAGAGATCCGGAATTTTCGGATCTCTCGGATCACTGGTCAAAGTCGATTATTATGCGGCTTAACGGCTATGGCATAATAAACGGTTATGAAGACGGGACGATGCGTCCGGATGCAAGCGTAAGCGTTGCGGAATACCTGACGATAATGGTAAAATCTCTTGGATATACGGATATACAGCCTGAAAGCACCGGAGGCTACTGGGCTGAGCCGTATATACAGAAAGCGCTTGAGCTGGGACTTATAGAGGAGGGTGAATTCAGCGATTATGATGTGCCGATAACGAGGAGCCAGGCTGCAAAGATAGTCGTAAATTCACTTGAGGATACGACGGTAGCGGATGAAAATGCGGTAAAGGCAAAGATATACGACTACGCAGAGATCAGCGATGAATATAAGCCATACATTATTGTGGCATATGATAAGCAGCTTGTAAACGGTGATCATAACAACTGCTTTGACCCGAATAGGTATATTACAAGAGCTGAGGCAAGCGTAATTACTGTTAGGCTCATAGATAAGAACGGCGGTATACAGCAGCCGGGCGGGCCGATAACAGATCCGAGCGATCCGGGCGGCACGATGGTCGCGTCTGCGGCGTTATATGTTGCAACAAACGGAAATGATAATAATGACGGAAGCGAGGGCTCGCCGTTTGCCACAATTCAAAAGGCAAAGGATACTATCCGCAGCATGAAGTCTGCCGGATCTCTTCCTGAGGGTGGAGTGACGGTATATCTAAGAGGCGGTACGTACTATATGGATGAAGGCATGACATTTACCGCAGAGGATTCCGGTACAGAGGACAGTGTTATAACATATACTGCTTATCCGGGAGAGGAGGTAACGCTTTCGGGTCAGGTACCGCTCGAGGCTTCGTGGTTCGAACCGGCTGATGATGAGGCAAAGGAGATCATAATCGATAATAACGCTGCGGAAGAGGTACTTATGGTTGACCTTAAGGAGCACGGCATTACCGAATACGGCGAAATGAATACAAGGGGCTACCACTACTTTAATAAGGGACTCTATGCTCAGTCAGAGCTTATAGTAAACGGCGAAAACCAGACGCTTGCGCGATATCCGAATGAAGGAACGATGTCTGTTCCTACCGAAAACGTAGACGCGGAGGCATTTGGTTTCAGATATACCGACGACAGAGTTTCGCAGTGGAAGGACGCAAAGGACGGATATATAACAGGAACGATTTCTATCAACTATGAGAATAATACATATCCGATTGATACTATCGATACAGCTCAGAAGCTCCTTACCATAAAAGAAGGACGTATCAATACGTACTATACCAACGGCTGGTTCTATGGACAGAATCTGCTTGAGGAGATAGACATGGAGGGAGAATATTATATCGACCGCGATACGGGCGTGCTGTATTATTATCCGCCTGAGGACTTCAAAAGTGGAGACTATGAGATTGGCCTTACTATGCTCGAAAAACCGATGTTTGACTTTAATGGCGCAGAGTATATCACAGTAAGCAACCTCACTATGGATGGTGGTCGTGGCTATGCTATTCTCGGAACGAGTGCCGGCTACGAGATACCGAGCTTCAGAGATTGGCTTGTAAATTCGCAGGGCTCGGATCTGAGCGGAGCGAATTATACGAAGGGTTCGGGATCTTCGGTATATATTGCCGACGTAAACTCGTATACCGAATCGCAGACCTTCCCGGGACACGTATGGGATGGATTTACGGATGAGGGTGACGGAGTAAATGCGATAGAGGTGAAGAACTGCAATATCTTTAACTTCGGCGCAGGTGCTATCGTTATGAATGGTACGAATGTCCATCTTAACAGCAACCATATAAAGAACACCGGTGGAACAGCGCTTTATCTGCGCGGCGGCGATCTTGAGACTCTTACACCGAGCGGAAATACGATAGAGAACAATAATATACATAGAGTGGGTTATCTGCAGAAAGCATATGTTCCGGCTATCGCGATGCATGGTGTCGGCATACATGTAGCATATAACGACATCTATGATGCACCACACTGTATTTTCAACTATCACGGCAACGACCATATAATCGAGTATAATAGGATCCACGATGCAGTTAAGGAATGCCTTGATATGGATGCTATTTATACAAGAAATGAGTATATGCCTCAGTGGAGAGGAAATATCATAAGGAACAACTATATTTATAACCTCGGCATATTCCCGGTAGGCGAATATACAAAGCAGCTTAATGTTTCCGGTATAAGAACAGATAACTACGGTCACGGATTGCAGATATACAACAACATATTTGCCAATATCGGTACGGAGGGAGCAAATAACGTTATAGGTATAACGGCTCAGGGTAACCGTAATACGATCACAGGTAATATGTTCATCGACTGCAGTGCTACATATCTCGGCTGGAACACGTATGTTGCAGGAGCGACATGGGATATGAATAATGCTGAGGAGAAGGAAAGAGTAGAGCTTGCAGAGCATTATGCATCGATCCCGATATTTGCGGAAAAGTATCCGGAGCTTGCGACCTTTAGGGACGAATATTATAAATCGGTTGCTACGAATATATTTGACGAGAACCTTGTCGTAAATCTTAAGTTTGGTCTAAGCCAGACAAACGGTACTGTTAATCCGCAGAGCACAAGAGGTGCGGTAGAACTCATAAAGGGCGATAACAACTATGTTACGACCGATGATCCGGGCTTCGTGGATTATGCAAACGGAGATTACGAGCTCAAGTCTGACAGTCCGGTATTCAACCAGATACCTGAATTCCAGAATGTTGATATGAGCGAGATGGGCAATAATGCACCGGTAGGTCCCGTGAACTGATAAAGCTATTTAAAAGAGGGGACTAAACTCCCCTCTTTTATTAATATAAGGATAAGGAGACGCCGAAATGAATTACAAAGTATTCAAGGACGGAGAACAGGTAGAAACACGTGTCTGCAAAATATTTCCTAAGCCGTATAATTGTGAAAAACAAATGGAATATGTTATGTTTGCGGTAAGCGGACGTTCGGAGCTTGTTATTGAATCGGAAACAGAAATAAAAAGCGCGGTCATAAGGCCGCTGAGTAAGAAAATACCGTTTAAAATAGAGAGCGGTAAAATATTTATGACGGTCGAGAGACCGGTAAAGCTCTCGGTTGAGATAAACGGCAGCAGCGAGAATAATCTTGCGGTGCTGACGCATGACGTGAAAAGAGAAGAGGGGCCGGATAATAGAGGGAACTGTATCGTTCTGAAAAAAGGCGATGAATATACGGGTACGCTTACGGTGACGGAGGATGATACGACCGTATATATTGAGGACGGAGCTGTTTTGCAAGGCAATATTTATGCGGAAAACTGCAAAAATCTTACGATATGTGGTTTTGGGCGGATATGTATGGAACGGTACACGTATGAAATGAGGAAGGATTTTGCCCGCGGAGTTGACATTTTTAATTGTAAAAATGTCAGGATACGCGACATAGTAATCGATGACAGCAATGACTGGAGCATGCGTATAAACGGATGCGAAGGTGTTGAGATAGAAAATGTAAAGATATTCGGATGCAGAGGTAATTCTGATGGGATAGACGTCTGTGGCTCAAGAAACGTGACTGTTTCCGATATTTTCACGAGGGTCTGGGACGATTCGTTTGTCGTCAAGGCTCTCGGAACTGGCAATGCGGAAAATATCGTATTCAGGGATTCGGTATTGTGGAATGACTTTGCAAGGCCAATAGAGGTCGGAGTGGAGCTTAGAGCGGATAAAGTAAAAAATATACGCTTTGAAAATATAGATATACTCCATTCAACAACCGGCTATCCCATTATGGGTATACATCACGGCGACCATGCGAGGGTATCAGATATAGTGTTCGATAATATCAGGATAGAAGATGCTCCCGGGGCGCAGCTTTTCGATGTACGGATAGCAGATTCGGTATGGAACAGGGACGGCCGTATGGGCGATATACGGGATGTTACATTTTCCGATATAAAATACCTTGGGACAGATGATAACGGCATACTGCTCTCAGAGTCGAGACTTGAGGGGTTCAGCGATGAGCATGACATACAGAATGTGAGATTCCATAATATAGAGATAGGTAAAAAGGCAGTAAAGTCAGCATGTGAGCTTGGGCTTGAAGTACGCGGAAATGTGAAAAATGTTTCGGTAACGTCCGACAGCCCGGCTGAGGAGGCTGTGTCGCTTTCGTGTAATATAGATGTGCAAGGAGATGCCGTTCCCGAGGCTGATGGGAAATATAAGGCTGCTGTTGCTGTGAGACTTTCAAACAAAACTGAAAAGAGGATATCGGGCACAGCAGCGATAGCTGTCGCACCTAAGAATACTGAGGCGGAAAGAGAGTTTAAATATGATCTGTATCCCGGAGAAGAGAGGGATTTTGAGTTTATGTTCAGGCTTCAGCCGGGAAGGTATATTTTTTTTACTAAGGATCGAGAAAAGAGTATAAAAAATGCGTGGACATTTGCGGAATTTAAGGTTATAATACAGGAAGGGACAGATATAAATACCGCGCCGCGCTATGAGTTCGTAAATTATTACGGCGACCGTGAGGCTGCAGTAAGGCTTGGCGTTGATGGGGACTGCCTTGTGCTGCAGGCTGATAACGGCGCAGATGCTGTGCTGTATACAGCCATGCCTGCGGAAAGGCGTGACGGCGAGGTCGTATTTTCTGCCGAAGAGACGGATTTTGGCGAGGTCTGTGCTGTTATCGAAAAGGACGGAACGCTTGCGGCGGCTCCGCAGCTGAGGTGCCCGGCGGAGATAACATATGTGTTCAAAAATGAGCCGAAGGTGAAGATCATTAGGACGGATATAAAGCTGAAAAAGGATACGCCCGTAAGGCTGCCGCTTGAGAAACTCGGTATATGCGGCGACGAGTTTCTGCTGGAGCTTGCGATGCGGACAGAAAGGACAAACAGTTTAAGGTACCCATATACACTGTTTCATTCGACTGCGCCCGATAGTACGGCGCATATGTTCGGAAGGATAAAGATAATAAAGGAGAATTAAAGATGCTTAAAATTTTATTTCAGGGAGACTCACTGACGGACTGCGGACGCGACAGGACCGGAAATAACCCTGTTCAGGCGTACGGATACGGGTATGTGAATATCATTGCGTCGAAGCTTACATGCGATTATCCCGGAACGGTTATATATAACAGAGCATATAACGGAAGCAGGATAGGTGATACATATAGCCGCTGGATAGAGGATGCTCTCAATGTTGACTGTAACATTATGAGCATATTGAGCGGTGTGAATGACATAGGCTTCGGGATACGAATGAATCAGGGAGCGGACGCAAAAAAGTTTAAATTCATATATGAGCTTATGATAAATGAAGCGCTCGAAAAGAAGCCGGACCTAAAGCTTATGCTGTGCGAGCCGTTTCTGTTTAAGATAGAAAACAATACTCCGGAGCTTGGTAAGGATATAGTTGCCGGATGGGATTTATGGAACGGTCAGCTGATGGAGCGGCGTGGGATAGTGCGGGAGCTTGCCGAAAAATACGGCGCGGTATTTGTGCCGTTTGCGGAGAGCTTTGAAGAGGCACTTAAAAAAGCTCCGCCTGAGCATTGGTCAATAGACTGCATACATGCCACAAATGCAGGTCATGAGATAATGGCGCGGACATGGCTCAGGTGTGTCGAGGAAGCCGGGCTCCTATGAGAAATAAGTTGTTCGAGAAGGTTTAAAATACTACGGACAACAGCTGTAATTCGATTTTATTATGGTAGTGTAAAGTAGAATATGAAAAACACAGTAAAAACAAAAATCGCCCGTCACCCTTGACAGCTTAGTCAAAACAATGCTGAAAAAGGGTGCCGACGGTGAAAAACTCAAGAACTAATCAGATTT
>CALXRY010000046.1 GCA_944390955.1 uncultured Clostridia bacterium | reverse complement strand
GGATAAGCTGAAAGAAAAATCTGCAAATAACCTTATAGAATCACTTGAAAGATCAAAAACAAACCCGCTGTATCGTCTTATTTTTGGTCTTGGAATACGTCATATAGGCGAAAAAACCGCTAAGCTTATAGCAAACAGATATAAAACTATAGATAACCTTAAAAAAGCTTCGGTCGAGGAGCTTACTGCCATAAATGACATTGGTGAAAAAATGGCAGTATCCGTAGTTGAGTTTTTCAGTGAGCCGCAAAATGAGGAGTTCCTTAAAAAACTTGAGGAGGCAGGTGTAAAATGTGTTGATGATAGTGAAGAAAATACCGTTGACTCACGCTTTGAAGGTAAAGTGTTTGTACTGACGGGTACCCTTGAAAAATATAAGCGTAGTGAGGCCTCATCAATCATAGAAAGTATGGGCGGAAAAACCTCGTCGTCCGTATCAAAGAAAACGGATTATGTTCTTGCCGGAACAGAGGCCGGCAGCAAGCTTGAAAAGGCCGAAAAGCTTGGAGTAACAGTCATTACCGAAAGCGAATTTGATGATATGATTAAGTGATGTGGTTCATAGGTTTACATAAATTAATTATGTAAACCTATGACTTTTGAATAGGAGAAATTTATGTACAAATATTTTAAACACCAGAATATTCCTAATAAATGTGCAAAATGCGTGATTATAGATTTTAGATCCGATTCGGATACAATCCACAATCTTAACGAGCTTGGGATAGATGTGATTCCGACAATTCCAGTACACTGTATCCAAAATGCAGTATGTGGACATGCTGATATGATGCTGCATCATATCGGAGAAAACCGCTTTATAGCAGCGCCAGAGGCATATACTTATTATAAATCGGTATTGCCGGACTCAGAAGTGATACAAGGCTCAAAGCAGCTGAGCCCCGATTATCCGAATGACATTGCGTATAACTGCGCTGTTTTCGGAGATTATGTAATATGCAGTACAGCTTATACGGCAAACGAGCTTCTCAAGGAATACAGAAACAAAACAATTATAAATGTCAAGCAGGGATACGCAAAATGTAGCACATGCATAGTATCGGAAAACGCTGTGATCACAGCAGATGAAGGCATTGCAGCTGAGTGTCGAAAACATGGTATAGACGTATTGAAAATCGTGCCGGGATATATTGAGCTGCCGGAAATGAATTACGGATTTATAGGAGGCTCGACAGGATTGATTTCAAATGATGTATTGGCAATCAACGGAGAATTAAAGACGCATCCCGACGGAGAAAGCATCAGAAACTTTTGCAGAAGTCACGGCGTGAATGTATATGAGCTCAAAAAGGGCTTGATTAAAGATATAGGCTCGATTATGGCTATTTTTTAGTTTTTCTTTTAAAATCACAATCTAAGTTATATAAAGAGCAATTTATATAACTTAGATTGTGATTGTTGTCTCCTACTTCATCTGTCTATGAACGCTAATAAAAAAAACGGACTGTTATATTTATACCGTATAAACATAACAGTCCGTTTTGTAATTATCAATACCCGATACAGTTGCCGCATGGGCTGTATCCAAGTGACTTTAGTTCGTCTTCGCTTCCTGTAAATTCTTCTTTATTGTTTCTGCCTATTTGAGAAGCGCCTGTACATGATGGCAAATGATATTTTTTTGAATTCGTATTCAGAATATATTCGTGTACATCACCGTTTGTTTCGGCCTCAGTACATCTGTTTTCTCCAGTTGCATAATCTATCTCAACGCCCGGCTGCACATTATAGCAGTATACATTGAACGATACCCCTTCCCCATTATCTTCCACCGACATCGCCTCCATATGAACGCCGCGTGCCAGAAGTTCGTTATCTTCAAATACAGGTGTTACACAATACAGCACGTGATTGTCTGTATCGCATATATATTCCGCCACTTCATTTTCAAACGGCAGCATACCTTCAGTATTCATATATCGTGTTCCGGTGATGAGATTCAGCTCATTGGCGTTTTCTCCGGAAAGCTGAAAACCGATAAGATGGCAGCGGTTATAAAGGTATCTGCCATCAATAAAATCATATGTTGATGTTACCCAACCAGACGGCTTTATCATACCGATACTTTCTCGTTCCTCTGTCGGCATTATGTCAGTGCTGAGATTTGCATATGCGGTACCGCATCTGCCAAGAAAATCGAGCTGGCTGTATTCCTCGAATGATTCTGTAGTCATATTCTCATTACTGAAATTAGGTATATTATTATTTATCTCAACATAAGGTTTTCCGGAATATTCGGGTATATCGTTAAGGCTTATCTCCGTTTGTACCTTAGGCCGATCATCCGGATACTGTACATATGTACATGCAGTCGCGCTTAAAATAAATAACAGTGCCGCGATTAATGCAAAAAATCTATTTTTCAACACCGGATACCTCCACATAAAATATAAACATACATAACTTACATCATAATCCATTTCTCAGTTTCCGCTTTGCAAATTCAATAAATTTGTCCGCAGCACGAGAAAATGTACGATTTTTCTTCCATACCATTAAAGACCCAGTTTCTATAGCCGGATGAAGCGGTTTGAAGCACAGATCTTGATATTCGCTTTCATATCTTATGCAGACAGCCGCGCCAACGTTATTGTTGACAAGCACTGCAGTATTATACAGCAAATCGCACGTAGCGGCAATATCAAGTTTATCGTAAAATTCACCAAACCAGTTGGCTATTTCGTTTCTTACACCTTCCCTTATTGCCATTATCAGAGGCACACCCATAAGGTCCTCAGGACTTATGTATTCCTTTTCTGCAAGCTTGCTGCCATGTTTTGTAAGAACTCCCCACTCTTCTTTTTCGTTTATACGAATAAAATTATATTTGGCAACATCTACCGGTTCTGCCATTACACCGACATCGATCAGCCCCTTTTCTATACCATCCTTTATATCATCTGTAATAGCACTATGGATTTCAAAAAGCACATTTGGATGCTTCTTATGAAATTCCGCAATCAATTTTGAAACGATATTCATACTGCGAATTTCCCCTCCGCCTATGCTTACCGTACCCGCAAGAATATCATCTTTATAAATAAAATCTTGTTTGATCTTTTCAGATAAATCCATAATTTCCTGCGCGCGCTGCTTTAATATAAGTCCATCCTCCGTTAGACTTATACTGTGTCTGCCTCGAGTAAACAGCTTGGTATCAAGCTCAGCTTCTAAATCCATAAGTTGTCTCGAAAGCGTCGGCTGCGTTACATGAAGACGCTCCGCTGCACGCGTAATGTTTTCCTCCTGCGCAACAGCTAAAAAATATTTTAAAACTCTGAGCTCCATATTATATACTCTCCTCTCACAGTATATAAATTTAATGATTTTTTATTATGCTGATTATTGATAATATGATCATGAAAATCCCTGCTGCCATCATAATACTGAAAACAGCAGACAATTTCAATATTTCTCCATCCAATAACAACATAATCGGAAATATTATAAACAAAATGCCAAATACCATAGCAATAATCGGAATATGATATCCGCGTCTTAATATATGTGCGTAATAAATTCCTCTCATAATAAGCAAAAAAGCAAGCGAGAGTCCTATAGCGCTTAATCCCGGTGCATCATCTGCCTCGCCTAAAACAAATAAAATTAGGCCTATAGCCGTTCCGAGCAATATAAATAGAATGGTTTTAACATTAAGAATCTTTTTAATCATAAAAAACCTCCAAAGATATCGTAATTATATCATAAATATCAAAGAAAAGCAACAAAATAACGGATAATAACACCCGTGCTTATCCGTTATTCATTATCTATAATTTTATTTTATACAAACAAACTCCATGAGGCGGAACTATAGATTTTATAATGTTTCCTGTATTTTCTTTGCCGGTCCAAAGCTCATGAGCTACACAAGGCTTTTCTATTCCCATAAACGAAAGCGGAGTCTGTACTTCTATTTCATGTTCTCCTACATTGAACTGTGCCAGATAATATATGCCTTCTTCCCCATTAGCGGCCCATGCTATTTCATTTCCTTTTCTGTATAGTTCCCGACCTGCATGAGAATTTTGATTTATCTCAATAAGCCCTCTGTTCTGCATGAGCGATAATGTAAAATCATCATTATATGTCATATCTCCGCCAAACATCAAAGGAGACCGGAACATACACCACAAAGTCATCATAAGACACTGCTCATCTTTTGTAAAACGCGTCATTCTGTCACCGCCATGCGAGCGTATCCCGATACGCCCAAGAGGCAGCATATCACAGTCCGGCCAGCAGCCTTCTTTTACATAGGGAAACCACGACCTGCAGTAATCGAACATTTTCTTAAGCTGCTCCCAGCCATCCCAAAAATCATCTGTCATGCGCCACATATCGGCATGCTGGGACAAATGTACAGCTTCACAGATAGGGGCCTCTCCGGGCGACAAAGACAAAACGATATTTCTTCCGGTTTTATTTATCGCTTTTCTAATAGCTTCAATTTCGGCTTTATGATACGGTCTTGCAATGTCATCAACCTTTATAAAATCAACACCCCAGTCGGCATACATAGAGATTATTGAGTCATAATACTCCTGAGCTCCATCTCGTGTCATATCGACTCCGCACATATCACCGTTCCAACTGCATACGCTGCCTATATCGGCGATCTCTGCGGCAGTTGCAGAACTGCCAAGTATCTTTGTGTTTTTGCGTACAGCCTGTTTTGGGATACCTCGAAGTATATGTATCCCAAATTTCAGCCCGAGACTATGGATATAGTCACTAATAGGCTTGAATCCCGCACTGCCTGCAGCTGACGGAAATCTGTTTTCTGCCGGAAGCAGCCGCGAATATTCGTCCATAACGAGCTCCGCTCCCCAATTATAATCCGCGCTTTTAGCAGCAGGCTCATACCATTGTATATCTATAACAATATATTTCCAACCATATTCTTTAAGATGTTCCGCCATATAATTGGTATTCGCAAGGACCTCGGCCTCCGTTACGCTCGCTCCGTAGCAGTCCCAGCTGTTCCAGCCCATAGGCGGCTTTTTTACTGTTGTTTTCATAAATAAAATATCCTTTATAATATTTATTTTAATAAGAAGTAATCATTTTCTGCGATCACTTCTTATAAACGGTTCATTTATAGTTTCCGACGTCAGTATTTTATATTTTTCAGGACGTCTATAGGCGTTTCCGTGTATCTCGGATTTTCTGTATTCCCTGATTTCTTTAACAGGAAAATCAGCGATATAAATGCCCTCTCTCTCCCCTGCCTCAATAATTAAAGTATCTCTTGATCCTTCATCAGACGGTTTGTATGTTATTCCGTCAAATGCCGAAGAATGTCCGTTGCAATCAGGATGTCCTGACGGATAATTTACGGTTGCGATACCGATCATATTTTCATACGCTCTGGCACGTAGCTGAGAAAGTCTATTTATCTCCATTGGACATGCATTTGGTACAAATATTATTTCCGCACCCTTAAGCATAAGAACCCTCGCACTTTCAGGAAATTCCCTGTCATAACATATCATCGCACCCACTTTTAAAATACCATGTTCGGTATCTAAATCGGCAACATAAAAATCCTCTCCAGAATCAAGCATCCGTTCTTCACCGAAATCACAGGTATGCACTTTAGAATATGATAATATATTCTCTCCATAACGATCAAAAATGCAAAGAGTGTTTCTCGGGTGCGGCTCATGCTTTTCGAGGATCGTGATCCCTATTGCAATACCTATTTCTTTAGCCAGGTTTTTGAATGCGGCAGTAAATTCACCATCAAGCGGCACAGCAATATGGCTCAGCTTCTTTGAATCCTGAGGTATTAAATACCCAGTGCTCCACATTTCGGGAAATAATGCCATATCAGCGCCCATATCCTTTGCCAATTTGCAATAATCCAGTCCCTTCTTTAAATTATCTTCAATATTGCCGCAAGGCAAAAGCTGAAGCATTGCAAGCTTAAAGCTGTTCATCTTAGATCTCCCTAATCGAAAACAGGGCTGCCGTTTCTTCCGGCAGCCCTAAGATAAATCTCTTATTTATTCATCATTGAAGCAACTTCTGCTGCGAAGTCATCTTCTCTCTTCTCAAGGCCTTCGCCAGTCTCAAAGCGTGCAAAGCTCTTCAGCTTTACATCTGAGCCTACAGCCTTTGAAACCTGCTCTATATACTTAGCAACAGTTTCTTTGTTTTCAGCCTTTACATATTCCTGCTCAAGCAGACATACTTCCTTGAGTTCCTTGGCAAGACGACCTGTTATCATCTTCTCAATAATATTATCAGGCTTTGAAGCATTCTTAGGATCATTCTTTGCTTGAGCCATAAGGATTTCTTTCTCATGCTCTTTGTATTCCTCTGGAACGTCATCGCTTGAAAGATACTTAGGATTAAGAGCAGCGATCTGCATAGCAACGTTTCTGAGGCACTCCTTTACCTCAGGAGTATCGGCAGCCTCTGCCTCAACGAGTACACCTATCTTGCCCGCTGCATGGATATAATCAGCAACGACCCCATTTGTCTCTACTCGTGCAAAACGTCTGATATTCATGTTCTCGCCGATCTTTGCTATCTTTGCGGTAAGCATATCACCTATTGTTGTATCGCCGCATGTGCAAGCTTTAAGCGCATCAACGTCAGCAGGATTTTCCTTTGCAACTGTCTTGGCAACGTCAAGAACAAACTCTTGGAACTCCTCGTTCTTTGCAACGAAGTCTGTTTCTGAATTAACCTCAACGAGAACGCCAACATTTCCATCAATGTATGACTTAACGATACCTTCGGCAGCAATTCTGCCAGCCTTCTTAGCTGCTGTAGCAAGCCCCTTTTCTCTAAGGAACTCAACAGCCTTATCCATATCACCGTCTGTTTCGGTAAGAGCCTTTTTGCAGTCCATCATACCGCAGCCGGTCATTTCTCTTAATTCTTTTACATCCTTAGCTGTAAATGCCATGATTGGTTTCCTCCTAATATAATATCAGATTATACTTGTGATTATTCCTCTACAGAAACTTCTTCTGCAGGCGCTTCATCTTCGGCAACAGCGTCCTCGCCCTGCTTGCCCTCAAGTATAGCATCCGAGATAGTCGATGCGATGAGCTTTACGGCACGGATAGCATCGTCGTTTCCGGGAATAACGTAATCAACCTCATCCGGGTCACAGTTCGTATCAACTATAGCTACCACGGGTATGCCGAGCTTTCTTGCTTCTGCTATGGCGATCTTCTCTTTTCTGGGATCAACTACAAACATGCAGTCGGGTATCTTCTTCATATCCTTGATGCCGCCGAGATACTTCTCAAGCTTATCTCTCTGAGCCTTGAGCTTTATTACCTCTTTCTTCGGAAGAGCTTCGAAGGTTCCGTCCTCTTCCATCTTGTTTATCTGAGCAAGTCTTGCAATCCTCTTCTGGATCGTCTGGAAATTTGTGAGCATACCACCGAGCCATCTTGCATTCACATAATACATTCCAACTCTTTCTGCTTCTTCCTTTATAGAATCCTGAGCCTGCTTCTTTGTACCTACAAAAAGGACCTCACCGCCGTCTGCAGCAATGTCTCTTACAAAATAGTAAGCTTCCTCTACCTTCTTAACTGTCTTCTGAAGGTCAATGATGTAGATACCGTTTCTCTCTGTGAAGATGTATTCAGCCATTTTAGGGTTCCATCTTCTTGTCTGATGACCAAAGTGCACTCCCGCCTCGAGGAGCTGTTTCATTGAAATTACGTTTGCCATTTAAAAATTCCTCCTTGTTTTTATTCCTCCATGTCCATCATTTTCCGTAAATACCCTCGGCAAACAGGGCAACATTTACAGAATCAAGTCATGTGTGTATTTTTCATACCGTGATATTATATCATATTATTCCCTTTAATTCAAGCATTTTTTCACCTGTGCAAAAATAATTTTTTCACAAAATTTTAAATTTTTATAGCCTTGTTTATGTCAAAAAGATACAAATACTTCTCATTTACCTTTAATCCAGCTATCTGCTCTATGGCTTTTTCGTAAAGTTCGAGCTGCAATGTATAATTTTCCACGGCCGCGGATACATCGTCGTTTATAATCTTGTCAGTTTTGTAATCTATAAGTACGGTTGTTCCGTCGAACTCCGTGAAAAAGCAGTCAATTACTCCCTGCAAGATCATTTTCTCTCCGTCAGCATCTGTCTCATTATATTCTATCGTATCTATAAGCATCTGAAAGCTTTTTTCTCGGAAGACATTTTCTGACTGCAGAAGTCTCTGCCCCTGCTCGCTGCGGAACATTTTAAGCAGTTTCTGAACCATTTTATCGTCAGTATATCTTCCGTCGACATATCCTTCTGATACAAGCCGTTCGAGTTCCGAAGCAATGCTTACTTCTGACAACTCTGCTCTTATGACATCAAGGTTTATATATGCAACTGAATTGTGATATGCCGTACCGCGTTTTGCAGCATTCTCTTTTTTACTCATAAACTCAGGAGCTGACGGTATAGCTCCCACTTTTTTTTGCTTTTTTCGCCTTATTTCCTTCATTTCAGTGGCCGTTGTCCTTGACGGAATGACAGTGCTCGCAAAATATGGATACTCATAATCAAGAAGTCTGTAAACTGCATCCCTGAGTTCCTGTTCGTTCTCAACAATATGCTCTTCCGGAACCGTTTCTCCGGTTAATGTCTCGCTTTCCGCAAAGCATGATTCGATCACTTTCCAAAAGCAGCTTTTCATCGCTGCGGGTATAAGCCAGTCTCCGTATGTACTGCATGACATAACATCTGCAATATCCATTTTTCCATTTGATACGGCACCTGACCACTTAAGTTTTCTGTTATTAAATAAATCATCGGTTGCAAAATTATATGCTGCAACAGCTATCAGCTTATACTGTGCTCTTGTCAAAGCCACATATAGAAGCCGCATATTTTCAGAAATAGCTTCCCGTTTGTTTAGGTTGTCTGTAATCAGCTTAAACGGTGTTATTCCGTAAAAGCCGTTTTCAATATCAGGATAACTTAGCCCAATACCAAGTTCCTTATGCAGAGAAACACGACTGTCACCCAAGTTTCCCACTTTCAGGGACATAAGACCCAGGCCGCCGAGAATAACCACTGGGAATTCCAGACCCTTGCTTTTATGGATCGTCATAAGGCTTACAACATCGTGCCTTATAATTCTCGCTCCGGCTATATCATCCCTTCTGTCTTTCAGGCTTTCTATATAACGCGTAAAGCTGAACAAGCCCTTAAAGCCTGACCGCTCGTATTGTTTTGCACGCTCATAAAGTAAACGTAAATTTGACTGAGCCCTTTCGCCTCCCACTGCAGATGCACAGTCATAAAATCCTGTTTCCTCATATATCGACCATATAAGATTTGCCACGCTTTTCCTTTTTGTATATTGCCTCCAACGACTTATTGAGCTCGTTACCGCACGGCAGCGGCCGCTTAAATATCCTTCCGATGCGGCGCAGTCTTTGATGCATTCGTAAAAGCATTTTTTATCCTTTCCGAAATGTATCTTTATATATGCCAGCTCACTATCAGTAAAGTTAAAAAGTGCAGAACGCAGTGCCGTAATGAGAGGCACGTCTTGACGTACATTATCTATTACACTTATAAGCGCCGTCATCGCTTTTATTTCGCTATTTTGGAAATAGTCGTTGATCTCCGCAAAAAAAGGTATGCCATACTTTGTAAAGACATCTTCATAAACCTTCGCCCTGTTTTTAACGGCTCTTAAAAGCACGGTAAAGTCGCTGTATCTAAGAGGACGGCTTATTCCGTTTTTGGAATCAAAAAATTCCTTGCCATGCAGTTCTTTTATTCTTTTTGCGATATATTCTGCTTCAAGATATTCAAGCGATTCCTCATTTTCATCTGTCTTTATATTAGCTACGATATGGAGCTCGGAACGATAAAAATCGTCTTTTTCGCTGTCAACACCGCAGACAAGCCGTTCGCTGCCGGAGTAATCAACATCTCCGACTGTTTCGGACATGATACATCCGAAAATATCGTTTACGCTGTCTA
The DNA here is from genome assembly GCA_944390955.1 of uncultured Clostridia bacterium. Taxonomy (GTDB): domain Bacteria; phylum Bacillota; class Clostridia; order UBA1381; family UBA1381; genus Ornithomonoglobus_A. The sequence continues at coordinate 41,039 of CALXRY010000046.1, read as the reverse complement.
TGATCTCTCTGCGGCTCCTGAAGTTACGAGAAAGATTTACTTTTATTCCATTGTTGCCGTCATTTTCGTAAAGCTTGCTTTTTTCTTTAAATATATACGGGTCTCCGCCTCTGAACAGGTATATACTCTGCTTCAAGTCTCCAACCATAAAGATATTATCATGTGATATCTTTGTAAAAATAGCATCCTGAAGCCCGTTTGTATCCTGATATTCGTCTATTAGTATTTCATAATACTTTTCAGTATAGTCGCGACGAATATCAGTATTATCCCTGAACAGTTCATATGTCATATGCTCTACATCAAGGAATGTATACGAATTGCGCTTATGTTTTGCCTTCATCAGATCAGCATCAAAAAGCTTAATCAGTTTTGTCAGCTCAGCTGTGGTTTCCTTGAGTAGTACCGCCTTTTTTCTTTCGAAAAATTCTTCCGGAGTTTTCAACGCCATAACAGACAAAGACGTTTCTATATTCTTTTTTATATCCTTGGCTTCCTTCATAAATTCTTCAAAGCCGTTGATCTCCTTAAGCTCATTGGTTATTCTTGAAGGCATATTTTCAGAAAGCAGTCCTGCGCCGCAGTCATATTTTATGTTCCAACCACAAAGCTCATCTATAGTATTTAACGCAAGCAGCTCTTCCATCGCAGAACATATAATTTCCAGAGAATCCGTGATCCTTCCGTACTTTTCCCTTGTTTTATCGGTGGCAAAGGGATTTTCCGAAAAGTCAAGCTCCAGGCCCGTTGCATTGTACAGGATTTTATTGAGCAGGCATTTTGCAGAATAATATGCATTTTTAGCTACTGCATGAACATAGCCTTTTATGCAGAGCTCTGCCCACTCGCTGTCTGCCATATTGTCCGTATACATAGCTGCCTTGTCGTCGAGCCATTCCATCGGCTCGGCAAATTCCGATATAAAATCATGAATGTAGAATATCAGTCTTATGAGCTTATCGTCGCTTCTGAAATCGGCATATTTTTCTATAAGATTTAAAAAGTCCTTATCATTCTGCTCGTACAGCCGGTCAAAAAGCTCCTCAGCTGTTTTTACTCTCAACAGCTTATATTCGGCGTCGTCCATAATAAAGAAATTAGGGTCAATGCCTATGTGCTGAAAATTATTTTTTACAGTATTAAGGCAGAACGAGTCAATTGTCGTTATATCAGACATACTCAAAAGAGATACTTGCCGTCTCCAAAAGCGCTGATCGCTTATCGTTTCGGACTTTTCCAGCTCATCTCTGAATCTGTGCTCAATTTTTTCCTTCATACCGGCCGCAGCCGCTTTTGTGAACGTCACAACAAGAAAGCTGTCAATGTCTCGTTTTTCAAGACGTATCTTTTCGCAGATACGCTCAACAAGAACAGCCGTCTTGCCGCTACCGGCTGCAGCGTTTACAAGTATATTCCCTTTCCCTGAGGGAAGCTCGATTGCCCGTTTCTGTTCGGGCGTCCATTGTACTCCCATATTTGTTTCACCTGTTATATCAGATTAAATCATAGCTTTTTATTCTTGTCAGGCTTTCTTGCTTCGATATCTTCGAATATTCCGCATATTCCCGAATATTCGCAGTATGAGCATGTATAATTTATGTTTCCTTCAACATATGGATTCTGCTTTATTATCCCCATAACTCGTATCTCATCATCGAAGCCTGCAGCCGTATCCTTTACTATGTCCATAAGCCTTTCGCCGTCCGCAAAGGTCTTTATATGATTGCGTGAATTGCTATGCAAGGTTCCGTCCTTTTTAAACTTTACGTTCAGAAAATCGCTTTGCTTAGCGTCTATCAAGCGCTCATCCATCGCAAACAGCACCTCATTATTATTTTCATTTTCAAGGAACGTCATGCCGTCAAGCCGCCTTGCGTTTTCCGAATCACTTATCATCTTGCTTTCGCTGTCTGATAATTTTTGATTTTTTAAATCGCTCCTGACGTGTGTGTAATAAATTCCGGTAAGCCTGTATACACCGTTAGGGTCCGTTTGCTCATAATATTCCTTTGCCGCTGCAGCATACAGCACCATCTGCATATCTACGCCGTTGAGTATATTCGTAATGCTGAATCTCGTGGCTCCCGTCTTGTAGTCTATGACTCGTATTCCTTTATAGTTGCCGCCGGCGTATATATCAAGCCTGTCTATAATTCCCTTGAGCGACACTCGGTCGTTTATCGTCATACCTATTTCCTGCTCTTCACCGGCAATCGTATATTTTCCGTTTTTAAGGCTTGAGTGCACTGTACCGGCCGCATTTGAAATGACTCTTTCCATGCGCCGTATCACGCTTACACCCTTACCGCGCTGTGATATTTCGGAAGACTCTATTTTTTCCTCTGTCTGTCTGAACAGCTCATCAAGGATCTCCTCACGCTGCTCATCGGTAAGAGCTTTCCAGCGCTCCGATTTTTTATACGGATCCGTCTCTCCCTTTTCCACGGCACGGCAGAAGCCCTCTATCACGGAATGCGCATATGTGCCGACGTCGGCAGCGCCTATCTCCCACAGCTCGCGTTCCTTTATCCCAAGACCGTAGTGCATAAAATACATATACGGGCATTTTGCGTAGGTATTGAGCCTGCTGGCGCTGTATAATATATTTCCGCTGCCGTAAAGCTCCTCGGCTGTTTCTGGAGATATTGTATCAAAGCGTCTTGCTATGCTTCTCTCCTCGTCTATCATGTCGATAAGCTGAGGGTAAAGATTTTTTTCTCTGTAATATGAATAAACAGCATCCCAAACGGGATTGCCGCTGTTATCGGCACGGCTCTTTATAAGCTTGTGTACAGTGACCTTCGGAGATGTTATATATACTCCTATCCGCTGAGAGGCTTCTTCAACGTCATCCTCAGTATGGACCTGCGGAAAACGGCTCAATATGTCATAGACAAGCCTTGACGGGCCGAGTTGTCCACCCTCCGTATCCTGAGCGGCATAGCTTATATACAATCTCTCTGTAGCCGCCGTCAGAGTCCTGAATACATTATACCGCCGTTTTTCCATTCTGCCGCGTGTATCGGGAGCAAGCGACAGATCGATCTCAGGATTTTCATTTAGACATTGTCTGTCGGAATTTGACAAATAGCCCTCTGCTTTTATGTCATTCGGGAATGAGCCGTCGTTTGCGCCGAGTATAAAAAGTGCCTTAACATCTGCAGAAGCATTTCTTTCCGCCGTACCAAAGTAAACCCTGTCAATGCCCGACGGAATAATGCGTATTTCACACTTTGATATTCCAGTACGAACGTACATCCCAAATTCCTCCCGGTTCATCACGGCATCCCCGAGCGTTATAACAAGCTGATCAAGAACCTCAAGTATAAGACCCCATATCTGCTCGAATCGCTCAGCCTCTGTTGTCTCTCCGGATTCCGCCAAATACCTTATCTCGCTCCTTAATCCATCATAAAGATATATGTCTCGAAGCAACTCAAAAAGCGCTTCTGCATGCGCACGTCCCGTTATCTCGCCTTTCGTACTCAGATAATATTTACTTATCGGCTCCATGACAGTATACTTTAATGAATTTATCCTCTCTTCCTCAGCCTTTATATCCGCAAGCCTGCACTCGTTTTCTTCCATACTGCCTGTAGTAAGCTCAGCAACGGTCTCACCACTCTTCCACGGTTTTTTTGAAAGCCAGCGGCTTCGGCCTTTTATGCCGTACTTTAAAACAAAGTTTTCAAGCTCATCTATGCCGTTTGCGGAAATATTTTTAACAAAACCATTTTTCGTTTTTTCATATATAAAGCCCGATTTCAAATATCTGAAAACGGAGGTATAGTCAAAATCATTATCAAAAATGTCGAACAGCGCAAGCATCTGCATAGCTATCGGGTGATCCGACAGAACTATTTTTGTATCGGAAAACGACGGTATCTCATATTCGTCGAACACGGCATCGATAAGATACTGATACGCTTCCTCGTTTCCGCATATTACTGCTATATCTTTGAATCTCAAGCCATCTTCTCTTACGAGGTCGACTATCTGTCCGGCTGTGTGCTCTACCTCAGAATATGCATCTCTTGCCTCAAATACCTTTATTCCGTCGGCCTTTTTATCATATACCATTCTGCTGTCCCATTTATCGAGCAGGAATTTGAGTTCTGGAGCTTTTATATTTTTCAGATGCTCTCCACAGTCATGATATTCTCTTTCTACGTCAAGCATCTCTATTTTTCGGAGAGTTCTTTCGACTTCTGCATACAACGGACGCTCAAGCTCTGATGCTGGGCAGCATATGCTCACTGTAAGTTGCCTTACCTTATGATAAAGCGCCTCCACGACCTTCATCTGCTGTGGCAGAAGCTCGTCAAACTTATCAATCCACATATACGCGCCGTCAAGCTTATCAGTATACGCCACTGCATCAGCCAGATACTCCATTCCATCCTCGCCGTCAGTATATTTAAGTGCGGCGAAATTGTCGGAATATATTTCATAAAGCCTCGCCAAAGACGACATTTTTTCCTTTAAAGCTCTGTTTTTATTAATGCTATCAGACGCTTTTCTGAGATCCTCAACGCTAACGTTATAGTGTTTCATCTCACTTATCATTTGCGACAGTACGTCAAGAAAGCCGTCGCGCCTTATTGCACGCCGGAGATTTGAATTTATGTTAGGCTCCTCAGCCAGAAACTGCATTGTTGTTTTCCGAAGCAGTATCTGCTTTCCCGATGCCGTAAGGCTCATCGTAAGGGCTTCACTCAAGAGCTCCCTCGACAGCTTTTTAAATGTCGTTACCTCGATATTATTAAGCCCTGTACCTCCAAAATACTCCGTAAACAGCTTTTCGGTTTCGTGTGAATAATGCTCGTTCACAAGCATAAGACATTTTGAGGATGGATATTTCTTATGAAGCTGTTCAATTTCGTAAAGGCACCTCTTTGCTTTCCCTGCCCCTACTCCGCCTGTAATTATTCGTATCATAATAATCTCCATTCAACAGCCTATAACTGTATAATATAAGTAATGCCGCAAAAGGCCGCCGCGTTAAAGCCCGTAAATTTACATAATTAGCTTAAATGCGGCAGCCAATTGGTTTTATTTAAGTATTACCTCTATTTTTGCAAGTTCTTCATCGGTGAATTTTAAATTGTCAAGAGCTTTTATATTTTCTGATATCTGAGATGGTCTTGACGCACCTATAAGAACACTCGTAAGGCTGCCGCGCAAGTTCCAAGCAACCGCCATCTGCGCCAGACTCTGTCCCCGTTCCTTTGCTATGTCATTTAGCTGTGATATCTTCTTTATCTGCTCTTCCTTTATTTTGTCCGGTGTCAGGAACACCGATTTTGTGGCTCTTGAGCCCTCGGGAATTCCCTTCAGGTATTTGTCCGTAAGAAGTCCCTGAGCAAGCGGACAGAATGCAATTGAGCCAATTCCCTCGTAATCAAGTACTGTTTCAAGGTCTCCTTCAAGATTCCTGTCGAACATGTTATACCTCACCTGATGAATCAAAAGCGGGGTTCCGAGACGGCGCATGATACCTGCAAGCTCCTTTGTCTGCGCCGGATTATAATTTGACACTCCGACATAAAGCGCTTTTCCGCTACGGACTATATGGTCAAGTGCGGCTGCAGTTTCCTCCAGCGGCGTTTCGGGATCGGGACGATGGTGATAAAATATATCAACATATTCGAGCCCCATGCGCTTAAGACTCTGGTCAAGGCTTGCTATGAGATACTTCCGTGAGCCCCAGTCGCCGTAAGGGCCTTCCCACATGCCATATCCAGCCTTCGTTGAAATTATCAGTTCGTCACGGTATGCCGAAAGCTCATTTTTCATTATCTTGCCGAAATTTTCCTCCGCACTTCCGGGATACGGTCCGTAATTGTTTGCAAGGTCAAAATGTGTTATTCCGCCGTCAAACGCTATTTCGACCATATCCACCATATTATCGTAATTATCACGGCTGCCGAAATTATGCCACATACCGAGCGAAAGTGCACTCAGTTTAAGGCCGCTTCTACCGCAACGTTTATATTCCATCGTATTGTATCTATCCTTGTTTGCGCTGTACATAATATTTCTCCTCTCTGTTGATTACAAATATCAAAGTATGATAAACCTCTTGTCAGAATGCGTCAGGTTGACGGCTCTTCCGTCACTGACGGCAACAAGATCCTCTATCCTCACACCTCCCCTGTTTTCTATATATATCCCCGGTTCCACTGTAAGTATATGCCCATTTTCTATTATATCATCACATTTGGGCGACAGTCTCGGCTCCTCGTGTATCTCTATGCCTACACTGTGACCGAGCGCATGTCCAAAGTTTTCACCGTAACCTGCGTCTTTTATTATATCTCTTGCTATTGCATCGATCTCAGAACATTTTTTGCCTGCGACGATTGCTCCGAGGGCCTCTGTCTGAGCTTTAAGTACTACATTGTAGACCTCCTTCTGCCAATCAGATATATTCCCCACCGCAACTGTTCTTGTCATATCCGAGCAATAGCCGTTTAAAACACATCCAAAATCAAGCGTAAGCAAGTCCCCGTTTTCTATTACTTTTTCGCTTGCTCTGCCGTGAGGCATTGCTCCTCTGACACCCGACGCAGCGATCGTATCAAATGACAGCGCTGATGCGCCGTTTTTCTTCATAAAAAACTCAAGCTCAAGAGCTACTTCATTTTCCGTGATACCCGGTTTTATCATATTGAGCACATGAGAAAATGCTTCATCGCCGAGCCTTTCAGCTTCTGCGATCTTCTTTATTTCTTCTTTGTCCTTTATAAGACGAGGCGCATTTATAACGGTCTGCGCCGGCTTCAAGCTCTGTCCATCTGCAAGTGCAGCCTTTATGTGTTCGTATCCGCTTACAGTTATATGCGAGTCCTCAAAGCCTATAACGCCTCCGTCTATCCCGGCAAACACGCTCTTTAAGCCCGAGGCTATATCTACGATCTCATAGTCCGGTGCCTGCTCTTTCGCCTGTACCGTATAGCGCGAATCTGTTATCAAGATATGTCTTTCACGCGTAATCAGTAGGAATCCGTCATCACTTTCAAAGCCGCTGTAGTAAAATATATTTGGATACGATGATATAAAAAACGCATCATATCCTTCCGAATTGTCAAATAGCCTGTTTATTCTGCTTTCCAAATCACATATCTCCTTTTGACGCTAAAAATTCAAGCGCAAGCTCATAGCCCTTAAAGCCCAGACCGCATATCTGACCTATGCACTCCGGAACTATCACTGAAGTATGTCTAAATTCCTCGCGCTTATGTATATTTGAGATATGGACCTCGATAACGTCCATTTTCACCGAACCGAATGCATCGCGTATGGCATAAGAATAGTGTGTAAATGCTCCGGGATTTATTATAATTCCGTCGTACACTCCCATAGCGCCGTGAATTTTTTCTATTATTTCGCCCTCATAATTGCTTTGAAAAAATTCAACGCCCACTCCGAGCTTTTCAGCCTTTTTTGTAAGGATATCCTCAAGCTCCTTAAGCGTGCCCTTTCCGTATATACCGGGTTCGCGAATGCCAAGCATATTAAGATTCGCTCCGTTTATTACAAGATATTTTTTCAAGATCATTCCTCCTCAAACAACATACTGCATACGCGGTCTCTGCCGTTCACAAATTCCTTTGTCAGTCGGTAGTTGTCAGTCTGCTCATAAACTACTTTTTCTATGCCGTATTCCGAAAATTCATATATATCTGCATCAGGATAGCCCGTTAATATTGGAGAATGCGTTGCTATTATAAACTGTGATTCGTCATTCACCAGCTTGTGAATTTTTGACAAAAGCATATATTGGCTTGATACCGATAAAGCCGCTTCGGGTTCGTCCAGGATATACAGCCCCTTGCCGAAAAAGCGGTTTTTTATCAGCGCTGCAAAGCTTTCTCCGTGAGAACGCGTGTGAAGCGAACGGCCTCCGTAATTTTTATAGGCAAATGCATCATCTTTTCTCCTGCCATCAACATCAGTTGCGAAATTATAGAATGATTCTGCTCTAAGAAAGAATCCGTCGCACGGTCTGAATCTTTTGGCAAGAATTATGTGCTTATAAAGCTCGGAATGCGTATCGGCAGTTTTAAATCCGTAGTCACGAGTCCCACCCTCGGGATTAAAACCGTATTTAACAGCTATCGCCTCAAGCAGCGTAGATTTGCCGCTGCCGTTTTCACCCACAAAAAATGTAACGGGCTTGTCGAATAAAAGCGGTGCGCTTGCAAGCGATCTTATAGCAGGAATACTATGAAAATATACGTCCTCCGGTATCTCTCCTTTTAAGCGCACCTCAAATATATATTGACTGCTCATATCATCGTTTCGATTTCCTTCATAAGCTCATCGACGAGCTCATCCTGCAGGACTTTTCTGAGTATCTCGCCATGCTTAAAGATAAGCCCCTCGCCCTTTCCGCCGGCAATACCTATATCAGCCTCGCGCGCTTCACCTGGGCCGTTTACTGCGCAGCCCATGACCGCTACCTTTATCGGCTTTGATATTCCCGAAATGCGTTTTTCGACTTCTTCAGCGATCCTTATCAGGTCGAGCTGCGTCCTGCCGCAGGTCGGGCATGAAACAAGCTCTGCTCCCTGCTTTCTGAGTCCAAGGACCTTTAATATATCATACGCCGCGTATATCTCCTCAACAGGGTCCGCTGTAAGCGATACGCGTATCGTATCGCCTATCCCCTCGGACAGGAGCGCACCAATACCGACCGCCGATTTGATCGTTCCGCTCCGCACAGTGCCTGCTTCCGTAACTCCGACGTGGAGAGGAATATCCGAAATAGCATTGAATTTTCTGTAGGCCTCAAGCATCACGGGAACATTCGATACCTTGATAGAGACGACTATATCCTTAAAATTCAGCTCATCAAGAATTGCAACATGCTCCATTGCGCTTTCAACAAGTGCATCCGCAGTTACTCCGCCGTACTTTTGTAAAAGTCGCTTATCAAGAGAGCCTCCGTTTACGCCTATCCTGATAGGGACACCGCGCTCCTTTGCCATATCAACAACGGCCTTTACCCTGTCGCGGCTGCCGATATTTCCGGGATTTATTCGAATTTTATCTATTCCGTTTTTCATACATTCAAGCGCAAGCCGGTAATCAAAATGAATATCTGCAACAAGAGGTATAGATATTCCCTTTTTTATTTCGGCAATTGCCTCGGCAGCCTCCATATCTGGAACTGCTACGCGGATTATCTCGCAGCCGGCATCCTCAAGGCGCTTTATCTGTTCAATCGTCGCTTTGGCGTCTCTTGTGTCGGTGTTGCACATCGACTGCACAGTAACGCAATTTTCTCCCCCGATTCTGACCCCGCCTATATTTACTTCTCTTTTCATGTTTATCACTCCAGTATTATCCATTCACCAGTTTCATTATATCGTTAAAGGATATGACTATTATTAGAGCAAAAAGCAGCAGCATTCCTATTGCATGAACTATGCCCTCCTTATCGGGCGGTATCGGCTTTCTTCGTATCAGCTCTATTATCATAAACAGCAGCCGCCCTCCGTCAAGCGCAGGAAGAGGGAGAAGATTGAACACTCCGAGATTTATTGTTAGCAGCGCAGTAAGGTTAAGCACATACAGCCAATTGTCACTTGTCTGATTAACGGCATCGTTGACAGCGGTAACTATGCCCACAGGGCCGGACATTTGTTCCATGCCAACCTGACCTGTGATAAGCTGCCAGAGCGAACGGTAAACAAGCTTTACGACAAATTTCGTCTCGCTCCAAGCATAGCCCCAGATGTTTCCGAATGTTATCTCTTCTGACTTCGGCGTAAAGCCAATTATATACTGCACTGAGCTTTCTTTGGTGCCAACCTTCATCTCGTCCTTCGGCACGCTGTCACTGTAATCTATACGCTGGACTTCAGGAAAACCATTTATTGAAGAGGTATATTCTATATAGTCCTCTTTATATTCTATTGTTATACTTTGTTCCGAAAGCATGACCGGGACATCTATTTTTTCACCGTCGCGTTTTATTGTCACCGTATTTTCGGTATCAGGCGACATATCCTCACGATAAAGGGTTATATCGTTGTAAAAATCGATATTCTTCCCGTTAAGCTCCACGATCTCGTCTCCCGGCAATATGCCCGAATCCTCGATATAGCTGTGCGGAACAACCGACTCGACTTCATTCGTGAGCATAGGCGACAGCGATGGGAGCATCGCCATAAATATTATAAAGCCAAGAATTATATTAAATATTCCACCTGCAGTCACAACGAGTATTCTCTTCCATACCGCCTGATTTGCAAAAGCTCTCGGGTCGTCCGATTCCTCGTCCTCGCCGTCAAATTTGCAGAAACCACCCAGAGGAATTACTCTTATGGCATATAAAGTCTCGCCTTTTTGCTTTTTAAATATTGCCGGCCCGAAGCCTATCGCATATTCAAGAATTTTAAAATTCAATGCCTTAGCCACGATGAAATGCCCGAATTCGTGCAGTGACACCATGACAAGGAACATAACTATAGTTACTATTGCTGTTACCAAAACCACTATACTCCCTTGTAATATTTATATACGGCCGCTCTTGCCAGCTTGTCGGTTTCGAGTATATCCTCAAGCGAAGGATCAGCTATATTTTCTATATCATCCATCGCCCTCTGTATCGCCTCTGATATCCCAAGATACGAAAGTTTTCTCTTCATAAACAACTCTACAGCCGCTTCATCAGCTCCGTTAAAGACAGTCGGGAGTGTACCTCCTTCTCTGCCAGCTCTTTTTGCAAGCTCGAGTGCGTAAAAAGTTTCCGTGTCCGGCTCGTCAAACGTAAGTTCCACAAGCTCCGAAAAATCGAGCTCGTTTCCGTTCATCGGTAGTCTGTTAGGATATGTAAGCGCAAACTGTATTGGCAGACGCATATCTGGCGCCCCGAGCTGAGCTATTATTCCGTTATCCACAAACTCTACCATGGAATGGATTATACTCTGCCTATGGATAAGCACCTTTATTTTGTCTATATCAACGTCAAACAACCACTTTGCCTCGATTATCTCGAGCCCCTTGTTTACGAGCGTTGAAGAGTCTATAGTGACTTTTGAGCCCATGTGCCAGTTAGGATGTCTGAGCGCGTCCTCAGGAGTTATATCTGCAAGCTCACTCCGCTTTTTTTCAAAAAATGGTCCTCCCGATGCTGTAAGCAGTATTCTTTTCAGTTCCTTGCGGTGATTTCCCATAAGTGACTGAAAAATGGCGCTGTGCTCACTGTCTACCGGAAGTATCGCTGTATTATATCGCTTTGCCAAAGCTGTTACTATATGTCCGCCGGTGACAAGCGTTTCTTTGTTTGCAAGCGCAATGTTTTTCTTTGCTTTTATCGCCTCTATCGTGGGCTCAAGTCCCGATATCCCGACTACGGCAGTCACTACCGTTTCGGCGCTGTCATGAGCAGCCGCCGCAATAAGCCCTTCCCTTCCGCCGATCACCTTAGTAGGCGTATCTGCGACCTTGATTTTAAGTTCCTTCGCCTTTTTCTCATCAGTGACCGCAGCAAGCTCGGGTTTAAATTCTCGTATCTGTTCCTCAAGCAGCTTTATATTTGAATGCGCCGTTACAGCCTTTACACCTATACCGCTGTATTCACGCGCTATTGCCAGAGTCTGAGTACCGATAGAGCCTGTAGAACCAAGTATCGATATATTGTGAGTAAATTCCATATGTCCCTCTCAATCCTACGAAACCATAAACTGAAGTATAAAATATATTACGGGCGAAATATAGAGCACACTGTCAAAGCGATCCATAAATCCGCCGTGACCGGGAAATATCCATCCGAAGTCCTTGACGCCCGTATCACGCTTTATCGCAGATGCTGCCAGATCTCCCACCTGAGCAAGTATTCCTGCGGCACCGCCGACTATGGCTCCGCCGCATACGAGTATGGGCCACTGATAACCTACAGTACCGCCTATAATCTTTACATATATCATCAGATATATTATACAGCAAACAATGGAAATTATTACTCCACCGACCGCTCCGGCAACAGTTTTATTCGGGCTTACATGTGGGATAAGCTTTCGTTTCCCGAATGCTCTTCCGGTAAAATACGCCCCTGTATCTGTCGACCATGCGCATACAAACACTATGATCATAATTGCGGTGCCGTACTCTGAATTGGTCAAAGCCAGACAGCCCATCGAAAGCGTTATATATATTGTAAGCAATCCGCTTGCCAAAACATCACGATAATCAGACTTTCCGTGCACAGCTATCGCTACAGCCAGATGCAGCAACACAGTAAATATCACGGCTGGAGCAATGTATCTGTTTTCCCATATAGGCTCGATATAATATACGCTCTCATATAACGCGGCCATAATTGCGGCAGATGAAATAAAGCCTGCCGCCATAATAGGCTTTAACACCTTTGCTGATGTGTAGCATTCGTGCAGCATTACAAGTATGACAGCGCAAAGTACAATATTAAAAACAACCGGCGGTGATATAAGTACGCCCGCAAGCACCGCAAGCGCGACCACTGAGGTTATTATTCTCGTTACCATTCACTCTTCCTCCTGGAGTATTCTATAAATCCGTACAGACCAAACTTCATATACGGTATTTTACTATATCCCACCGAACCGTCTTCCCCTATTTTGATAATCAAGTATCGCACGGTGGAGATCTGCCGGCTTGAAATCTGGCCACAGCTTATCGGTAAACCACATTTCAGCATAGCTTACCTGCCACAGCATAAAATTAGACAGGCGCTGTTCTCCGCTTGTACGTATTAGCAGATCAACATCAGGCTGTCCCGCAGTATAAAGGTGTCTTTCTATATCATCGGCAGTTATATCATCCGGCACTTTTCCCTCTGTACATATACTGCGGACCGCATTGACAAGCTCATCTCGACCGCCGTAGTTAAGCGCTATGTTCATAACTATCCCTGTATTTTTTTTTGTGAATTCTTCTGTTTTTATGATCTGCCGCTGCATCTCCTCGGACAGTTCTTTCCTTGAGCCTATCGCGCGGATTACAACATTTTCTCTGGAAAGAGTTTTTTCTGCATTTACAAGATAATCCATAAGGAGAGACATGAGATAGTCAACCTCATCTTTCGGGCGCTTCCAGTTCTCGGTTGAAAACGCATACACCGTAGCGTATTTGACACCGAGATTATTCGCCTCGGTTATAATCTTTTTGAGAGATTCAGCTCCGGCCCTATGTCCGGCGCTTCGCGGTAAACCGCGCTTTTTTGCCCATCGGCCATTTCCGTCCATAATAAAGCCTATATGCTTTGGCAGATTATTTAAATCTATTTCATGTGATTTCTTCTTAAAAAACATTATATAATTTCCTTTTTCTGTCCCCTGGCGTTTTTTATCCGCTTATTTGCGGTCATAACATTAAGGGGCGAACTCAGCTCGCCCCTGTTTATACTTCATTTTATACCTCGAGTATTTCCTTTTCCTTAGCGGCGCAGATATCATCGATTTCCTTTATATATTTATCAGTAAGCTTCTGGATGTCTTTTTCTATTTCTTTGAGGTCATCCTCTGTTACCTCGCCGTCCTTCTTTTTCTTTTTATAACTGTCGAGAGCATCGCGTCTTGCGTTTCTTATCTGTACTTTAGCTTCCTCGGTATATTTCTTGACCGTCTTCACAAGTTCTTTTCTTCTCTCCTCCGTAAGCGGCGGGAAATTCAGTCTTATTACTTTACCATCATTTTGGGGAGTTATTCCTATTTCCGAAGCATTTATAGCCTTTTCAACAGCTTTTAAAACAGACGCGTCCCACGGCTGAACAACCAGCTGCCTCGGATCTGGAGATGATATTGCCGCAACCTGATTTACAGGTGTCATTGTCCCGTAATAATCTATAGCTACTTTATCAAGCACAGATGCATTTGCCCGTCCGGCACGTATAGTCTTGAGCTCGCCTGCGTAACCGTTAATCCTTTTTTCCATTTTTGTTTCTATTTCGGGGTATTTTCCCATGATATTTTCCTCCTTTTATTATAGTGTTCCTGTTGTATTGACAAGAGTGCCTATTCTTTCGCCCTTTATGCCCCTTACTATATTTTCGGGGTCATTAAGTCCGAAAACAAGTATCGGCATATTGTTGTCTCTGCACATTGAAGCCGCAGTGGAGTCCATAACTCCAAGGTTCTTTGAAAGTATGTCACTGAAAGACAGAACATCATATTTTTTTGCATTGGGATTTATATTCGGATCGCTGTCATAAACCGCATCCACTTTCTTTGCAAGCAATATAATATCTGCCTCCATCTCAACCGCCCTCAAAGCAGCAGCTGTATCTGTTGACATAAACGGATTTCCCGTTCCACAGCCGAATATCACAACTCTTCCCTTGTCGAGATGTCTTTCTGCCTTGCCTCTGATATATGGCTCTGCAACCTGACGCATCTCTATAGCCGTCTGAACTCTTGTAGGTACGTTACAGTTTTCAAGAGCGCTGCACAGCGCAAGAGCATTTATAGCTGTAGCAAGCATTCCCATGTGGTCTGCTCTTGTCCTGTCCATGTTCTCGCTGCTTCTGCCTCTCCAGATATTCCCTCCTCCTACGACTATAGAGATCTGAACCCCCATATCGACCGCCTTTTTTATATTTTCGCTTATTTCGGCGATTGTTTTTTCATCCAGCCCAAATCCGTTGGCGCCGGCAAGTGCTTCTCCGCTTATTTTCAAAAGAACCCTTTTATACTTAGCCTTCATGCGCTTTCCTCCTTATAATACAGCAAGTGTTCTGCATGCCCTTGCGATAAAGAATAATCTTAATATCTGACGGCATTTTTAAGAACTGCTCTTAAATATTTATATGTTAATGTTAATTATACTATTAATCCGCCAAAAAATCAATATATATTTTATGAATTCTTATACATTTTTTCTTTCGCAGATGCAAATCAGGCAATCATCGTCAGAAATATAACTCATCGTGTATTTATATTCGTCCTGCCTATCGCTATTTGCTGCAGAAAATCCGCCGCTTATTCCTTCGCCTGTAAGTTTGACACGCGCCTCCTTTTTTACCCATATTTCAAAGAATGCCCTGTCCTTGTCCGAAGTTCCGCGTATAAATTCGTTTTCCGTCTCGGAAAAGAAGCGCTTTGCAACTCTCATATCAGCACGTCTTACGGTCTGGATATCTACGCCGATTTCATGTTCAGAAATTGCACAGACGGCAAAATTTCCCGAATGCGAAAGGCTTATATATGCATCAAGCTCCGTAAGGTACGGCTTGCCGTTTTCATCATAAGCGTATTTTGCTGGCAGCTCTGAATCCGGGAACCATTTTCTTATAGCATCGTTCAGCGCAAGCTCCACGGCCGCCGAAAGCAGTGCCTGATTTTTATTTTTGAGTTGCATTATCTTTTCCTTGCGCATATCCGAAAGCTCATCCCATACTGAGTCTATATCAAGCCCGTCAATGCTCCGCATAAAAACCTCAGCCATTTATGTCACCCAATTCATACATGATCATTGCGAGCACGGCTTCTCCGGCAGTTTCCGTTCTCAATATCCGCCGTCCGAGAGTTACGGTAGGTATTCCGGCTGATTTTATTTTTTCGGTTTCCGACGGATCAAATCCGCCTTCCGGTCCTATAATAAAGCCTATCGTTTTTGCGTCCGAACTCGTCCTTAAAATCCCTCTCAGCCTCGTATCCTCCTCACATTCATACGGTGAAAAGCATAAGTCAAGCTCCGCTGCAATACTAAGAGCTTCATCAAGTCTGATAGGCGAACAAACCTCGGGAACAATTCCTCGTCGCGACTGCTTGGCCGCTTCGTTGGCAATTTTTTGCCATCTCTCGCGCTTTTTCTCTCCGGCTTTGGCATTTTCGATTTTAGATACACACCTGTCAAGCATTACCGGTACTATACGGCATATTCCGAGCTCCGTTGTTTTCTGGATTATGTAGTCCATTTTTGACGCTTTCGGTATTCCCTGAAAAAGAGTTACGGAAATATTCGGCTCGGCGGCACACTGATTTTTTGATTTAATCTCACAGAGCACAGCCTTTGGCGCTATGCTTTTTATTTCGGCAGTATAATCAAAGCCTTGCCCGTCGCATACGGTTATCTCATCGCCCTCTTTCAGCCTCAGTACCCTCGTTATATGAGCAACGTCCTCGTTGTTTATTATAATTTCGGTATCCGATATATTCTCTCTTGCAGTAAAAAATTTCGGCATCTGCTTATTTACCCTCCGTAAAAAATTCTTTCAAAATTACCGTGTGAAATATTGTTTACCTGTTCTTCCGTATAATTAAGCTCAAGCAGCCTGTCAAGGACTTTATATACCTCTCCGCAGCCTCTGATTCCCTCAGGCAGATAATCCACTCCGTCAAAATCCGCGCCTATTCCGATATTCCTTTCTCCTCCGAGACTCATAAAATGCTCTATGTGCTTTACTATATCGTCAATCCCGGCATGCCCGCTGTAATTTAAAAACAGCGGATAAAAGTTTATCCCGGCGCAGCCGCCCGTTTTTACAATGAGCTTAAACTGTTCATCCGTAAGATTTCTCGGATGCCCGCATACCGCTCTTGAATTCGAGTGCGTTGCTATGATCGGCGCATTTGAAATATTTGCTATATCAAAAAACGATTTGTCGTTAAGATGCGAATAATCTATAAGCATATTTATTCTGTTCATTTCCCTGACAACTGTTTTGCCAAACTCGGTCAGTCCGCGGTTTTTGTCCGGTTCGAGTACTCCCGACGCAATATGGTTTGAAGAATTCCATGTGAGCGCTGCAATGCGTACTCCCTGTCTGGCAAGCGATCTGAGTACCTTAAGGCTTGTTATCATCTCTCCGCCCTCTATGCTTAAGATCCCCCCGATATTCTGTGAGTAAAACGTATCGGACAGCTCAATAAAACGTTCCATAGCAGAATTTTTGTAAACCGGATCTATAAAACAGGCAAATACCTGTGTATATCTGTCATATTGTTCCATACGTCTACGGTCTATGTGAAAATTATTTTTTTCAAACGACGCTCCAAGGTCGTTTAAAAGACACAATGTATCGCAGTGCGCATCAAATATTTTATAATTCATACTGATCTCCGTTCTATTTTAATCAATACTTTCCTGAAATGCATTCTTTATATGGTTTATACGCGTTATTTTTGCATTGCCTGCCACTGTTGCCGAATAATATACTTCAATAATATCAAACCGCATATCTATGTCTGCCCGTCCCGTAAATGCAAGCGCTGTTTTTATTAATCTTTCCCTTTTTGAGGTATTGACATACTCAGCGGCCGCGCCGTAATCAGTACGACTTCTTGTTTTTACCTCTACAAATATAAGTCTGCCATCTTCGTCCTTTGCGATTATATCTATTTCTCCGCCGCGTATACGGAAATTTCGCTTTACGATACTGTAGCCCTTATATTCAAGATATGCCGCTGCAGCGCCTTCTCCATAATTTCCTATATTTTTTGTATTCATAACGTGTCACCCAAAAGTTTTTTAAGGAACGAACGTCTGTGGATAGGACACGGACCGTATTTTAGGATCGCTTCACTGTGTGCCTTTGTTCCGTAGCCCTTATGCTTTTCAAAGCCGTATTGCGGGTATTCCTCTGCCATTTTTATCATATATCTGTCACGGCTGACCTTAGCAAGTATTGACGCGGCAGCAATCGAGGCCGACTTCGCATCTCCTTTTACAACCGCCTCGCACGGAAAACACAGTCCCCGCGTCATGTTCCCGTCTACAAGCACAAAATCCGGCTTTATATCAAGAGTCCCGACAGCTATATTCATAGCCTCAAGAGACGCATTCAGTATATTCATCTCATCTATGCGTTTTTCATCAACAGAGGCAATTGAATATGCGACAGCTTTTTCGGTTATAACATTAAACAGCTCCTCACGCCGCTGTTCCGAAAGCTTTTTTGAATCGTTGAGCCCGGGGATAAGCAGCTCTTCGGGAAGTATCACCGCCGCCGCATATACAGGTCCCGCAAGAGGTCCGCGTCCTGCTTCGTCTGTTCCGCAGATGATATCATACCCCTTCAGCCGCTTCTCTCTTTCTATTATGTACATTCCATCGAGCCGCTTTGCCTCTTTCTCCGCGGTAAGCTTTTTTGCCACTTTATCAGCTCCCAAAAATTTTTTTAAATTTATTACAATATATTATAGCACAATTCTTTTAAATATGCTATAATAATATAAAAGTTTTCTTAAAAGATTTTTATGAAAGGCTGGGAAATATAAAATGCTTTATCAAAAGGAAATTGACGATTCGGTGCTTATTCAGTTTATAATACTTTATACATTGAGTAATGCCGACGGGCCCGTAATGTACAGAGATCTTCTTAATCTGGTTATGGAAAACTGCAATATAAGCTTTACGGACTTCCAGTTAGCTCTTGACAATCTCGTTACAACAAACCATGTCGACACATATCTTGAGGGAGAGCGCAGGCAGATGTATAAGGTTACACCAAAGGGATCTGCGGCCGGGGATTTTTTTGCCGGCCATATTCCGGTTTACATAAGAGAGCCTATCCTTGACTCCATAAAGCAGATGTACATTGAGGAAAGGCGCAGAAATGCTGTCCAAAGCGGAATCATTCCAATAAAACGTAACGAATACGGTGCCGAGTGCAGTTTGTTTGATGACGACAAAACGGAAATAATGCGGCTGTCTTTGTATGCCGGTTCGCGCGAGGAAGCCGAGCGGATAGCGGTTTACTTTAAAGAGCATTCCGCCGAGGTATACGAAAAGATCATATCAGCTTTTTCTGAGAAATAAATGGACGGTCGCTGAACACGGGCCAAAACATAGCAAAAAAAGCTATGTTTCTACGAACAAAACGCACCGCTCGGAGTATACACATACACCGTCGTGCGCGTTTTGTCCGTTCTGTCTCTAGAATCGAACAGCCCTATGAGCTTCTTAATGTGATAGTTTCATGTCAGTTATTCTTTGTTTTTACAAACGATATATCTATTATTTTTGCATCGTTTTTTGTATAGTGCCCGGTCTTGATTACCCATTCAGCATCTTTCAGCTCTGCTATATACCGTCCGTCAAGGCTGACCGTATTAGACAGTGTCTGTAAAATCTTCACGCTGTCTCTTCCATTTCGCGCATAATCGGCTATATATTCTATAACGCCGTCCGCAAGCGCCAGTCCTATCATTACTCGTGCATTTTCAAGAATTTTTATTATATCGCTACGATTGAGCTCATTAAAGAAAACCTCCACACAGCGTGATCTTATGGCCTCGGGTATATCGTTTGGACTTTTTGTCGTTGCTCCTATCATGCGGAAATCCGCCGGAAGGCCGTTTTGAAAAATATCATGAATATACGTAGGTATTTTTTTATTATTTTCCGAATAATATGCACTTTCAAAATAGACCTTCCTGTCTTCAAGCACTTTCAAAAGCCTGTTAAGCTGTACCGGAGGCAGCTCGCCTATCTCATCTATAAACAGGACCCCTCCATGCGCTTTTGATACTGCGCCTTCCTTCGGCTGCGGTATTCCCGCATCTCCGAACGCTCCTGCACCTTGATATATTGGATCATGCACGGAACCGATAAGCGGATCAGCTATACTCCGTTCGTCAAACCGCATTATCGTAGCATCTGCTTCTATAAATTTTGCATTCTTTGCAAACGGTGTGCTGGGACTCTTTTTCGCTTCCTCAAGCGCAAGCCTTGCGGCAGCGGTCTTTCCAACTCCCGGCGGTCCGTATATCAAAACATGCTGTGGATTTTTGCCGCATAAGGCAGCCTTTAGAGCACGTACACCATTGTCCTGCCCAATTATCCCGCTCATTTCCGTGGGTCTTGCCGCTTCAGTCAAAGGTTCGGTAAGAGATATATGACGCATACGGTTTATACGCTCGGCTTCGCGCTTCCCATCTTGTACCGCAGCCTTCTCGTTTCCGCTTTCGTTCCTCAGACGCATAAAAAAATACATTCCAATTATTATTGTAAAAATCAGTTGAACCGCTGCCGTAAATTCTGCCATATGAATCCTCCGTTCTGCTTCTGTTCTCAATATTATTTTTACTCCAGAGGTAATTCTTATTCAGAAATAAAAAATTTCCAGCAGAAAGCGTTTATCATAATTCTCATTTTGTCACAACTATTGAGACAACAGGCTCTCTCTGAATGTACCGATAGATGTATTTGCAGGGACTTGGGTGGCAAATGCCAGCAATGAATTAATAAATATAATTGTGTCGGAAATGAACGATATGGGCAGCGGTAAATCGAAAATGATTCCGGATAATATAAATGCAATTAAAAACTATGATTTCGAAAAATTGTAACATTAGAACTCATATTTCAATGGCAGTTATGTAATTGTATTAACATTAAATTCCATGCCGTAAAAACCACAGGCAGTATTGGATTATTAGACTAAAGCAGTCAAGAAATATATCCCCAACCCTATCATTCGGCTTTTAATGCAGCGTCCATTCACACAGCACAATATTATGTAAAATAATGTTTTGGCTTGCGTGCAGCATATATTAGCTGCAGCGTTCAAAGCAGTCCTCTTTGCTGATGATCCTGCAGGTACTGTCCGCCGAATACTCATCCATGATAAGCTCATTGATCCTATCGGCGCATATTCTTCCGCTCTTCGGATTTTTAACACTTGTTATGCTGCCGTGCACATTCGCGATAACGCTGCTATTTTCAAACGACAGATCACAATCAACCATTTCGCAGTCCTCAAGCACAAGGTTCTTAGCATAGCAAAGCGGCTGTGTGCCTATTATACGGCAACGGACGAATTTCAGATTTTCCGAATACCAGCCGAGATATTCTCCCTTTACGGTACTGTCATATACCGTTACATTTTTACTGTGCCAGAACGCATCCTTCGTATCAAGGAAGGAATTTCGTATTTCCGCATTTTCTACATATTGGAATGAATATTTCCCCTGCATCTTCAAATTATCTACATGCAGATCTTTCGTCTGCATAAAAGGATATTCTGAGATCAGCTCACAATCCTTAAGCACAAGACCGCGGCAAAACCATCCGAATTCCGTTGAATTTATTTTGCTGCCGCAGATCTCGGTATCATCACATTCCCTAACTGCCTTTATACCGCCAAGAACCGAATTTTCTATAGTGACATTTTTATCATACCAAAAAGCTGCGCGGCACGTTTCCGTCATCCGGCAGTTTTCAATTTTAGCATTACTCGTATGCCAAAGCGGGTATCTGAGCAGAAAATCACAATTTATAATATTAAGATCATCCGTTTCCTTCAGCGCTGACTCTCCGTCCGCCGCCCCCTCAAAGCGGCAATTCTCGATCCGTGCACCCTTAATTCCATAAAGAGCACGCTCTTCGCCGTAAATTTTATTTTTATATAAATTCATTTTTCATCTTCCCTTCGGATTCATTTGATGCCTATATTATACCACAACTCATCTGAAATATCAAATACTTATATAGAATACTTATCTATAGCTAACAGGCATTTCGGGCCGTATAAATCATTCTGAATTTAATATATAATTTGAAATTCATCTTGAATGTTGATACTGTTTTTGCTATAATGTCAGTATTGAAAACAGTTTTAAGGAGGGTAAATATGGAACTTGAAAAAATCAGCCGTCTGCTTCACGGAGGCGACTACAATCCCGATCAATGGCTTGACAGACCTGATGTCCTTGAAGACGATATACACCTAATGAAGCAAGCCGGAGTAAATGTCGTTACTCTCGGTGTTTTTTCGTGGTCAAGTGTAGAACCGAAGGAAGGTGTCTTTACCTTTGAATGGCTTGACGATATAATGAACAAACTATACAAAAACGGTATTTATGTCATACTGTCGACGCCGAGCGGTGCACGCCCTCCGTGGCTGGCAAAGAAATATCCGGAGGTCATGCGCACGGATGAAAACCGTGTACGTCAGCTATATGGCTGCCGCGAGAACCACTGCGAATCAAGTAAAATATGGCGTGAAAAGGTACGGATAATTGACGAAAAGCTTGCTGAGCACTATGCACATCATCCAGCTCTTATAATGTGGCATCTATCGAATGAAATGTACGGCAGATGCTACTGCGAACACTGCGCGGAAAATTTTAGAAAATGGCTCAGAGCAAAATACGGCACGATAGATGAGCTCAACAGGCATTACTGGTCCGCCTTCTGGAGCCACAGATACACATGCTTTGAGGAAATAGAACCGCCGTCAAAGCACGGCGAAATGCAGTTGCATGCGCTCGTTATTGATTACAGCCGCTTCTATTCGGATCTCATGATAGACTTTATCAGCATAGAGAAAAATGCGGTAAAAAAATACAATCCCGAGATACCGGTAACGACTAATATGTTCAATATAACCTCGGGAATAAATTATGACAAGCTGGCAAAGACACTTGACGTTATAAGCTGGGACAGCTACCCGAGATGGCACTGTCAAAGAGATAAAACGACCGAATGGAAGAATGCCGTTGAAGCGGCCTTTACATTTGATTTTGTACGCTCCCTCCATAACAAACCGTTTTATGTTATGGAAAGTGTCCCAAGTGTACCGAGTCAGTTCAACATATGCAAGCTAAAGCGCCCAAAAATGCATCTGCTCAGCGCAATACAGATGATCGCGTTTGGTTCTGATTCAGTACAGTATTTTCAATGGCGGAAATCAAACGGAGCAATAGAGAAATTCCACGGCTCCGTCATCGACCATAACGGCAGCTCCGATACACGGGTATTCTGCGATGTATGTGAAGTAGGTGCTATGCTCGAAAAAATGTCGTACATAAAAGGCGCGGCTTCCGTTTCCGAGGCTGCGGTAATATGGGATTGGGATAATATCCGAGCATTGCAAGAGCAGGTCGGATTAAGACATGATAAAAGCTTTTTTGAAAAGCTGCCGCAGCGCCATTACGAAGCATTTCTGAAAAACTACGTAAATACAGATATTATAAGCTCGGAATCTGATTTTTCACGCTATAAGGTCATAGCCGCCCCTGCGCTCTATATGTTCAAGCCGGGAACGGCAGAAAAGATACGGCAGTTCGTAGAAAACGGCGGGCATTTCGTTCTGACATACTACAGCGGTATAACGAACGAAAATGATCTGTGTTTCAGTGGAACGGCATCAAATCCTGTGTATGCTCCATATTCTCTTAATGATGTATTCGGGATAAAAGTAAAGGAAATCGACGGTTTATGCGACGACGAGTACAATGAGCTTGAATTCAATGGCAGGACATACAAGGCTCTGACCTGCTGTGAGCTCTTGGATATTGATGACTCCGAAAGCCTGTCAAAATATATGCATGACTTTTACAAGGGCATCTGCGCCGTTTCAAAAAAGCAGTACGGCCGCGGCTGTGCCTATTACCTTGCCTGCGACACGGAAAACGATTTCCTGCATGAGTTCTATAAATATATTCTCCGCAATGCCGATGCATCTAAGATCATCGGTTCGGAATATGTAAAGGATGTTATGGTAAAGCAAAGGGGCGAAAGTATATTTATCATGAACTTCAGCACAGAGGAAAGAACTATAAACGCAAACGGCAAAATCATAACTCTCAGTGGCTATGATTTTGCCGTACTAAATTGAAAATACATATCAAAGGCCCTCCGGCGGCAGTGACATTCTGCCCTCAGAGGGTCTTTACATATAGCAATTGAATTCCACTCCATGCCCATTCGCACAGACCATTTTATATCGCTTCACTGATATCCGTCTGAGAACGTATTCCTGCAAGCTGCTTCTTTTTTACCTCAATGTCCGAATTGAACCTTAAGCAAAGATCTCGAACACTTCCACTCAGCTCATCTATAGATTTGATATAATCCGCAAGACGATCTCTTTCTGCGTTAAGCTTAGCGTTGTTCTCGGCAGTCTGCTTTTTGTATTCATTTTCAGCATTCTGCATCAGATTGTTTGCAAACTTCTTTGCTTCAATAATAACGTCGGCAAGATCATTCTGAACATTCTGGTATTCTCCCTTCCTATCACGAAGCTCACGAAGCTCGATGTCTTTCCTACTGTTATCTGATTTAAGGTTTTGGAGCTCCAAACGAAGACTTTTAATTTCATCATTTAATGCATCCTGCTCTTTTATATATTTAGATATTTCATCAAGCAGTTCTGTCTGCTTTTCCGTGAGCTTTTTAACCTCTTCCTCGTATTCCTTGCACTTTTTTGCAAGATCCTGATGCGTCAATGTGCCGAAATTCTCTAGCCTGTCCTTGAACTCATGATTCAGCTCCGTTATATATGCATACACGCTGCTTCTGGTATATCCGAACAGACCTCTCTTAAAATTCATTTCTGCCATGATGATTCCTCCTTATTTTAATTTCTTTGAAAAGTGATATATATGTTTTTCTGTTTAAAATAAAGCTCAGTGCCGCAAAGCAGACTATTGTTATAATGCTTACAAAGGCGGCATTTATTCCCCAATTCATAAAACTGTCCGAAGGCACCTCATAGCATTGATACATTACAAAGACTATAATGACTGAAACAGCTATGTGTATACCGGAATTACGTATAAATACACGGAAATTACGCTTAAGTATATTTTTCGAAAGATACCATGCCATATATACCGTTCTGGCAAGCATGGCGGTCATTGTTCCGAAGGCAACACCGGCAAGCCCAAACTTGTGTACAGTAAGGAGCGAGATAAAAAAATTCAGAGCCGCCTCCATATATGCTCCGGGCTTTGTCTGTCCGTAATGTCCCGCAGAATTTATCACATTATTATAAGGTATCCTTATGCAGTAAAACCACTGCGCCGCAATAAGCAAATATGCGAATGAGGGACGTATATATTCCGCATCGGTTACACCATCCGTGTATATTCTGACAAACGGAAGTATAAGCACTGCCGCGGCTGTGCAGAAAAACGAGGTCAAAAAAGTATTGCACATCTCATAGACCTCAAATGAATTTGTCAGTAACTTATTTTCTTTTTTCGCAATAATATTTCCTATTACGCCCGCAAGACCGTTTGATACAGCAGTCAAAAAATTTTCAAGCCCGACAACAACAGAATAGTATATCGAATACACCGATACCTCTTTGACACCGCGAAATATTGACAATATTACCACGTCTGTATTTCTGTGTATAAAATATGCTACATGATGTATTACACCATCACGCTTTCTCGGCATTCTGCGGTTTGGATCAAATAATTTTTTGCTTATATCATAATGTTGCTTTATGTATATGCGGTATATCAAAGGATTAAGAAGGAACACAAACGCGCTGACCAGCTTTACGACGTGTATACCGGCGCCCGATTCCATCAATCCTATGGATATTCCCGCATTCAGCGTAAGCGTAACCATCAACACAAGCTGAACTATGTATAGCTTTTGATCTGCTTTCAGAAGCAGCTGATGCGTAACACCCAGATAGTAATTGAAATAATACGTCAATCCGAGTATCAGCACCAGCGCTCCTACAAAAGTCGGATCGTATTCGGTATTTATAATGAGTGTTGCAAAGACCGAAAACAATATGACCAACGCGGCATACACGGCAGAGATCCTGTTGAAGAACCTTTTCGTATTGTTGAAAATATCGGATACCGCTCTGCTGTCGTTTGACGCAAGAGGCAAATAAAACGACGCAAGAACCATCCCGCCTATGCCGCCCTCCAAGAGCATTGTACAGCTCAAAAGCTGATCTATAGACCGCATTATTCCGTTGACATCCGAACCGAAGGTCCGCAGTATAAATCTTGGCAGAACAAGACCGATCACTGTATAGATAAGCTGATACAGAATAGATACAACTATATTTGTCTTTGTTTTTTTTGTTCTTGAAGCATTATCCATAATGCTGTCTCCTGTTCTACCGATTATGGAAATCCTTTGTCTTTTTATTGTTTGTGAAACTTTATGTTTATATTTTTTATCAAAAATACAAGATATAGCAAGAAGAACCTTCTGTTTATCAACAGCTTTACTTTTTTATCATTGACATCACCAAAGCCGCCGCCTTCACTCACCGTCTTAAACGCCTCGGATATTCTTGGGGATGCCATATATCGGCTCACCCTTCTAATACGTTTCTTTATCGGAATATCCTTGTTAAACAACAACTCGTTTCTAATACATTCTATCGCTATTCTTGCAGCATAATGATCGAGCTGCCACTTGCCGTCAAAACCTCGTTCCTTAAATGCCTTATCGAATAATTCAATGAGCAGTACGGATTTACTTATAAGACTGCTGTCATATGTACGCATAATAGACGTCGGCACAGTTCTGTAATGGTAATATGCTTTGTCTATTACATAAACTCTTTCCGCGTCCAGCAGGCACGGGAACGAACACAGCGCGTCCTCTCCGTATTGTATACTTTCCTCGAAATCCCCCAATACATTTTCCAATAATTCTCGCCTGAAAAGTTTGTTGCACATGCTTGGAATCACACCAGTCGAACCGTTCTGCCCACCAGTAAGCATTCTGGGGTATACCTCCCTGCGGAGCCTGTCCTTGTCGTAAAATCCCTGATCTACCATATTTCTCTGACGCTGACTTCCTGTGTGATCCTCATAAATTATTTCACTAATAACAATATCTGCGTCATATTCAAGCGCTTTACCTATCATTTCTTCATACATATCAGGTTCAATGCTGTCGTCACTGTCAATAAAAGCGATATACTTACCGGCTGATATTTTTGTACCGGCTTTTCTCGCACTGATGGGACCTCCGTTTTTCTTGTGAATAACAGATATAATACTATAATCGGATGCATACTCGTCGCAAATTTCTTTACACCCGTCCGTCGACCCGTCATTTACAAGAATTATTTCAAAATCCTTGAAGCTCTGGGCAAGAACACTATCGATACATGCTCTGACATACCTTTTAGTATTGTATACAGGTATTATCACACTGATAAGAGGTTTCATCCAAAAACCACTCCTTATATGCAATAATAAAATATGTAATAATTAATATGTGCGATTCAAAACGGGCAACAGTATCTATTTTTCAAAAATATACCGTTACCCGTTTTGTCATTGATTTACAAATCACTTATAAACTTATGTTTAAAGATTATTTGTAATCGTCGAGATCGTTTCTTACCGCACGGAGTTCAAGATCTACAACGCCATCAGAATTATATGCACTTGTAGCTCTGAGCATCGTGCCATAGTACCACTCGCCCTCATCAAGATCGGTGAAGCCGTATGTTTCAGCAGTTACGGGTGTGCCGTCTGCTGTTACAAGCGGCGCCGTCTGTCTGCCGATTATCCTGTTGTAGATAGCACAAAATTCTGCGCGGTTGATAAGATTATCGACATTCAGATTGCCGTTCTCATCACCAATAACATAGCCTGCATCCTTCAGAGCCTGGGCATAATCCATATAGGTAAGGTCGACATTGTCTGTAAAGCCGAGTCCTATACAGATGAGTTTGAATGCTTCGCCTCTGGTTACAGCACCATACGGATAAACATTGTTGCTTTCATCACCTGTAAGCGCGCCTTTATAGGCCATGTACTCAATGCCGCTTCTGAACCATTCTCCAGCGATATCCGCAAAGACAGGCTCAGCCGATTCATCGTATACAAAACCTCCGAGTTTGTTATTCTGCTTAACAAG
Source organism: uncultured Clostridia bacterium (assembly GCA_944390955.1). Taxonomy (GTDB): domain Bacteria; phylum Bacillota; class Clostridia; order UBA1381; family UBA1381; genus Ornithomonoglobus_A. The sequence continues at coordinate 13,469 of CALXRY010000046.1, read as the reverse complement.
ACGATGTATCATTGCTGATATTTCACTTCTTAGCAGATTATCCTCAGCACCCATTACAGTATCGCTGTGCCCGAAGATATATGCGAAATTGCTCTGATAACCATCTCCTGCATCGATCGACGGTGTCTGGGGATCCTCAGGCTCAGTCGACGGTTCCGGCTCTGGCTCCGGTGTCGGAAGCTCTTCTGGCGGGACATAGTCATCATCACCTTCTGACGGTATCTCTACGGGATCGTTGGTCTCGATCTCTATTATTATGCCGTCTACGTGCCACACGGGATTCCACGACGCAACATCCTCAGCCTTCAGGACATACCACAACATTTTATAGTTATCTGTGGTGAAATTATCCCAGTCAACAACATTGCCGCTGCTTGTAAGGATATAGCCTTTATTTTCGTACTCGGCTTTGATCTCCGCAAAGATCTCCGCATCGTCAGGCTTATTCACTATCTCAGCTATAACATCGTCTGAGGACACTGAACCCTCTCTATAAACGACAGTGTAGTCGGCACTTCTTATGCCTGCTGTTAGCTCATCCTCATAAACCATTGGTGTGAAATAAGATGTTGGCTGTGAGGATATGCTTCCATACTCATCCATCTGAATACCGCCTCGCTGCACATAGAACTGTGCATGTGTATTACGCGTGTAGTACGAATCATCCGCAGAAGCTGTGATCCCTATCACGGCGCTCGTAATAAGCATGGCTACGCCCAGTACTGCTGATAGCACTTTTCTCATGTTAACAACTCCTCCTTTCTTTAAAATTTTTGTATTTTATATAAACTTCGTTTCCGAAGAATATATAACGATTATTTGGACAGGATATATTTCTTCAGTCTTCTGTAAAAATCCTCATCGTCATCGGCAATATATCCCTTCTCCTGCGGTATCTGCTCGTGTGCCGCGGCATAAGCCGAGGTCAGGACCGGAACGTCCAATATCAGAGCCTCGCCAACTACCATCGGATAGCCTTCATACGCCGAATACAGAGCACATAGGTCGGAGTTACTGATATAGGGATATGGATTTGACCTCTCCCCCTCAAATATAAGCAGGCTGTCAACTCCTGCCGCATCAGCGGCTTTCTTGTCAGCCTTCATATCGGGTCCGCCGCCGACGATCCTCCAGCGGAAGTTCACGATACCCTCCGATTTAAGCCGTGCGCAGAGCCCGACTATTTTATCAACACGCTTCGACACGTTATCTATCCTGCAGACGGTAACAATATTATACATATCTTTACTGTCTATGGGATCAAAATCCAAAGCCCTTTTCCTGATCTCAGCGCTGTCAAATACATTATAAACTACCTCGGTCCTGCCGTCATATTCCGGCAGCATCAGATCGAATTTATCTTTTACCGCTTTGGAAACACAGATTATCCTATCGAAGTGCTTATATATTTTTCTGCAATACTCCTTATCAAATCCTCCGTCAATGGGGTCGCTGTGCAGCCACGCAGCCTTTTCGGATGCTGTAACATAATCTGAAACGAACATGTTCGTTCCGCGATTGAAATAACCGGCCGGGGAATCGTTAAAAAACGATATGGCCACATCATAATGCTTTGTTATACGATGCCTTTTCAGCAGTCCATTATAGAAGTGTTCTGAGCCGATAACGCGCACCAAAAGCATCATAAATACTCTTATCGCTATATCTGTAGGCTTACGACTCCTAATAACCTCCGAAAACGAAGTCGCAGCAAGCCCGAGCGGCCTGTTTCCATATGTAACCAAAACCGAATCCGGTATTTTTTCAGCCAGCGGACCTTTTCCGAATGAGAACAACTCAATGTCATATTCGTCCTTTTCGACCAACACTTTCAGTAAATTGGCAAGTGCCGTCTGTATGCCTCCTATGTACAGATTCTGCGCAACAAAGAGAATGGTTTTTCTTTTCATATCAGCCTCTATTTCGAATATTCATTCTTATTATATTCATCTCTGAACATATCTGCATACATCTTAGCCTCACGAAACATATCTTTGTTCACAATGATGCTTTTTTCAGGACTGTCCAAAAACCGTTTTATCTCGGCGATATTTATATTATCAATATCACATCCCTTTACGGGATAATTTGTCTCACGGATAAGCCTACGCATTTTTTCCCGAAAAATCACTGGGTAAAACGCTATGCCCATTCTCATTGCAAGAACGCCAGAGTGAAAGCGTGCTCCTATGACCTTAGTGCATTCCGAGTAAGCGTCTATTATCTCACCGCCGCTGCCGTGACAAATTATATCCGCCTTATCCGGACATCTCATCATTCGTCTAACCTCACGGCAAGCAAAGGCGTCATCTTCAGTACCGGTATCGAAGGCCATAATATGAACACCGCCACCAGACTCGGATATCCAATGATCAGCCGCCTCTGCCATGACACGATAATATGCACATTCCGCATCATCACCGGCACGGTGCATAATGGATATTCCGAGCATTCCGCATTCTCTGCGCTCCGGCAGCCATTTCTCCGGTATTGAAAATAATATATCAGGCAGGCAATAGACAGCTGTATGCGGGCAGGAAGTCCTCAGCCAGTCATAACTGAATTTATCACGGCAGATGATCAGCTTAAACCTACTGAGCTTCTTTTTTATGAGGAAGCTTTTCAAGCGGCTGTCAAACGGCTCTATATTGCAGCCCATGCAGTAATCACCTATATGCTTCCGCATGAGAAAATACAGAAGCTCATGCTTAAAAGCATTGGGAGAATTTATCATAAACCCGCTTCCCGTAACTATAAGTATAGGAAGACTTTTATCAGTGTGCTTGCATAATGAAACGTTTTTTTCCTGCAGCAGCATTGATGTATATCTATGCTCTCCGTTTATAACAAACTCGAATTCCGGCAGGTAATGTACAATTATTTTCATTATATAATCATCACCGAAGTTACTGTCGAAAAAACCGGAGAGTTCGATCTTCACTTTTAAAGAGCCTCCCCCGCTTCAACCTCTTCCTCTTTAACCGTTTCGTCCTCAGTCAATTCTTCATTGACTGCTTCTTCATAGGCATCGTCATCTTGATTCTCATCCTCAGTATAGTCATCGTCCGCTTCATCCTTAGCCTCAGCTTTCTTTCTGAATAATATCAGCTCTATCGCAATACTCAGCACTATTCCAAGTCCTATTGCCACTATTACGCTAACACCGTAATAAAATACATCATTCTGTGTATCCTCGACAGTAACATCCGACTCAGTCTCAATGCTTCTTGATGATTTAAATGCATTATAATCATCTATCACCGTTTCCGTCAGTGCGTACAATTCATTATATTTATCACATGCGGTAGTCAGAGTCGATTCGATTTCCGCATTCGTTTCACTGTTTGCTGTAGGGGATGAAAAGCTTTTCACAGCGCTTTCATACACGGTTTTGTCTATAAGAAGATTTTCGCTTTCCGTTCGAAATTCCACATAGTCAAGCATAAGCTGATCATATGTGGACTTGTTTTGCTCATACACATGGTCACGCTCAACGTCTCCGCGCACCTGGCCATCATAATCAACGCTGTCATCCTGATCCCTGTCAGAATCATTTTGATCATCCCATATGTACTCCTCGTTCTTTACCGAATATACTTCCATAAGGCCTTTGTTTGTTTCAGCCTTCTGTGATGCCAGACTGCTATCCTGTTCCGCCCCGGAGATTTTATTCCGCAGCGAATCTATCAGAAGCGACGAATTCTTTGAAGCACCGCTGTCCAAAACACTGCGCTCCGCAACGGCCAGCTCATGATTTTTTATATTGTTATATCCGTCCTTCAGATCATCGATGGAATAGCCGGTCTCTATCGATCTGTAGTTCAAGTCTCCGGTTGATATATTGTCAAGATATGTTATGTTTGACTCTATCTTATCATTCAGGAGCTCTATCGTCTCATAATAATCATACTGCTGAACTATCTCACCGCCGAGATCTGTAATGTCTGAAATATATGTATAATTCTCAGCATAGAATATACGGTACTGCTTGATAACAGCATTCAATATGTTTTTTGCAAAATCCCTTCCGTATGCCGAGGTATAGGTCACCTCATAATATACCGGGCTTTCCATATTCTCTTCTGTATTCTCATAATCGGCAAAATTCTCGATCCATGAGTCATACTTCTCTTCCTCTGAAGTAGGAATCAGAGGCGAGACTGTAATGTTTCGTCTAAGTCTTTCGGTATCTACGCCGTCATATCCCAGCTGTTGAACGGCTTTCTGTATAACCGCAGAGCTATTTATCTCGTACGGTCTGATCTCCTCACCATTTTCAGCATATCCGTCCTTTGCATCCGCACCAATATATTTTATGATAACACGTGCGGTGCTCTTCTGTGTCATGTACAGCGCGGCAGAGCACGCTATGATTGCCAAAGCTGTCAGGAATGCGATAAGCCGCACATGCTTCAAGACGCTTTCAAAAAAATCACGTACGGTCATATAAGTCATCACCTTCCTTGCTTGTTCCGAAAAATCTCGCGTACAGTTTTTTAATTACAGTATATGCAAAATACATAGCATAAAACAGCGAGCTCAGTATAACAGTCGTTCTAACTACGGAAACCCCCGATGAGATCAGTCCTACGCCGGAGCCTGCGCCCTGAATACTTACTCTTTCATACGCCTCGCTGTCAATGTACTCGTTATTTACAGCTATTGCACGTTCTGAAAATTCATTGAGCTTATTCACAATGCCGTTATACAATTCTTCTGCCTCTGCCAGAAGCAGCTCGTTGTTTCCGGAGCCTGAAGAAAAATGGTCTATAAGCGTATCATACCTCGATACGGTATTTATCGCATCGTCTGCAGTATGTTTTGCTCCCTCAGCTCTATCAGTAAGATAATCAATGCCTATCTGTGTCCTGTTCATATAGAACTCGTTCTGCTCATCGAGCGATGGGATAAAAACGACTCTCGTTGTATTCGGGTCGTACATCTCTATACCTTCAAGCATTACGTTGTGCTCCGCAACGCTCCTGTCATACTGCTCATTGTTTTTGATAGAAACATTACGAAGCTGCTTAAGAAGTCTATCTCTATCACTTGTGATACCATTTTGTACGATAAATGATTCGTAATTGGCAACATCAACATTGTTTATTATACTGAGCTCTGTAGAAAGATCTCCGAAGCTTTCTCCGCTTTCGGAAACAAATGTCGCGTCCTGATCATACTGCTCACTAAGATATCGGCTCATCCTATTTATAATGCTCCTTATACCCGTAACACGATTGAAATGATCAAGGTTTTCCGTATCTTCCCAGTCGATGGTCAGCGAATCACCGGTATTAACATATTTCTCTTCGTAATATTCGGTATATGACTCCGCCACAGCATTTAATATCTTCGTCTTTGACGGCAGTGCGATCTGCCCTATTACAGCTTTCACAACATTAATAGGTCCTGTGGCCTTGATCGTATCGGACACAATTGAATAAGAAAGAGTATATGAGCTTGGGAAGTATGAAAAATTCTCAACTCCGTCAAGAATATTTTGGCGAACAGCATTAAAACTCTGTCGAGAAGTCGAGCCGTCTACCCATAAATGCGCCTTTAACGTATTTACATCAACTCTGTTATCGAGCTTTTCACAAGCTGCCTCAAGCACCTCATCACTCACAAAATCATAAATATCAAACGGCGATCCGTCGGGATTGTTGCCGCTGGCTATCTCCGGGAAGTTCATTACCATTGTTATACTGGATCTGTTGATATTTACTGCTGCCACTGTAACCACCGATATCGCAAGGATAATAAAAAAGCATATCAATGAATATGAAAATGATTCTTTGGGTTTTTGCAGTTCCAGATCGAAAGACTCAATATCAATGCTTTCCACGTCCATGCGGTCTTCCGACTCATCAGATATGTTGTCAGGCGAATCATCCTCGCTTACCTCTGAGTTATCGTCAGAATAAACTTCATCGTCCTGCAAGGTCATTTCCTCATTATCCAAACTGCCTTTATACAATGGGATCGCTTCACCATCTTCCAAGCAAATTTCAGGTGATAATGACATATCATCATTCTCTGCACTGTCTTCAACGTATAAAGTCGCCTCATTCTCCGAACTATCCTCCGCGGGCGAGATCATCTCCTCATCTTCCCTGCCGTTTTCCGTTGATAAGGTCTTCTCTTCTCCATCCATGCCGATCTCCGTCGGTGAATGTCTTCCCTCGCTCTCTGGACCGTTTGTCTGCGGCTTCATTTTTTACTTCAACTCCTTTTCCTGCGGCCGGATTTAAGGTAAAGGACAATCCAGCATACATTACTAAATTCCAAAAAGGCTTTATACTCGGGTTAAGGGTAAGCGACATAGCCAATGTAAGGATACCTATCATTCCCGCGGCAATGTAGCCTCTCTTACGTATATTCCTTAAGATAGCGCTTGCCGAAAGTCCGACAAACAAAAGTAATCCTATTATTCCTTGATTATATAATGTTTGTATAAAATTATTGTGCGCAACGACGTCCTGCTCTGTTCCTCCGATAAGCATTGTATGATGCGCATCAATGCCTCTACCAAGAAAAAGCTCCCACGTAGACTCCTTTATAGTCTGCAGCATTGATAACCATATATCAACACGGCTGGTACCGCGGCTCTCAATAACTGCCTCGACAGACATCCTCGCCGCAATATTTTCGGGCAGAATCGGAAGTATCACTGTCCAGAATACTACCGCTGCAGCAACTAAAGCTGCCATGGCTATTATCAATCTAACAAAATCTTTTGAATACACAACTACAGAGGCTGCAATCGTAGCGATAACGGCAAGCAATCCGCCTCTCGATCCGGATAATATAACGGTATAAATACCGAGCAACACGAGCGGCAGACATATCCATCTGTAGCTATTTTTAATTATGTATTTCATACACACGGCAATCGGGAAAACAAAGAACCCACAGAAATAATTAGGATCGCTTGTTCCGCCAAAAATCTCGATTGTTGTTCTGTCGGCATAAGTTGTGCCTTCAAACAGCCCAAGATATATCATAATGCCCAAAAGAACAATCTGTGCATTCTCAAGCCATTTGATCTCTCTACTGTTATACTTCCTTAGTGTGATACAGAACATCAGTCCGGCATTTTGTATGTATCCCATGACGTAATCAACAGAAACAGCACTGCCGTCCACAAAAAGAGTAGCAACAACACTTATGATGAATAAAGCTAAAAATGTATGGACTGAATTTAGTTCAAGCTTATCCTTATAAAAGAACAACGTTACAAGAAAGAATGCCCCAATAGGCAATGTAAGAAGTTTTAGGAATGAATCTCCGGCACTGTTTACCGTTATCGTAAGCGGTACTGCGAGAAAGTATATCATCGCCAGAATACAGTGAATACCCATAGGCTCCTTCTCTTGCATAGCTTGCATTCTCAACTCCTCCTCAATGCAGATGCAGAACCGACTGTCTTACAGAAAAGCTATCGCTTTCCGATATTCTATGTTTTGGCTAATGCCCTGATCGCCCAGACCTTATAAACGCATCTTACACAATTAGGTAAGGGATCTCATATATACCTAAACTAATTATAACATCAATCCTACATACTGTCAATAGATTTGAAATTTTTATTTGTTGGTATTTGTATATATATTTACGTCTTTTATTTTTCGGTTTTTGTATACATTAAACAAAAACCTTTAGCGTTTAAAAATATATATCCGCCAGTTCCTTGCTGACGATTTGTATATCATAGGCCTTTATACGCTCTTGATTATATTCTCCCATTTTGCGCCTTAGTTCGGAAGATGAAACGAGCCTTTGTATCCCATCCGCAAATCCATCAGCATCATCCGGAGAATATAAAAAACCTCCACTACCATGTTTTATCAGGTCAGTATTTCCGCGTACCGTTGACACGACAGCAGGAAGCCCCGCCGCCATTGCTTCCATAAGCGAAACCGGCATTCCCTCTCTATACGAAGGGAAACAGAATATATCACTTGACTTTAATATTTCATACACATCCGTACGGAAGCCCAATAAATGAATCTTATCCCGCACGCCATATTTTTCGGCCAAAGCCAAAAGCTCATCTTTTAGTGGACCTGAACCCGCTATTGCATAATGGACGGAACCATCATTCAGCTTCGCTATTGCGCTAATTATTGTTTTATGATTTTTCAGAGCCCTCAGTTCTCCAACAGATACGAGCATAATGTCACTATCCTTGATACCGATTTCTGAACGTAACTTATGTCGGTCGGGAGTGCAGGTTTGGATCTTACCGGTTTCAATTCCTATCCCATTTATGTGTATTGTTCTTTTTGCCTTAAAATGCTTTAATGCAATGTCATAATCCTCTTTGTTTATTGTTATAAGAACATCGGTAATATGCGAAAGAAGCTTCTCGACCGAAAAAAATATGAGCCATGAAAATACAGAGCTACCTTTGAAGAAATGAAAACCGTGTGCGATATAGATCACTCTTGTTCCGTTTTTTCTCGCTTTTCTTGCAGCAAGTCTGCCCAAAACGCCGCCGACAGGGGTGTTGCAGTTTATGATATCAAAGCCGCCATCATCGATAAGCTTTTTGAGCATCCTGTATGCTTTGATATTACGGAGACTGAGCGGACTCCGATCAAAAGGTATGTCTGCGTAACAGTCGCAGTTCGGAATCTCCGGCACTCCGCTGTCATAATCGTTTTTTGCCGCAACATAAGTCTTATATCCGTTATCACGGAACATTTTTATATATGGCAGATGAAATACATTAATGTGAGTTTTGACAACCGTAGCAATAAAAAGAACTTTTTTCATGATCAAACCTCGTTGTATGTGGTCTCACATTGAGCCTTCTCCACGTATAACCACAGATACGGTCGATAATAATATCTTAAGATCGTTCATCAAGGAACGGGTCTTTATGTACTCAATGTCATAAACTATTTTTTCCTCCGGCTTTAGCATATAGCCGCCGTTTATCTGTGCCAGTCCGGTGATGCCAGGCTTTACGAGCAATCTCTGCGAAAACCCATGGACATAGGTCTCAAACTCTTTGTAAAATACCTCTCTTTCGGGACGCGGTCCCACTAATGACAGTTCTCCCGAGATACAGTTGAAAAGCTGCGGGACCTCATCAAATCTGATCCTGCGCAGAACTTTGCCGATAGGCGTTATCCGCTCATCCTCTTCGCCTTTGGACCACTGCGCTCCGTCCTTTTCTGCATTTTCGTACATTGTGCGGAATTTATAGATGTAAAAACTTTTGCCGTTCAGACCAAGGCGCTCCTGCCTGTATATTGGATTTCCCTCTGAAGTTGCAGCTATAATGATGTAAACAATAACCATAGGGATAAAAAGAATAATAATACCTATAACAGAAACTGCAATGTCAAAAAGCCGTTTTATAAAAGTGTATAATGGCTTTGACGGAAGCTCGGTTATCTTTTCAACCTCAAATTCAATATCCGGATACTCAAACGGCATTATAACTTTGTCCGTATTCATGATATTTCCTTTAACTTTCATGTCAACCATTCTTTTCTTGATGGGCTCTGTATACTACTATATACCGGTGCCCCAATGAAAATAATGAATCTGCGATTAAATTTAATTTACAACTACTATATAATATCAAAAAAAATATATTTGTCAATGCTTTTTTTGTTTTTTCTTTTTTTATTTTAGCATATATGTTACATTTCACCGCTGTCGCTGTCTAAAAATCAAAATTTTTCATACAATTCCAACAGTCTTCTCTCCATTGTTTCCCACGAATATCTATCGTTATAGAGTTTTTTCATTCTTTGTGACATTTCATTCCATTCGCTTCTTCTTGCGATAAGCCTGTCCAAGGCAACATTGAACGACTCCTTTACATACTCGATACATTCTCCTATATCATAATCCCGCACAACATCGGACATGCCGGTACCATTTGCCATTATGATAGGCTTGCCAAGCATCAGAGCCTCATAAAATTTATTGGGTGCCGCATAATAATGATTTTTGATCACAGGATCATAAACCGCACACATTATATCGCATTTCCGCTCAAGCTCCAGAGCCGCGGCATATTTCAGTCGTCCGTAATATTTGATATTATCATGTCTTCTGCTCATTTCCTCAAAATAATCCTCAAGTATCCCGAAGCCGCCTATATGAAGCTCACAGTCCGAGCGCTCCGAGACAACCTCGGCTATTTCTTTAAGAAGCCTTATCTCCTGCAGCATACCCACATATACCACACGCACCGTATTGCCCGTCGTCGGTAGCTCATACCGCAACGTTTTCTCCGGAGAATTATGGATCACCGTTAGACTTCTTGGTTCAGTACCGGCTATTTGCTTCTTTCTCTGCTCAGTACATATTATTACTGCATCCGCGCCGTTTATAATCTTATGATCACATCTTTCGATGATATCCTTAAGAGATCCCGGTATATTAAAGGAATCTACATAATAATCAAAAATATCATAAACAAGCCTTTTGCCGCAATGCCTTGCCACTTTCGAAGCGGTAAAAGCAGTATCAAAATCGCAGGCATGAATAACGTCATATTTATCACGGTTTTGCATAAGCCAACCGTACAAAAATATCTGAAACCGAAGCAGTGGACCTGCATTCTTTTTCATTCCTCCGCCAAATTCAGCCGCTATGCCAACTCTTATCACCGAAGCCGTGCCGTTTTTTAGTTCAAGAATCCCCTCAGACGCAGGATATGTTTTTCCTCTGTCCCATGCCACCACAATAACGCTGTGACCTGCCTTTAATAGCGCGTTTGCCTCCTTCTCCACCCTCGGATCGGGATCAACCGGATTGCTTCTCAAAAAAACAATCCTCAGTCTCTTCATGCAAACCACTCCTGTCAAAACATCAAATTTCCGCAGGCTTAAAAAGACAACAAAGATAAATTACTCTATCGACTTTGTTAGCTTGTATTCAAAAAAGCCCCTGCGCCGAGCGCAAGGGCTTTTTTCCTCTGAGCCTTCTTTTTTGAAGGTGTTGCCCCCACACCTATATCTTTGATTATATTCTATCACAGATAATAGGATCTGTCAATATGTTTGCCGCAATATTTAAAATTTTTTACGATTTTTACGGTTTTTAATGCTTATGCATAATTAAAATTTTTGTTTATTTATTATTACCTCTTTCTGATAGCTAGATATGCTGTATGCAATCAGAATTCCTCATACACTTTGCTGCGATATCATCATTTTTGCAATATAACAGGACATCCTTTTTCTGCACTTTCATACATTGCAAACATCGCATCCATTGTATTTTTGATATCTGCAAGACAAAATGATGAATTATTAGCATATAGATTCTGAAGAATACTCAAATGACCGTTTCCCCAGTATTTTTTGCCGGAAAAGCTCTTATCGTCCGAACAGACCATTTCACCGTTTATATAAAGCCTGCCATGGACATAAGCGGCCTTGGCATTCTCAAAATCAAGCTCAAGCTGGATATCCGAATTTTCAGAATATGCGTTAGTCGCATAGAATATCCCTACTGCCCTGTTTCTAAACCTTATATAAGCATTGACTGTATCCTCAACCTCAATGATATCCGTTAACGAATGATTCTGCATGGATGCTGATATACTTTCGGCCTCCCCCGCAAAATAGATCATCAAATCAAGAGTATGCACAGCTTGATTTATGAGCACTCCGCCGCCCTCATATTTCTTTGTTCCGCGCCATGCGGCAGAATTATAATAATCTGCATTCCTGTTCCATGTTAAAATGCCCTTAATCCCTTTAAGCCTGCCAAGATAATTCGAGACTATTAATTCTCTTAATCTTTGAACGCATACATTGGTTCTGTTCTGAACGATAGGAAATACTTTTGATACATCATAACTTGCCATAAGCGTATCCAGCTCTGAGCTTTTCATTACCGCAGGCTTTTCAACAACAACTAGTTTGCCGCTGTCAAGAGCTTTTGTTATCATTTCAAAATGCAGATAGTGAGGCGTGCAGATATGCACAACGTCAATATTTCTGTCATTGATACAGTCGCTGAAATCATAAAATGTCTTTGCTCCGTATCTAGCTGCGCCTTTATTGGCCTTTTCTCTGTCACAGTCGCAAATACCGTATATGCTGACAGCTTCGATCTGAGCAAGTACTTCTGCATGCACCGGCCCTATTGCTCCGAAGCCTACTATACAAACATTCATTTTCAGACAAATCCTTTCCCTGTCAAAAAGCTGTAGCTTTTCTGAAGGCTGGTGAACGGATCGCCGTCACATTCATCCTGCTCAACTAACGCATATTCAGCTCCCGCTTTTCTACATGCTGGGATCACTGCATCCCAATTGATATTTCCCGCTCCTGCTTCGGCAAATTGCGGCGTTCCGTCCTTGATTTTAAGATCCTTGAAATGCACGCAGGCGATACGGCCGCTTCTTTCGCTTATGAACTGCGCCGGGTCTATGCCGGCATATGCGAGCCAAAACACGTCAAGTATATATTTAAAATTTTCAGAGTTGATTTCCTCAGTAATAATATCAAACGCATATTTCTCTCCGAGTTTTTCAAATTCAAAAGCATGGTTATGATATGCGAAAACGAGACCGTTTTCGTTCAGCTTTTGAATTACGGGTCTGAAATCAGCAGCAAACTGCAGAATGGTTTCCTTTTTTACATTAAATCCCGGCATTGCTCCGAGCCCGCAGATCCGGCAGCCTATTTCTTTGTGGAATTCTATCTCCCTCTCAAGGTCTGAGAGATATTTCTGCGGAGTCCTATGTGTGCACACGCATTCCAGATCGTATTTTTCCAGTATACGGCGTACATCTTTTCCGCTGAAATCACCTATACCCGAAAGCTGAACCGTTTTATATCCTATCTCACTCACTCTTCTGCAAGAATTCTCAAAATCAGACAGCGTCCTGCAATAGTCCCTTATAGTAAAAAATTGTGCACCTATTCGTTTATCCATATTTGTCTCTCCTTCAATATGTACCGCTCGTATCCACTACCTTCTGTACAAAACTGCTTTTATCGACAGTGGATGAAGCTATCTTCTGCTGCAATATATTATAAAAATCCTCGTGCGGGAAGTTTTTTATATCGACAGGTTTTCCTGTCCATGCAGAATAGTGTATAGCGTTCGATATAGTCAATCCGTTTATGCCTTCAACCCCTGGAGCCAGAAGTTCAGTTCCGTTTAATATAGCATTTGCGAAATTTCTCAATATACCGATATGCTGACTGCCATTTCCGTCAACAGGTATCTCGCATCTCCAGCATTCTGGCTCTCCAAAAGGATGCGTGTTTACTCTATTGAATTCCCGCTCCGAAACGACATTTCTGTCAAAAACAATCGTTCCGTTCTCTACCACAACTCTTCCCATATCACATGCGATCTCAAGTCTGTTGGTTCCCGGGGCTTCGCCTGTAGATGTTATATAAGTACCAGTTGTTCCGTTTTTATATTCAAAGTATGCGGTCACGTCGTCCTCAACCTCAATATCATAATACTTCCCAAATGAT
>CALXRY010000045.1 GCA_944390955.1 uncultured Clostridia bacterium | reverse complement strand
GTCTTATTCATGGTCCTCCTCCTTAAGCGCCGCTATTATCCTGTCGCGGAACGCATGGCTGTCGAGGTCGCTCTTTTCTACGGTCTCGATTACGCCGTGGTTAAGAAGCACTATTTCGTCACAGAGGTCGAGCGCAAGATCCATTATATGCGTTGAGAATATCGTTATCCTGTCACGCTTTATAGAGCGCAGAAGCTGCTTCATCTCCTCGGCGACTACGACGTCGAGCGAGGTGAGTGGCTCGTCGAGCAGGAATATGTTCGGATGTGCGATTATATTGGCAAGCATCTGCATCTTGTTTTTCATGCCGTGGGAGTAATCCTTTAAAAGACGGTCCCTGTCCTCGGGAGCGATGCTCATGTAGTCAAAATATTCGTCGATCGATCTTTTCTCGGTTATATATTTTTCGTTTATCTCGATAAAGAATTTCAAAAATTCCCTGCCCGTAAGGAATTCCGGTACGACGGGCGTCGAGAGAACATAGCCGATATCCTCCGGAACGACGTCGCGTCTTAAGCCGTTTTCTTCAATATAAAAGCTTCCGCCGTCGGCGTTTATGTCGCGGTTTATGCAGTTGAACAACGTTGTCTTTCCGGAGCCGTTCCTTCCGAGAAGCCCGTATATCCTGCCGCTTTCAAAGGTGAAGGATATATCCCTCAGTACTTCCTTTTTTTCAAAGCTCTTTGAGAGGTTTTCGATAGTGAATCTCATCATTTATATGTCCTTTCGGTGATTTTTTGCGCAATTAAAAAGTGCGCAGCCGGAACTGCGCACTTAAAACGCAGCTCGTTATTGCTGTCACACAAAATTTCGATACAAAAGGTCAAGTATACGAAAAAGAGCCTGCGTTTTTAACAAAATCAAAAACACACACTTGACCCGATGCAAATATGAAATTTTGTGTGACACATATATTATATCACATCGGAATATGTTTGTAAACAAAAATCTTGCGGGAATTTCCCCAAATATAATGATACAATGATATATGAAGAAAGTCAATAAAGAAAAAGCAAAGTTTATGAAAATTTTAAGCTTAGGGAAATATTTACATAAAAAGCCCCGAATACAAAAACGGGGCTTTTATCTTTCAATATCAAAATCTATCAGTTCTTCGGTACCGTTTCCCAGTCCTTAAGGAATCTTTCTATACCGGAATCCGTGAGCGGGTGGTGGAGCATCTGCTCTATTACCTTGTAGGGGATCGTAGCGATGTCACAGCCTGCTCTTGCGGCATCGATAACGTGTATAGGATTCCTTATCGATGCGGCGATTATCTCTGTCTCTATCCCGTGGATATCGAATATCTCGGAGATTTCCTCGATAAGGTTCATGCCTACAGTTCCTATATCATCGAGTCTGCCGAGGAACGGGCTTACGTATGTAGCGCCTGCCCTTGCTGCAAGCAGTGCCTGTGCTGCCGAGAATACAAGAGTAACGTTTGTGTGGATGCCCTTTGCTGTAAGCTGCTTAACTGCCTTCAGACCTTCCTCGCACATTGGGATCTTGATAACAAGATTGGGGTTGTCTATCTTTTTGACAAGCTCCTCAGCCTCTGTGACCATCTTATCGGCCTCAAGTGATATTACTTCGGCGCTTATAGGACCGTCAACGATGCTTGTGATCTCTTTAACGACCTCGATAAAATCTCTTCCTTCTTTTGCAATGAGCGAAGGGTTTGTTGTAACGCCGCATATAACGCCCATGTCGTTAGCTTTTCTTATCTCATCGACATTGGCTGTATCTACAAAAAGTTTCATAGCAGAAACCTCCTCCTTTAATATAGTCGGAGAGCTCCCACAGTGTCTGTTCGGAAGATCCCCGTACCATATCTTATTATATACAATTTATCCCGATTAGTCAAGCGGTTGAAAAAATTAAATTAAAAATATTAAAATAAGTAAAAACAGATTTCCGAAAGCAGAATTTGCGTGTAAAAATCATCAAAAGGCGGGCATTGGGAGGGGTTTATTTTGACGGAGCCGTCAATATTGTTAAAAAGTTGTTAAAAAATTAAAAAAACGCTTGAAATGCTTTACTTTACATGATATAATGTCTGTTGTATGTAAAGAAGCGCATAACGAGAAAAACGGCGGCCGGTCCGCTTTTATGGGTGCGCGTAAATTGTCCTACGGACACAGAAGGAGGATATATCACTATGGCAGTGAAAAATGAACAGGTTGAAAAAAATCTGGTGAAGCTTACGTTTGAAGTATCGGCGGAGGATTTTGCAAAGGCTATCAACAGCGTATACAGAAAGAATGCAAAGAAATTCAATATCCCCGGCTTCAGAAAGGGCAAGGCTCCCAGAGCGGTTATCGAGAAATACTACACAGAGGCGGTCTTCTATGACGATGCTATAAATTCCGTTCTTCCGGAAGCATACGATGCAGCTGTTAAGGAAGCGGGACTTGATGTTGTGGCAAGACCGGAGATCGATGTTGAGGAAATAAAGAAGGGCGAGCCAGTAGTTTTCACTGCTCTTGTAACGACAAAGCCTGAGGTAAAATTAGGCGATTACAAGGGTATAGAAGTGGAAAAAATTGAGTATAATGTAACTGACGAAGACGTTCAGAAGGATCTTGAGGCAGCGCAGAAAAAGAATGCGCGCCTTATCACCGTTGACGACAGAGCTATCGAGAACGGAGATATAGCCGTTATCGATTTTGAGGGCTTTGTTGACGGCGTTGCTTTTGACGGAGGCAAGGGCGACGACTATGAGCTTGAGATCGGCTCGGGTACATTTATCCCAGGATTTGAGGATCAGCTTATAGGCGCAAAGACAGACGATCTCGTTGACGTGAACGTAAAGTTCCCCGAGGAATACCATGCCGAGAACCTTAAGGGCAAGGATGCCGTATTCAAGGTAAAGGTGAATGAAATAAAGGTAAGAGAGCTTCCGGAGCTCAATGATGATTTCGCAAGTGAAGTAAGCGAATTTGATACCCTTGAGGAGTATAAGGCAGACGTAAGAAAGAAGCTCGAGGAAGCTGCCGAGAACAAGGCAAAGGGAGAAACAGAAACAGCGGTAGGCGAGAAGGGCATCGAGAACGCCGAGTCTGAGATCCCCGAGGCGACGAAGGAAGCCTAGATAGACAGACTCGTAAACGACTTTGCTCAGAGGATACAGTATCAGGGTGTAAATCTCGATATGTATTTAAAGTATACAAATATGACAATGGAGCAACTCAGAGCGCAGTTTGAGAAGCAGGCTATAGACCAGCTCAATTCATCGCTCGTGCTTGAGGCTGTTATGAATAAGGAAGGCATTGAAACAGGCCCAGAGGAGCTTGAGCTCGAGCTCGTTGATATGGCAAAGAAGTACAACATGGAGCTTGACAAGCTTAAGGAGCTTATCTCAGATGCTGAAATGGAAAATATAAAGAGAAATCTTGCAGTTCAGAAGACTGTTACTATGATAGTAAACAACGCCGTTGTAAAATAATCAGGCGGGACTGCGGGAACGATCGACGAAGGAGTGTTGATTTATGGCTTTAGTACCTATGGTCGTTGAGCAGACAAACAGAGGAGAGCGCTCATACGATATTTATTCGAGGCTTCTGGAGGACAGAATAATATTTCTGTCGGGACAGGTGGATGACGCGACGTCAAGCCTTGTTGTGGCTCAGCTTTTATATCTTGAATCAAAGGATCCCGACAAGGAGATACAGCTGTATATAGACAGCCCGGGCGGCTCGATCACCGCGGGAATGGCCATTTACGATACGATGCAGTATATCAAGTGTGACGTTTCCACGATATGCATCGGAATGGCTGCGTCTATGGGAGCATTCCTGCTTGCTGCGGGAGCGAAGGGCAAGAGAATGGCTCTTCCGAACAGCGAGGTAATGATCCATCAGCCGCTTATCGGCGGAGGAGGCCTGAGCGGCCAGACTACAGATATAAAGATATATACCGATCATCTTGTAAAAACAAAGGAAAAGATGAACCGTATACTTTCGGAGCGTACAGGCAAGAGTTACGAGCAGGTATGCGCTGATACGGAAAGAGACAACTTTATGACTGCCGATGAGGCTATGGAATATGGTCTGATAGATAAGGTCATAGAGAATAGAAATTAGTAATACAATACGGCAGGGCTGTGCGAGGCGATGGCGTCCGGTGCGGCCGCTGCCGTATTGCGCTGTACGCATTTTTACCCGGAGGCTTTGCCGCTTTTCAGGGTCTGATTTTTTCTTTTAATGAAGGGAGTTGGCATTAATGGATGAGCATAAGCAGTGCAGGTGTTCTTTCTGCGGCAGGTCCGAAGCTGAGGTCAGCAAGATGCTCTCGGGAAGAGGCGTATATATATGCGACCAGTGCATTGATACCTGCAATAAGATAATAGCACGTGAAGCGGTGGAGGAGGAGTTCGTACCGCAGGAGGAGCTTCCGAAGCCTAAGGAAATAAAGGAGTTCCTTGACGAGTATGTAATAGGTCAGGATAAAACAAAGAAGATACTTTCGGTTGCCGTTTACAACCATTATAAAAGGATAGAGCACGGCGATGCGGCGGGTGATGTTGAGCTCCAGAAGAGCAACATCCTTATGGTGGGCCCTACGGGAAGCGGAAAGACCTTCCTGGTGCAGAATCTTGCAAGGATACTTAATGTGCCGTTTGCCGTGGCGGATGCTACGTCGCTCACGGAGGCCGGCTATGTCGGCGAGGACGTTGAAACAATACTTCTGAAATTGATCCAGGCGGCGGATAATGATATCGAGGCCGCCGAGCGAGGAATTATATATATAGACGAAATAGATAAAATCGCAAGAAAATCGGAGAACCCGTCCATAACAAGAGACGTATCAGGCGAGGGTGTGCAGCAGGCTCTGCTTAAGGTCATTGAGGGGACGAACGCTTCTGTTCCGCCGCAGGGCGGAAGAAAGCACCCGCATCAGGAATGCCTTCATATCGATACGACAAATATTCTGTTCATATGCGGCGGTGCGTTCGACGGGATCGAAAAGATCATAAGCGACAGGATAGGCAAAAAGGGTCTTGGCTTTGGAGCGAATATCGAAAGCAAAAAGGAAATGAACCTTACAGAGCTGCTTGAGCAGATTGTACCTCAGGATCTGTTAAAGTTCGGACTTATCCCCGAGCTTGTGGGAAGACTCCCCGTGTTTACTACGCTCGATCAGCTGGATAAGAATACGCTTATAAAGATACTTACCGAGCCTAAGAACGCTCTTATAAAGCAGTATCAGACGCTGTTCTCGTTCGACAATGTACAGCTTGAATTTACCGACGAGGCTATAGAGGCAATCGCAGAAAAGGCGATAGAGAGAAATACGGGCGCAAGAGGATTGAGGGCAATCATAGAGGAGGCAATGTCCGACATAATGTTTGAAACTCCGTCTGACGACTCAATACGCAAAGTAACAGTTACGAGAAGATGTATAGTAGACGGCGATGCGCCGTGGATAGAGCGAGATACAGCTCCGGAGCTGCCGGACGCGGCCGGCTGATGAAATACAAAAAGGGAAGGTGGAAGGAGAATGTTTGTATCAAAGAACTTATCTGTAAATGAAAAAAATCATCTTGTGATAGGGAAAAACGATACGGTTGAGTTGGCAAAGGAATACGGGACTCCGCTTTACGTGATAGACGAGGAGCTGTTTCGTGAAAATTGCCGTATATATAAAAATGCAATGGACAAATATTATGAGGGGAATGGGCTTGTTCTTTATGCAAATAAAGCATTTTGCACCAAATACGCATGCCGTATTATAAAAGAGGAAGGACTTGGTATAGATGTTGTATCGGGCGGCGAGCTTTATACGGCGATAAAGTCAGATTTTCCCATGGATAAGGTCTATTTTCACGGTAATAATAAAACTGTCGATGAGCTCACGATGGCTGTTGAAAACGGAGTCGGGAACATAATCGTCGACAACATCTATGAACTGGAAAAGCTGAATGAGATAGCACGGGAGCACGGGATTGTTCAGGACATAATGTTCAGGATCAAGCCGGGCGTCGACGCTCATACTCATAGCTTTATCAGGACAGGTCAGATCGATTCCAAATTCGGTGTTGCGCTGGAAAACGGCGAGGCGTTTGAGATATGCAAGACAGCAAATGAGATGACGAACGTTAAGGTAAACGGCGTACACTGCCATATAGGTTCACAGATCTTCGATATAGAGCCGTTCTGCAAGGCTGCGGAGATCATGATGAACTTTGTGGGAGATCTAAAGGACAAGCTTGGTATGGAAATAGACCGACTCAATCTCGGCGGCGGCTACGGAATAATGTATACTGAAAATGACGATCCCGTTCCGTATGATGATTACATCAAGCACGTGAGCGAGGTCGTAAAGGAAACCGCCGAAAAGCGGGGCGTCAAGCTTCCGTTTATACTGATGGAGCCGGGACGCTCGATAATTGCTCCCGCAGGTATTACACTGTATACGGTTGGTGGAATTAAGGATATAAAAAACGTAAGAAAGTATGTTTCGGTTGACGGTGGCATGGGAGATAATCCCAGATATATACTGTATGAGTCAGAGTATGCCGCTGTTGTTGCAAACAATGCCAATGCTCCGAAAACGGAAAAGGTTACGATAGCGGGCAAATGCTGTGAAAGCGGCGATCTGTTGCTCAAGGATGCTATGATGCCTGAGATACATGTAGGAGACACCTTAGCCGTATTGGCTACAGGAGCCTATAATTATTCGATGGCAAGCAACTACAACAGAATTCCTCGTCCGGCTGTTGTGGCCGTATCGAACGGAGAGGCCAAGGTAGTTGTCAGGAGAGAGAGCTATGAGGATCTCATAAGAAACGACTTGTAATAGATGAAAAAAGAAGCGATCCGGCTCCGGCAAAAGGAATCGGATCGTTTTTTTTGCCTTACAAGCAAAGAGGGCTGCCGTATTGAAACGGCAGCCCTTAAATTTAGCAAATATCTAATTGGTTTCAAGAATATCACCTACATCGACGGCTCCGGCGACAGTTACCCCGGTTTCGCCTGCAGCATCAAATACGCTCTGTGCTGATGGATCATTGCCCACAAAGCTCAGCGTTACGATATTTTCTTGCGAAAATTCTGTAATGATTATTTTTGGTTCAGTGTATTTCATTGTTCAATACCTCCGTTACTGTATATATACGCTCGGTTCCGATACATCTGTGCCGCTCGGAATGTTGTAGAGCACTATGCCGAGTTTTACATTGACATTATCAAGATTTGCTGATTCGAATTTAAGTGTGTATGGGATTTCGTTAAATTTGTAATCAACAAATATTGTATTGCCTGTAACGCCGGAAACTTCTGCAGTATCAAGCTGATAAGTAGTTCCATCTGCCGCTGTAAAACCGGAATTATCCATTGCGGTTTCAATATCATTTTTATTAGTCTCATTAATAGTAACAGTGTTTGTAGAAGCATTTGCCTTTTCGGCGACAGTATACGAACCGTCAACATTAAGCGTGCCATAATTCTCGGAAACATATTCACCTACGTCTGTGTTATATGTACCGCCGGTTATAGAGTAATTTATTGTACTTGAATCTTCAAATTTAACAGCGCCGTAGTTCGCTGATCCATTGAATTCACCGCCTGAGACATTTATGATTATTTTATCTTGCTCAATATCATTCTGCAAATCTTCTTCATATAAAGCATATCCATTTTCTGATGTCAAGCATCCGTCAAGGATATGTACCTCTATTGGCAGATTTGTTGTATGCTGAGAAATAGCTACAGCTGGAGATATTATAGTTTGACCGCTTCCGTTAGGCTCTGTATAAAAATTTCCTACACCACTTATTGAGCCGTTGTATATATTCATTCTTCCTGCACGCATTTCTATACCCGTATCGCCTGTGATGTTTCCGCCGTATATATTGCATTCTGCATACCCTGCGGCATATATACCTATGGCAGCGATCACGGCTTCTGTTACGTCATCACTTGGCTGTGCGTTTTCATTGCTGTATGCAGTAATATTTGCGCTCTCATATATATTTATCACAGGATAGTTAACAGTATTTGTTATTGAGCCGTTAATATTTATTCCTTTACCGCCCCAATTTGTGGCATCATAGTGTCCTTCGAGTGTACCGTAAATATCCAGTTTCACACCATAAGCTGTTTGAGTGGATTCGCTGGTGCCCGGTTTTGTCGGCGCTTGTACAAATACTCCGCCCCATCCGCTCAATGTAATATTCTCTCCGACATTTAAATAGGAGTAATCGGTGTCTTCCTCGTTTGCTGAGCCAACTACGGTAAAAGGTGCATAATATGGAGTGGTCTCTGTAACAATACCTGTTCCGGTCAGTGTAACATGGCCGCCTTCTATCCAGAATGGCCGATTTGCGGCAGAAATGGTGTGATCATTAAGGTCTATCGTAACGGTTTTATCTATTATAATCGTGTTGCTTAATGTAATGTTATTCATTACTCTTATGTTTCCGTTTTGGCTTAGTGCTGCTGCAAGCTCTGTTGCATCATCAACCTCAGTCCAGCCATCATCTGCATATGCAGGGAGCATTGACAAACACATCGCCATTGCCGCAAGCAGTGCAATAAATTTTTTCATGGTCCTATACCTCTTTTCTTGAATATGTGTTGACAATTTTGCGCGGTCGGTTGTACTGTATACTGCCGCGAATTTACTAACAATGTTATTATACATCTTTCAAATTTATATTGTCAAGTGTGTTAGCCGAAAGAAAAAGAATTTTGTTTATGATGACGGGATACAGATTATATTTTGTATAATATTAACGAAAATGGACGGGTAAAAACCCGTCCGTATATAATTTATAGGATCATAGACCGAACTGCTCCTTGCAGTCGGCAAGTACCTTTTCTATTGTAGCCTCGGCCGCCTCAAGACTGTCGGCAAATGTGCCGAGATACAGCTTTATCTTCGGCTCCGTTCCGGAGGGCCGTACGATGAAATACGTCTTATCATCGGAAAGATTGTACTTCAGTACATCGGCCTTCGGCAGACCCTTTAGCGGAGATATTCCGCCCTTTGTATCCTTTATCGTTTGGGCCATGTAATCCGTATAAAGAACGATGTTCATTCCGGCTACCTTTGTCGGAGGATTCTCTCTTAGATCCTTCAAAAGCGCCGCCATTTTTTCCATTCCATCCTTGCCTGGCATTGTGAAGGAAACTGTCTTTTCTGCGTAGTATCCGTATTTTTTGTATATATCCTGCAGAGCCTCGTAAAGAGACATTCCCTTTGTCTTGTAATATGCTGCCATCTCTGCGATAAGCATAGTGGCAACAACGCCGTCTTTGTCGCGGGCATGGGTCCCTACCAGATATCCGTAGCTTTCTTCAAAGCCTATCAGATATGTATGGCTGCCTGTTTCGGCGAATTCAGTCATCTTTTCTCCGATATACTTGAAGCCCGTAAGAACATTCATTACCTCCATGCCGTAGCTGTGGGCGATAGCCGCCGCCAGCTCCGTTGTAACTATAGTCTTTATAACAACGCCGTTTGCGGGGAGGGTACCCTTTTCTTTCTTTGAGCGCAGGATGTATTCAACAAGCAGAGCACCCGTCTGGTTGCCTGTCAGCGTCCTGTAAATGCCGTCTGCGTCGCGAACGACGATGCCGACCCTGTCGCAGTCGGGATCTGTTCCTATTATAACGTCAACGTCGTTTTCCTTTGCCATTTCAATGGCTATCGTGAAGCCCTCTTTGTTTTCGGGATTCGGCGACTTAACAGTCGGGAAGTTTCCGTCCTCGGTATCCTGCTCCTTAACAACGAGCACGTTCTTGAAGCCTATGCGCTTCAATATCGCTTGTACAGGTCTTGAGCCTGTGCCGTGGAACGGCGTGTATATGAGCTTGAACGTGTCTGCAACCGCCTTTACTGCCTCGGGATTCTGCTGCTGGGACTGAACAGCATCAAGGAACTTTTCGTCCAGATCTGTTCCCGGTACGGTAAGCATATCTGTTTCGACAGCTTCCTCAAGCGAAATGTATTTTATATCGTTAAAAACATCATAGCTGTTTATCGCCTCAACGACAACATCTGCTGCATCGGGCGGAAGCTGTCCGCCGTCGGGACCGTAAACCTTGTAGCCGTTGTATTCCTTGGGGTTGTGCGAGGCAGTGATCATTACACCGGCTGCGCAGCCGAGCTCGCGTATTCCAAACGATACCTCGGGCACCGAGTGGACGATGGGGAACAGATAAACGTGAACTCCGGCGCATGTAAGGACCTTGGCGGTCTCCTCAGCAAAGGTGCGCGAGAAGTTGCGCGTGTCGTAGCCGATGAGCACGCCTGCCTTTGCGGCATCCGCTCCGCGCGAATTTACGTACTTTGCAACGCCTTGGCTTGCGCGGCGTACATTATAGATATTCATGCGGTTTGTGCCTATGCCGAGGATGCCCCTCATTCCGGCTGTGCCGAACTCAAGCTCGCGGTAGAATCTCTCCTCAATCTCCTTTTCGTTTCCGGCTATCGAGGCGAGCTCCGCTTTATCCTCTGCCGACAGAACATCAGAATTAAGCCATCTTTCATATGTTTCTTTATAACCCATGCAAACATCTCCTCTTAGATAAATTTCTCTGTCAATATTACAGTATCTTAATTATACAATATATTTGTGAATAATGCAATCCTTATTATGTTAAAAAATTTCGCAAATTATTATTCAAATTGCCAAAAAGTATTTTTCTGCATCAGTGTTCCGGCCATATCCAGTCTTAACAGTTAATTATATTTATTATAGGCTTGCGGCAGACTGCGATCTTTTGGTCACATTATACGAAAATTATAATTAATCTTTATGAAATTTGACGTGTGGCAAAAATTTTTTTTGTAAATTGTGCAAAATGTGTATAAAAGGGCTTGCAAAATATATATGGTTTGTGGTAAAATAATAGCGTTAGCGGTGAGCTTAAGGGATAGTTTTATTTTTGAATGTTTTTTCGACATTTTAACAGAAAAATAATGCTTTACTTTTTATCAGAAGTGGTGTATAATAAAAACAAAACAAAACAAAACAAAATAAAACCAAAAGAAAGAGGGAAAAAGTATGTTCAAATCAGATTACGAAATCAAAAAAGAACTGTGCGAAATCGGCAGGAGAATCTATAACGACGGTTTCGTTGCCGCAAACGACGGTAACTTTTCCGTGCAGATAGACAAGGATACCTATTTCGTAACGCCGACCGGCGTATCAAAGGGCTTTATGACTCCCGATATGATATGCAAGGTTGACGGGCAGGGAAACCTCAAGGAGTCGAACGGACCATGGAAGCCTTCTTCCGAGTTTAAGATGCACCTGAAGGTATATAAGGAGAGACCGGATGTTAAGGCCGTTGTTCATGCGCATCCTCCGATTGCAACTGCGTTTGCCATTGCTGGTATTTCTTTGGACAAGCTGATCATGCCGGAGGCGGTTATATTCCTCGGAGCTGTTCCGATCGCTCAGTATGGAACTCCCTCGACGATGGAAATACCCGAGTCGCTTGAGCCTTATCTTCAGGATTACGATGCTATACTGCTTGCAAACCACGGTGCGTTGTCGTTCGGCTGCGACCTTAATACGGCGTTCTTCAGAATGGAATCGACAGAGTTCTATGCAAAGCTGCTTATGTATGCAAGAC
>CALXRY010000044.1 GCA_944390955.1 uncultured Clostridia bacterium | reverse complement strand
TCTCCTTCTGCTCATCGCTTGAATAATTTCCCGACCCGCGCATTACGACATTGCCCGTATCATCTGCAGCGTTGAGCCATTCTCTCAACGATACCGCCGACACGCCGAGATTTGCTACTCATGTTTTAAGCGACATATCCGCATGAGATTTATGATATTCAACCGCATCGATTTTAAACTTCTGTGAATACTTCTTCTGTGTAGCCATGTTATTGCCTCCCTCATATGCTATATTATATCACATATGCTGATTTTTCGAAAGCTTTAACCTGTACGTTTTTTATTCTACCACTACTGTCAAATATGTTTTTAACATATAGAAAACAAACTTTGTGTAGTATAATGAACGAAAATATAGATGGTAGTGATAATGATGACAGTAGCTGTAATCTTTCGGATGAAGATATTGATAATTTGTTAAATGAGATAGATGAATGTGTGGAAAGACATAATCAGCAGGCATATCAGGATGCAAAAACGTTTTATGATCCACCACATAAACGTCTTCAGGAAGCTATTCGTGAATGTGAAGAAGAAAACGAAAAATAAGTAATACATTTATCCCGGAATTGCGTTAAAGCATTTCCGGGATTTTTTTATTATTATAATCATGGCGTGGTTGTTTGCAAGGGGGGGTGAAAAAAATAATTTATTTTCCACTCTGCGCAAATAGTGATGCATATGTTATACTGTATTCAGAAAAAAGTTCTGCTTGGATACGAATGTGTCAGGTAATGCTTTTTCACAATCAAAAGAAAGAGAGGACCACACCATGGTATCAATAAGAAACCCGGATGAAGAGTGC
The DNA here is from genome assembly GCA_944390955.1 of uncultured Clostridia bacterium. Lineage (GTDB taxonomy): Bacteria > Bacillota > Clostridia > UBA1381 > UBA1381 > Ornithomonoglobus_A. The sequence goes on along the minus strand of CALXRY010000044.1, from coordinate 2,201 downwards.
GAGCAGCTCAACGAGCTGCTGAAAGATTCACCGTACATGCTTAAGATTATCGATGACAGCATGGTCATTTACGGCTCGGATCAGCAAGCCGCCGCTCCGGCGGCGGTGATCCCGAGAGATGCGGTTGAGTACATACATGAGGATGTCAGCCGCGATGCTGCGATATATGTCACGGCGTTCTGTGACGGCAAATATCTTCCGTCCGTTGAATACAGAGGCAATATAACGCGTTTCAACGAGGTATATAAAAGCTGGGGCGTAAACAACTTCCCAATAATGAGTCCAAAGGAGCATAACGCGGTCATACAGGTGTTTTCGGTGCTTGCACGAAGTATTAAGTCGCGGGCCGTATATGATTTTTGCGGAGGCTGGCTCGACGCTCAGACACTGCTCATAAACAACCTGCTTGTAAGAGCCGACAGCGTTTCAGAAGCCGAAAGCTCGCGCAAGGTCAGGAATCTTGAGTACATGCCGATGAATTTGGATACTGCGCTAATGTTCCTCAGGGAGCACTATATCCCCGCCATCAATAACGGACTGTATTCAACAACGATGCTGATGTTTCTGCTCCTCGGGATACTGTACCCGATGATAGCAAAACACTCTGAAATGCGCCCATCCTTCGTGCTGTATATCTACGGCACAACTGGCACAAGAAAGACGTCATCGGCAGTGAGTATGCTGAATCCGTTCAGGGAGGAAACGTGCTCGTTTGAGGATTCAAAGGCCGCTGTCACCGAACAGCTGCGGAGCATCCCGCTCGGCTGCTGTATCATCGATGACCTGAAGGTCATGACACGCGACGCTCTCAGCATAATCAATAAAGTCGTGAGAGTTGCAGGAGACTCAACAACGAGCAGCAAGAAGATGCGCGGCGGGAAGGTCGTTACAAAGGACGCCACCTGCCTGTGCGTTGTCACCGCGGAAGAAAAGCCTACGGCGTTGCAGGAGTCGTCTATAGCAAGACTGCTCATGCTTGAATACGACGCGAGCACCGTTAATCTTGATGAGCTCGACTTCCTGACAAGTCATCAGACTGAGTTCAGGAGCGCAGTAATAGCGGTGATTCAAGGTATAATATCCAAGGAAGGATATATAGATCAGCTGTGCAATGACTGCCGTGACCGCCGCCGTGAGCTTACGAGAAAATACTCGGACAAGCCCATACACGAGCGGTATATCGATATGATATCATGGCTCTGCGCTGTGTATAAACTTATCGAAAAAGCGCCGCAGAACGAGGAAATCACTCTATATCCCAAATATGAAGAAGAGATAGAAGCTCTTATCGTTAAGCAGTGCCGTGAATGGCATAAGGACCCCGTAACGATATTCGGTACCGGTCTTTTTACCCTTCACGGCACCAACGAGTTAAGGCTCATCTCTGAGGCCGATTTTGCTTCAGGCAAAAAAGGCGATATCATAGACATGGGCTCAGAGTGGTTTATACTCAGCGGCACAGTGTTTTCTAAGTCGAAGAGCTGTAATACAGCTATAAACTTTGATGAAAAAGCACTGCGAAAGGCACTGTCAGACAAAGGTATCCTTGTCCAGCATAATGGCAAGAACACGATGGAATACCGCAAAAACGGTCATCGCTGTTCGGGATACCGGATAAGAGTCAACATATTAAAAAATTATTTAAATAAATAGTAGGAGGAAACAAAAATGACAGAAAAAGCTTTAACTAACTTACTTATGTCGGAGAGATTCGAGAATGATATTGTAGTATCAACACTGGCAAAGTCAGGAATGAAAAAAAGCGATAAGAATACATACAAGAGCTTACTCGCATTGCCGGCTATAAAGAACGATCTCGGTGCGAAGCTCGAGATATGCGAAAAGCTGGCGTCGGAAAACACATATCCGGAGCTCTGTGTAGATATCATAACAGAGATTTTGGATGAGGAGCCCGACATTGGGCACGATAAGGAGCTGGGCGATAAGATCTGCCGCATCATAGACTGCATAGTCAGATGCGATATGGATAAAGACAGCCGGATAAAGCTCCGGGACTGCCTCGAGCAGCTTTATGCAGTCGGAGAATATACATTTACCAAAGCAATCGTTTGTCTGTATAAAACAGAAGACAGCGATATAAGCTCAAGGCAGCACCTGCCGTAGGTCATTCAAGCCAAGATGGCTATACTGGCGTACAGTGCAAACAAATATAATGTACGCAATAACGCCAAGAAGCTGTC
>CALXRY010000043.1 GCA_944390955.1 uncultured Clostridia bacterium | reverse complement strand
CTTCCTTGACTGCTTCATTATAGGGCTTGCCGTTTTGAACATCTGTTATTATATCTGCTATCAGAACTTTTACTTCCTCCTCGACTGCCATATAATAATCAGCTCGTAAATACATATCTCTTGTTTGTGGCGTTTTTCTTGTCAAGTTGGCAAAGTCAACATATACGTCCTTTTTCTGTCATCCAAAAACGCAATGGGTTTTATAATCGTTCCGAAGAAATATCCGTTTGAAAGAATACCGAGACAGCTCACAAGTTTTTCAATATCATAATCTAACGGTCATACTTGTGTTGTAAACGATACAAATAGCGGCGTATTGAGCATTTCATCATCAACTTTGTATTACTTAAATTAACATCTTATATTGATTTAAGCATGTATGTTATTGATGGAAAAGCCACTATTTTTCTTACATATAATACGTAACTTATGTGGAGCCTTTATCTTATGAGAACTTAATTTATAAGACCAAATCATCATATCAAGCAAATCTTGCTGTGATATTGATGCCCCAGCTCCGCCATCAATTGATGTTGTTCCTGCTCCTAATATTGGTACACATACATCTTTTTCAGAATAATAATTCTCTATCTCTTTCCACAATAAATCTAAACATTGGAGATATTCGTCTCTGCAGAAAAACCGTCCTTTACCTCTTTCATCCAATTTGGCAAATGCCATCAATAAATCATCCCCATTCGGAACAATTGTCCCAGAATCATACCGAATTTTATGTTGGTATTTTGATTTGCTTCGTGCCGGCTTTATTTGAGCAGCTTCAATTAGCTTCTGGACATTTAAATCCGGATGTTCTTTTAAATACTGTCCACATATAGATTCTGGATTAATATCCGCTGTTGCATTACCTACCTTTGTTGTGAAACACTCGTCAAAATTGATGACTTTTTTGCAATTCTTCTTTCTTTGTATATTTCCATACTCGACTCTGATGGAATAATTCTGCCCTTTGATTGTAATCCATCTTCTAGTTTTAAGAAAAAACATATGTGACAGTGCCGTTCCAATCCACACAAGAAAAAAGCATACAAGGCGGGAAATTATTATATTTACATCTTGAGCATCTAAACAAGCAAATAATTTACTTTGTTGGAGTACATCTTTAGTTATCCAATCGTATTTTTCAAAAAAAGTCTCCGGCACAAAAGTAAAGATAATTGTAATAATGCCAAATGCCATTGCTAAACTCTTTTGGATAAAATGAATCAAAACCCAAGTACCTCTTTTATGTATGAATAATCTCCAACTTTCTTTCTATTATCATCAATTTTCCAAAATGGTCTCGCATCATCTTCATATCCATTCATATATGAAGGAAGCCAATTTGACTCCTTCCTTGTAGAATTATATACAATAATGATTGTTTTTTTCTTCTTTTTTGCTTGTTCAAATTCATGACGAAGATAAGAATATCTATTTATATTTCCAAAATTATCATTCTCGCCAGGCATAGAAACACTTGAAGCTTTGCATGCTTTAGTGCCATTGGCATTTTGTTTATATGGTGTACATTTACACTGCCATTGTTCTTTGGATACACGTTCGCATTCACTTCCTGCTGTTCGTGAACCTGTTTTATCACCCACAACAAAAATCACAGCCGATGAAGCATTAATTTGTTTGTTAAATTCAGCTTTCAAATCACAAATACGGCAATCATTATCATTAGCAACAGTACCAGATGCCACCTTTGACATGTCAATAAAATCAATTTTATGGAGATTATCATTTCCCCATCTGTTTAATTCATCTACTACATCCCGATCGCCATTCAAATAATCATAGTCAGCACTTATATAAACTTGTTTTCTCATGTAAATCATGCTCCTTCTATATTATTAACTTCATGTAAAAATTATATAATATTAATATCGATATGTCAACGATATAATAAAAATTTTACAAAGAATATTCTCTTTTGGGGGTGTGTTGTTCTGTTCGCTCAATATTAAGGAACCGCTGTATATTTTCACGCAGCACAGAGTATGTCTGAGCCTCATTCTGCGCATCCTTGTATTGCTCATATAGTTTATCCTTTTTCGTCTCAACACGCTCCTGCGCCCGTTTTAAAGCCGCAATAGAAGGTATTTTTTTGTTCGGATAGAGCTGCTTCAATCGAGCATGAACAGTTTCAAATAATTCAAGCTCATCAAAATGCTTCTGCCGGAACTTGCTTTTTAAAATAGCCTTTTCGTATTCCGCAGCGATAGGCTTGTATTCCTCATATGTTTTTATAAAATGGATGCGCTCATCTATGTCTTTTACATCATCATTCAACTGTTTAAGCTCGGCTACCATACTGCGCTGCTGCTTCTTTAGTGTGTCAGCTTTGCTGTCCAATTCATCGAATGATGATATATCATGTTCTATCAAGAAATTTAGCGTCTTTGCCGCTTCTTTCAGGTTATTGAGCTTCGCCCAATTCTCATAAGACGCTGATGTTCGGCACTTGATATTGTTCTCTATCTGTATAAGCAGCGTTATATCATGTCCGCTGTTCCGTATGCGTTTAGGGATGGGCTGCCGCTTAGTAATGATGCGCTCCTTTATCTCATCCTCTGTATAGTCTGCGCCGAGCGATTTTACACGCATATATCTCTGCTGCGCCTTATTTTTAAAGGCAAGATATTTACCTGTCTTTATACCATAGCCAAGCTTGTACATACGGTTAAGGAAATCATCAAAGCCGTTTGCTTCCTGTATGACCTTATCAATATCAGCTCTTAAAATATCTCTCCAAACAACACGCTTGCTTCGTTGCTCACTATATATTTCACTTTGGGAGCGTTTGCGGCTGTTGTTGTTTTCATCTATGACCGAAAGCCCATATTCACGGCACAGATCGTCACTTATAAATTTCATGCGTTTATACGTATGCTTATTGCTCCTGTATCTTCGGTGATCTTCAAAGCTGACTGAATTAAAGATGATATGATTATGTATCGCGCTCGAATTTATATGCGTTGCGATCACGTATTCATATTTTCCTTGAAGGACTTCATCGGCAAAACGTTTGCCGATCTCATGCGCCTGCTTAGGCGTGACCTCTCTGTATTTAAATGACTGGATCATATGCCTTGCCGCCTGCTTACCCTTGCTTCCAGACAGCCGGCGTGTCTGTTTAAACTCAAGATCGGCGGTTTCAAGAGAGCAGTTATAGCAGGAAACAAGGTTTCCGTTATCGGTCTTGTGAGGAGCTGCTATGTACTCTATAGAGGTCTTTACGTGGT
>CALXRY010000042.1 GCA_944390955.1 uncultured Clostridia bacterium | reverse complement strand
CGATAATAATAGACTCGATAAATATGATACTTGGAAGCCGCGCAAATAAGGAGCTTGTGCGCTATGGAACGGAAAAGGCATCGGTACAGGCTGTGTTTGACATAAATGATGAGGCAGCAAAGCTGCTTGAGGAAAATGATATAGACGATGAGGATGAACAGATAATAATAAGCCGCACCGTGACGAGCGAGGGCAAGAGCACCGCAAGGATAAACGGCGCAGTCGTTACACTCGCGATTCTCAGAGAGATCGCCGACTGTCTTATAAATATCCATGGGCAGCACGACAATCAGGCTCTGCTTACTCCGTCAAAGCATATGACGTTCCTCGACGGCTACGGAAAAACAGAGGACGCCTTAGGCGAATACCGCAGGCTGTATAAGGAGCGGCAGTCGGTGAAAAGAGAGCTTAAGACGCTTGAGACCGATGAACGCGAAAAGATGCAGCGGATGGATCTGCTTGAGTATCAGATAAAGGAGATAACTGATGCTGCGCTTACCGAGGAAGAGGAGGAAGAGCTCCTGCGCCAGAGAGAACTGTGCAGGAATGCCGAGCAAATATCGAGTGCGGTAGACGAGGCATACGCCAATCTTTACGATAACGGAGAGCTGCAGTCAGCATATGACGGCCTGAGCATCGCCGTGGACGCCATTTCGTCAATAGCGGAGCTTGACAGCAGTCTTCAAAGCGTATATGAGACGCTCAGTAATGCCATGTATTCTGTCGAGGACAGCGCACATGAGCTTGCATCCTTCCGTGATTCGGTGGAGTTTGACGAGGAAACGTTAAATGATGTAGAGGAGCGGCTTGATCTGATATCAAGGCTCAAAAGAAAATACGGCAGAAGTATTTCCGAGATAAACGCATTCGGAAAAAGGGCTCAGGAGGAGCTTGATGAAATAATAATGAGCGATGAGCTTAAAGAAAAGCTCACAAAAAGGCTTGAAGAGCTTACCTCAGAGCTCACAGCGGCCGGAGAGCGTCTCACTGAAAAGCGAAAGCGCGCCGCTGAAACGCTTGAGGCTAAAATAGAAGCGTCGCTCCATGAGCTGAATATGGAAAAATCAAAATTCCGTGTTCTCGTGGAGCCTGCCGGAACATTTCAGGAGTACGGCGCGGATAGGGTGGAGTTTATGATAAGCACAAACCCAGGCGAACCGCTGAAGCCGCTTGTAAAAATAGCGTCCGGCGGAGAGCTTTCAAGAGTCATGCTTGCGATAAAATCTATACTTGCCGAAACCGACAGTGTCGAAACGCTTATTTTTGACGAGATCGATACCGGAGTGTCGGGGAATACCGCGCTTAAGATAGCAAATAAGCTTGCTCTTATAGGAAAGACAAAGCAGGTGATATGCATAACGCATCTGCCGCAGCTCACTGCGGCGGCAGATAATCATTACCTTATTGAAAAGAATACCGATGGGGATATGGCTTCCACAACACTTAAGAAGCTTGACGATGAGGGCAGAATCGCTGAGCTTGCAAGGATAATAGACGGCGGCGAAATAACCGAAACTGCCTTAAACCACGCAAAGGAGCTGTTAAGGCGCTGATGAAGCAGACAGGGATTGTAGAATCGGTAAACGGCAGCAATGTGAAAGTACGCGTGAAAAGGAGCTCAGCCTGCGGCGATAACTGCGCGTCATGCGGTCTTAACTGCGGCGGCAGGGAGATAGTTGTAACGGCCGAAAACAGAGCCGGAGCAAAAAAAGGCGATACCGTTGAGATCGAAATGCAGTCATCTAAAGTGCTCGGCGCGGCTGCGTGGGTATATATAGTTCCCATTATATTTTTCGTCATAGGGGACATAATATTTAACAGTATATTCCATAATGAGCTTGCGGCGGCTGCGGGCGGTCTTGGGGCGATGGCAGTGGTATATGCCGTGGTAATAGTGGTAAATCGAAAAAATAAAGGTAAATATCGTTTGGTTATTGAAAAAGTAGTATAGGTATGATATAATGTGTAGCTGAAAGGAATTTAATAATCACAAATATGAGCGAAATACACATTTTTAGCGGTCATTATGGCAGCGGAAAAACGGAGATCGCCGTTAATTTCGCGATTGCACAGCAAAAGGCTGGAAAAAACGTGACGATAATCGATCTTGATACTGTAAATCCATATTTCCGTACAGGCGATCTCAGAAATATGCTTGAGGATATGGGCATAAGCGTTATAGCAGGCAGATTTGCGTCATCTAATGTAGACATGCCGCTTGCTCCTGCTGAGGTCATGAGAGCGTTTGGAAACAAGGGCTGCTTTATATTCGATGTTGGCGGAGATGAGGACGGTGCATATGCTCTCGGATGCTATGCGGGACGGCTGAAAAAAAATGGCTTTGAAATGCACCTGGTCGTAAATCTGCGGCGGCCGCTTACTGCGGCGGCGCGTGATATTATGGATATAAAGCGCGGGATAGAGGCAGCGTCGAGACTTGAATTTACCGATATATACAATAATACGAATCTTTCAGCAGAGACCGATGCGGATACGATCACGTCGTCTGTCGGAGAGCTTGTGGAGCTGGAGAGGCTTTCGGGTCTGAAGGTAGTTAAGCACTGCGGGACAAAAGCGGCGCTTTCAGATATAGAAGAAAGCAAGGCTTTTCCGATGGAGCTTTATCTGAAGCTGCCGTTTTGATAAAAAGGAGACTGAGTTTGAGTAATATAAAAATTGACGGGGAACGCTGCAAAAGCTGTGGCCTATGCGTTAGGGCGTGCCCAAAAAAAATCATAGAAATATCGTACGGGAAGATGAACTCGCGGGGCTACAGACCGGCGGTGGTGACAGACGCGGAACAGTGCATAGGCTGTGCTTGCTGTGCCGTTGTCTGCCCAGACTGTGCCATAACGTTGAGTGGTGAGAATAAATAATAAAGGAAATATATTAATGAAGGTTTTGATGAAAGGAAATGAGGCAATAGGCGAGGCCGCAGTGCGCTCGGGATGCAGACATTTTTTTGGTTATCCGATAACTCCGCAGACGGAGCTTTCGGCGTATATGGCAAAAAAGCTGCCGAAGGCAGGCGGTGTGTTTTTGCAGGCGGAAAGTGAAATTTCTGCCGTTAATATGGTATACGGTGCGGCGGCCGCGGGAGTAAGGGCGATGACAAGCTCATCAAGCCCGGGAATAAGCCTCAAGGCAGAGGGTATAAGCTATCTTGCGGCGGCAGATCTGCCGTGTGTGATAGTAAATATAATGAGAGGAGGACCTGGGCTGGGAGGGATCCAACCTGCACAGTCCGATTATTTTCAGGCGACGCGCGGCGGCGGTCACGGCGATTACCATCTTATAGTGCTCGCTCCGAACAGCGTTCAGGAAATGGCCTCGCTGACTGCCGAGGGCTTTAATATATCGGAAAAATACGGTATACCAGTTATGCTTCTTGGCGACGGTACGCTCGGACAGATGATGGAGCCGGTCGATTTTGACCTGATACCGGAGCCCGAGGCGTATGAAAAGCCATGGGCAGCATGCGGAACAGAAAATAAGCGCGAAAAAAACGTTGTAAAGACACTCTATCTTGAAGCCGATGAGCTTGAGCGCACGGTGATTGAGCGTGAGGAAAAGTATACAAGAGTAAAGAAAGAGCTTCAAAGATACGAGGAAAAATATACGGACGACGCCGATATTATAATATCCTCCTACGGCATAACGTCGCGTATTGTTGAAACGGCGGTGCGTAAGCTGAGAGATGAGGGAATAAAGGCAGGGATAATAAGACCGATAACTCTTTGGCCGTTCCCGGAGGATATTTACAAAAAGGTAGATCCAAAGGCTTTTTTGTCGGTGGAGATGAGCACCGGACAGATGGTAGAGGATATAAAGCTGGCATGCGAGTGCAGAAGACCTGTATATTTCACCGGGCGCACAGGTGGAGTTATACCGTCTCCCCAGGAGATAGCTGAAAAAGCGAAACAGATACTGAAGGAGGTGTGCGGCGATGGAATTTAAGAGACCGGATTGCATGACAGACTGTGTCACGCACTACTGCCCTGGCTGCTCACACGGGGTAGTGCACAGGCTTATTGCGGAATGTATAGATGAGCTTGGGATAGCCGGCAGAACGATAGGAGTTGAGCCTGTAGGTTGTGCGGTAACGGCGCATGAATACTTCAAAT
>CALXRY010000041.1 GCA_944390955.1 uncultured Clostridia bacterium | reverse complement strand
GGTATTTTTATTGGGTTCTTTGCTTTTTCGGGTTTATGATCTCCATCGTCCTCGGAATACGGGTCTATTTCATCGTCCTTTGGACCAAGCACATCCTCGCGCGTAAAGGTCACGGGCGGGAAATCATCCTCTTCAATAGGATCATCGTACTGCGTTTTCGGCGATGCGCCGTCTGTGTCATTGTCGTTCTGAGTATCGGATCCCGAGGCTTCGTTCCTTACGGCTCGAAGCTCGTTAAGATCAATTTTTTGCGTAGCCTCTGAGGTCTGCTCTGAAACTTCGGATATAATATTCTTTGCTTCTTTTCCGATTATCGTAGGTGCGTCGGCAGTGCTGTTTATATCTCTGACTGTATTTGGAGTGTTTTTTTCTGTCATAAAAATCTCACTTTCTCATAATAATAAAGCTTAAAAAAAGCGCAGAAATTCATCAAGATATGATGAATACTCCTTAAGGAACGCATATATGCGCGGGTTTTTGGAAAGCAGGAGAAAGGCGCGCCTTACGTTTTTTATGAACAGCGGCGAAAAATCCTCAAGCTTAAAGCCCTGTGCAAGCCGACAGACGCCCCTTGCTCTCGGGTCTATTATAATATCCATGGCGCCGTCCCTGCCGATATAAGGAGTGAGCGGGAATATCCTGCATGCAAGCGGCCGCTCAAAACGGTCGCATGTCCCGCTGCACATGGCTATATTGACGGTGTGCCGTCTGCCGTTAAATTCATATGTGAAATCGGTCGGCTCTATCCTTATCCAGTCCGGCTCGAGCAGCTTATAGACAGCTTCCTCGCCGGGGAATAAAAACATACCAGCGTCGTCGCCCTTGCAGCAGGCGCTTCCGCAAAGCAGGCCGCAGTCGGCCTTTATAGGTGTGACATCATCAAACAGCTTATAAAGCTGCAAATACACATATGCGCTTTTCATACAGTATATACGTGCTCCTCATAATAATATTATACTGATATTATTATAGCATATTCGCGGCTCTAAAACAATACTTTATTTATTTTCTTATATTTTATATGTTTTTCTCTTTTATATCAAATATGTATTTATTAAAATCTACGAAGTTGTTAAAAAAACAAAGGCGGGCATAATAAAAATGTAAAAGGTATGTAACATTTTGATATTTGACAAATCTTTGTTTTAGAGATATAATAAAAGAATGTATTAATGCAAAACATAGATTCGGAGGTAACAATGCCCAGAAAGAAAGATTACGGAAACGACAGTATAACAAGCCTCAAGGGCGCGGACAGGGTAAGAAAACGCCCCGCCGTAATATTCGGCTCGGACGGGCTTGAGGGATGCGAACATTCGTTTTTTGAGATTCTATCCAATTCGATAGACGAAGCAAGGGAAGGATACGGAAACATAATAGAGGTCACGCTTTTTAAGGACAAGTCGATAGAGGTAAGAGACAACGGACGCGGGATACCGCTTGATTACAACGAGAAGGAAGGACGCTATAACTGGGAGCTTGTCTACTGTGAGCTCTATGCCGGCGGAAAATACGAAAACAATAAGGGCGGCATGTATGAATACAGCTTGGGCCTGAACGGCCTCGGCGCCTGCGCAACGCAGTACAGCAGCGAATACATGGACGTTACGGTAGTGCGTGATAAGACGAAATATACGCTGCATTTTGAAAAGGGAGAAAATATCGGCGGTCTTAAAAAGGAGCCGGTCAGGACTGCAAAAACAGGCTCGACGCAGCGCTGGAAGCCCGATACCGAGGTGTTTACCGACATCGACATACCGCTTGAGTTCTTTGAGGATATTTTAAACAAGCAGGCGATGGTAAACGCAGGACTCAAATTCATACTCTACAATGAGACCGATACCGGCATGGAAATGCGCGAGTATTATTATGAAAACGGGATAGTCGATTATCTTAAGGAGGCTGTCGGCGAGGACGCGTTCACGTCCGTGGAGAGCTGGGAATGCGAGAGAGAGGGACGCGACAGAGAGGATAAAGAGGACTACCGCATGAAGATGCAGGTGGCGTTCTGTTTTTCAAACAAGGTAAATCTTATCGAATATTATCATAACTCAAGCTATCTTGAGCACGGCGGCTCGCCTGACAAGGCCGTTAGGAATGCCTTTGTCCATGCTATAGACCAGTATATAAAGCAAAACGGAAAATACAACAAGAACGAATCAAAGATAAATTTCACGGACGTTTCTGACTGCCTTGCGCTTGTGATAAGCTCGTTTTCGACTCAGACAAGCTACGAGAACCAGACAAAAAAGGCGATAAACAATAAATTCATACAGGACGCAATGACTGAATTCCTGCGCCACCAGCTTGAGGTCTATATGATAGAGAACAAGGCGGACGCGGAAAAGATAGCGAACCAGTGCCTTGTGAATAAGCGCAGCCGCGAGAACGCCGAAAAGGCGCGCATAGACATAAAGAAAAAGCTCACGGGCTCAATGGACGTTACGAACAGGGTCGAAAAATTCGTCGACTGCCGCTCAAGGGATGTCTCAAAGCGAGAAGTGTATATCGTGGAGGGAGACTCGGCTCTCGGCTCCTGCAAGCTTGCAAGAGACCCGTCGTTCCAGGCGATAATGCCGATACGTGGAAAGATACTGAACTGCCTGAAGGCAGACTACCCGAAGATATTCAAGAGCGACATTATAGTTGATCTTTTGAAGGTCCTCGGCTGCGGCGTTGAGATAAAATCGAAGCATAATAAGAATATCGACAGCTTCAGCCTTGACAACCTGCGCTGGAGCAAGGTCATAATCTGCACC
>CALXRY010000040.1 GCA_944390955.1 uncultured Clostridia bacterium | reverse complement strand
CCTTTCGGTTCTTAAGGCATATTTTTTTGCGTCAAATTATTGACAAAATACGTCAAACAATATATAATAGTCTGCGGAAAGCAGAGAACGGCTTGGCGGTTGTTCCGACACCTCAATAAAGGGGGTGTTGCTACTATATGGAGACAATAGTAATAACACTTGTTGTGTTGCTGTTGCTTATTATAGAGATAAAAAAATAACCGCCTACGCTGCCCCGTAGACGGTTAAGGGTAGAAGATATTTCTACTAATAAAAACAATTTGCGGAACAGCCGTTACGCCGTTCTTTGTGAGTACATTATATCATTAAATCGAATCATTGTCAATGCCTTTCGGTTCTTAAGGCATATTTTTTTTGCGTATTTTTAAGGGGTGCACAGAGGGGCGGCAGCCCCTCTGCATAATAATATCCCCTTATCTGTCCTGAGCTATTATAACTCTTATTCTTCCGCCCTGCGACTGGGTCTTGTCATAATATGCCGTCATGCGGTAATCGCCGTTTATCGCGCTGTCAAGCGTTATCCGCTGCACATTATATGACTTATCGATATAATACACTACAACGCTGTCGCTCAGCAGATATTCCGTGTTGTTTATCTGAGCATACGTATGCGTCAGCTCGGAGATGCTTCCGCTGTAGTTGCTTAGTGCTCCTATGCTTTCTACTCCCGAGCTTCCGATTACTACCCTTACAGGCGTCCTTGCTGCTATACCTCTATAAACTGAGAACGAATAAGTGCTTCCGCTTACATCTATCGTATAGTTTTCAGATGTTGACCCATCCATGGTTGTCGATGTTTTGCTTGATATGATGCCATACCCGTACGCATCGCCGGTGACATTATCAAGTATAATATCCGTGATCTCTCCGGCCGCATTTCTCTGGTAATACAGAATATCCGAAGAGTTGAGCGTCAGCCCATCAAGACGCTGCATATATATCCTCTTATACATTGCCGAATCATACAGCGCATTTGACTGCAGCGTATCAAGTATCCTTACACTGCTTGAAACAGGCGTGCCTCCTATCGTCATATTATCGGCAGACACAGTCCCCGAAACTCCTCCGGACGAAGATCTTGCTCTCTGCACGCGGGCTGTTCCGTTGCTGAAGGTAACGCTGCAAACATCGCCGAAATATGTCTCTCCGCTGTTTGATACCTCGTATTCACTTTCTGTGCCGTCCGTCCCGACAAGCGTGATATAGTAGCCGGTGTATTCCTGTCCAAGGCTGTCTGTAAACGTCTTTGTTCCATATCCTGTGACAAAGCCGACACTTGATGTACTGCTGTCCTCAGCTGTAATTACACCTGCGATCTCTCCGGAGCGTCCGAGCAGAACGGTTATCGTATCGCCTATCTTAAGGCTGCCGCTCGACGACAGGTCATTGAACGCCTCGACACTCTCTATCTCATATTCCTGTCCGGAAAGCGTTATGCTCGTCGGAGCGTCTCTTGACGGCGACGCGGATTCGTAAATACCCGTTACCTTGTCGCTGTAAGCGAGGATCATATTAAGGTCGCTGCTGTAGTATACGATGTCGTTCGTCAGTATGTCAGCAGAGGTGACGCGGTTTCCGTCGCGCATTATCTGCGTTGATGAATCAGTCGAGAACTGCGACATCCACGAGGACGATGTTACCTTTACAGGGCCTTCCATCGTGCCCTTTTCATAGCTTACGTAATCGACATTGCTGCCGTTCATCTTCACGTACAGGATATCGCCCATCTCCATCTCAGACTTAACTGCGCCATAGGTGGTCTGAGTGGTATCCCTATAGCAGGTCGTCGTATCCTTAACATCTATCTGAGTGAACGTGCCGTCCTTATAGCATATTACGGCGTTCTGAAGCAGTGAATAGATAACGTACCTATCGAGGTTGTTCACATCGCCTATATTCGAACCCGACTGAACGAGCACAACACAATCGACCGAGCCGTTGGAATTTTTGACTATTCTGACCGTATCTCCTGTATTTGCCTGATCAGCTATGGTATCATACGTGAGTGCCTGCGTCTTGTAATACGCTGTTGTATTCTCGTTTATATCGTATATCTGGCCGTCAAGAACGAGGTCCTTGCCTATTATATTGGTTACGGTATGCGTTTCTATCGTCTGGTCGCGCGGCGTAAATGATACAAAATCATCGCCGTTCTTCACAACGATATCGCCCTGCCGTCCCACAAGATCGCTGTCGAAATTGCCGTCGGTCTCGAGCGTTCCTATCGTAGTATATATTTTGTCGACGCCCAGCGAGGAATCCTCGTTATGCGAGGCGATTATCGTCACGCCCTCCGTTATAGTGCAATCGAATATCGATATAAGCTCCGACTGGCTGTCCTTCATTTTAGTGTTGAGGGTATTATAAACAAGCCTTGCCACCTGACGGCGTGTGAGCGGCTGCCCCATCGATGAATCAACGTCCTTCGTTATCTCGAGACTCTGCGCCATGCCTATCTGTCCGTATGGCCATGAAACACCGAAGTCATCATCGGTATAGCCGAGCGCCTTGAGGAGCATCGTAAGAGCCTCCTCATAACTCACGCTGTCGTTGGGATGGAACGTGCCGTCTATATAGCCCTGGCACAGTCCGGCGCTTACCGCCGCCTGAACGTACGGTGCAAACCAGTCTGTGTATTTTACATCCCTGAACGGCGAAATGCTGAGTCCCGCCGCAACGGTATCCTTCGCCGAGGACGAAGCGACCGCCACCTTGGCAAATTCCGCTCTTGATACATAATCATCGAGACGGTAATTGCCGTTTCCGTCGCCCTGCATTATATTAAGACCATTAAGAAGCGACAGAATATTTTCCTCCGTATCCCACGCGGCTATCGCGGACGGCAGTACAGAAAGCGCCGTGACCGCCGCCAGGATAACGGAAATTATCTTCTTTTTCATGAACATTTTCCCTTTCATGAATATTTTCCTTTCTGAAATACCAAAATCATTAATCATACCTGAGCGCGTCGATAGGATTGAGCTTTGCGGCTTTTTTTGCCGGAAGGAACCCGAACGCCACGCCTATACCGGCCGAGATCGTAAACGATATCGCTATCGCCCCTACAGACGGCGCTGCGTTTATATCGAGCAGGCTTCCGCCTATTGCCGAGAAGATTATCCCGAGGATTATTCCTATGACACCGCCTATGCAGCTTATAACACCGGCCTCAATCACAAACTGAGACATTATGTGTATCTGACGCGCGCCGAGAGATTTTCTGATACCTATCTCCCTTGTACGCTCCGTAACGGATACGAGCATTATATTCATGATGCCGATACCGCCGACAAGCAGTGATATTCCGGCTATGGCCACAAGTATCGTTTCCATAAGGTCGAGCATTTCGGTCATACTATCTATCATAGAGAGCATGTCTGTAACGGTGTAATAATCCTCATCGCCGATCTTTCTGAGAAGCAGATCTTCAAGCAGCGCTGTGGCAGTCGTCACGCTGTCCTCATCAACAGCCGTAAAGAGATAGCTGCTTATAGTGCTCGTGCCGTTCATCTTCGCTGCGGTGGTATACGGAATATATACCACATCATCTGCCGAGCCGGATGTCGAATCTTCCGTTTCCTCAAGCACTCCCACAACCTTAAAGAGCTGGCCGTTGATCTTTATCTGTTCGCCGACGGCATTCCCGCCGAAAAGCTCCTGCGCCTCATACGTCCCGATAACGCACACACGCTGCTCACGGTCTACGTCGATATACTGTATAAAGCGCCCCTGAGTTACATTGAGCTGCTTCATCTCCGCATACGTTTCTGCAACGCCGGTTGCCGAGGACGCAGTTATCGTATCATCATAGCCGCTAGCCTTGAGCTCGGCACTCGTGCTTACTGTCGGCGACACATTCGATATATAGTCCTTGTTTTCATCGACAAATTCAAACGCCTCGTCCGGCTCAAGCTCCCTTGTTGCGGAACGATCCATCACCATGACGTTTATGCTCGTCGTACCCATTTCCTGAAATGTATCCGTCACCTGTCCGGTAAGACCGTTCATAAGGCTTACGAGCACTATAACAGCCATGATACCTATTATGATACCGAGCATCGTGAGGAATGAGCGCATTTTTGAGCTTAATATGCTCGAAAGCGCCATAGTAAAGCATTTTCCTATACCCATCAAGCCTCATCCTCCCCGGCGCGGTCCTGCATCGCGACGATCTTGTCGCCCTCCGCAGGTCCGTCGTATACTATGCGTCCGTCGGTTATACGCACGATTCGCTTCGCCTGCGCCGCGATAGAATTATCGTGGGTTATGAGAACTATCGTATTGCCCTCCTTGTGCAGGTTCCTCAGGAACGTCATGACCTCGCGTCCCGTTCTTGAATCAAGAGCGCCTGTAGGCTCGTCGGCAAGTATAACAGAAGGATCCCCCGCAAGCGCACGTGCTATCGAAACTCTCTGCTGCTGACCTCCCGAAAGCTGCGTCGGCAGGTTTTTCGCCTTTGAATCAAGCCCGACTTTTTTAAGGGCCGCATGAGCTCTGATCTTCTGCTCCCTGTCGCTGTACCCTCCGTAAAGCAGCGGCAAAGCGACATTCTCCTCAACAGTAAGCTTCGGAAGCAGATTGTACTGCTGGAATATAAATCCAAGCATTTTATTCCTGACCATAGCAAGCTCATCGTCCGAATATTTGCTTATATCCTTGCCGTTCAATCTGTATGTGCCCCTTGTCGGCACGTCAAGACAGCCGATTATGTTCATACAGGTGGACTTTCCGCTTCCCGACTGTCCGACTATCGCCACAAACTCGCCCTTTTCTATTGTAAGAGATATACCGTCAAGGGCGTGTATCTCGGTATCTCCCATATGATATATCTTATAGATGTCCTTCATCTCTACCAAAGGAGGCATACTGCATCAGACCTCCTATCTCATTCCGCCGCCGGGAGCGCCGCCGCCTCCGCCGGGCATTCCGCCTCCGCCACCGGATGGCATTCCGCCTCCGCCGCCAGCCGGCATTCCGCCGCCCATGCCGCCGGGCATTCCGCCGCCCATCATATCCTGCATGGTCGTATCCTCGGACATAGTAACTCCCTGAAGCTCCTGTCCCTCCGTAAGGCCTCTATATAATCCTCGTCGTTTATTCCCGTTTCTACCTGGACCGACTTATAGCCTTCGGGAGCGGTGTCGTTCTCGTCCTCCTTTTCGCCCTTCACGTAAACTATATCGCCTCTCTGAACACTGCTTACGGGAACGGCAAGTACGTTTGTTGCTTCTTCGACAACTATTTCGGCCGTTACATTCATTCCGGGCAGCAGATCACCGTAATCTGTGATCTCAACGTCTATCGGATATGTAGTCACACCATTTGACGACGTTCCGTCTATCCCGACCTTCGTCACCGTCCCGGTAAAGGTCTGTCCTTCGAGTGCATCTGCCTCTATCGTGACCGTCTGCCCTACGCTTACCTGCTGAACCTCTGTTTCGTCTACATCAAGCTGGAGTTTGAGACTTGACAGATCGTATATCACTGCCATCGCGCTTGTATCCGTTGATGAAGCATTTCCCGCTTCAAGCTTATCTCCCGCCTTGCTGTTCTTCACTACGACAGTACCGTCGATAGGCGCTCTTATCGTATAGTCCTCAAGCTGCTCTCTGGCATTGTTGAGCGAGATTTGAGAATCCTCAAGCGACAGCTTTGCGTCATTGAGCGAAAGCTGTGCATTCAGTACCGCCGTATCGTCGCTCGAGCCGTCCGATGAACGTATGGTCCTGTCAAGCGAGATTTGAGCGTCCTCTACGGCACTAAGCGCACTCGCTATCGTTGAATCTATACTGTCCGATTCAAGCACCGCTATGGTCTGTCCGCTGTAAACGTTGTCCTTTTCCGCTATTCCCAGCTGTGTTACCGTCCCGGCGGCCTTGGCTGTTATTGTCGAATCTGTTATATATTCAAATGTTCCGACGTCGTTCGACGCCACACCGCCGACAACCGCCGTCGCCTTATCGTTTACCGTAAGAGCGCCGGGATTTTCAAGCTCTATCGTAACGTATCTTACTACCGCATGGCTGTCGGTAGCAACATTTGCACTCGAGACCGCCGTTACGGAGCCCCATATCTCATCGCCGGTACCTGCGACCGTGACAGTCGCTCCGTCTCCTACGCTTATTTGCTGTGCATCGTCCTCATTGAAAGGCAGCGAAAGCTTCATGTATTGATCCGAGTAAACGGTCGCGATATTGGCGCCCGCCTGGATCTCGTCGCCCTCCTTGACAAACACCTCGCTTACAGTTCCCGAAACGGGGCTTGTAACGCTGAGATCGCTGTAGGTATCGAGCGAATCCTGATATGTACGCTGAGCGCTTTCAAGAGCGTTTCTCGCCGATTCGATACTTCCTGCGTTATCCTCCGCATTGTCTCCCTTGGACTTTACAGCGTCGTTATACGACTGCTGAGCCTGCAAAAGCGCATTTTGAGCCTTGACAAGCGAGTTCTCGGCAGTCTGCACCGATTGCTGAACGTCCTCGGAGTCTATCTGGTACAGCACATCGTCCTTCTTTACAACATCGCCCTCGCTGAAGGTATCGGCCGTTATCTCTCCCGTTACCATTGAAGTAACATTGTACGAGTCCTTAGGCTCTATTACAGAGGAACCTGACACCGTATTCTGTATGTCCCTTCTCTCAACAAAAACCTGTATCTCCTGACCAATGTTTTCCTGAGACGACTGCCTTGCTCTTATAAACATAAAAACGCCAGCCGCTACGACAAGAACAATAATCGCAAGGATTATTATCTTCTTTTTCTTGGATTTCTTAGTAAACTCATCGGAAGCCTCTTTTTTCTTGCGCCTCCATCGTCTTTTTTTCTTTCCTTCTGCATCGTCAATATTTTCGTCATCTGTAGTCTCCGCTGTCTCCTCCGATTCGAAGACATTCTCCTTTGTTTCTGATTCATCATCTGTCGGATCCGGGAAAACATCGCCGGTCTTTTCATCAATGGTGCCGTCCATACAGAAACCTCCTGAAATTGTATTTTAGGATATAACGCCGCCCCCATTCAACAGCGTCTGAATATTGCCGGGCTCTAAAACCCCAAAAAGCCTCTGTGCTAAACGCACGGCTATTTTTAGTTTAGCAATATCGCCGTCCAATGTCAAGCAGACGTATTTTTAGTTTACATTTTATTCATGAATTATACACATGAGTGTTATATCATGACAAAATCGGACACTATGCGAACAAGGGGGCTGCCGCATTAAGAATCGCATAGGGCTGCTCGATTTTAGATGCAGAACGGACGAAACGAAGGTTTGCTTGCAAACCCTTGCCCGACGGCGTATATGGATACGCCGAGCGGTTCGTTTTGTTCGTAGTTTCAAGGCTTTTAGAGACTTGAAACGGTCTGCGCTAAAAGCGACAGCCCCCTTGCCTTATCAGCGGCCGAAGCGTCCAAAGCCGCTCTGCTCTCCTGCCACGGTGCAGACCTCCGTTATTGTGACCTCCTCAAGCAGCGTTCCTCCGCTGTAATCGCCGCTGCTGTAAAGTCTGTCTGTACTCTTGCCCGTACACGTTCCGCCCAGATATATCCTATACGTTTTTCCGGTCTCTATAAGCGGGCTCGATATAAGCACATGACCATAATCCTTTGTCGGAGAATATGTCACAACGTCCGTTCCGTCCTCGTCTTCCACTCGTATTATTGTACCAGTCTCCTGTGTCTCGCCTGTATAAATGCTCAGTGAATTCTGCTCTGACGATGAATTGAACGACTGCGCCATACCGGCTCCTCCGGCCGCTATAACGATCCCGCCGCCGCACATCAGTGCGCCCTGAGCGTCTATCGCGCCGTTTCCACTGTTTTCGGGGCCGTCAACGATCACCGACCCGCCGTCAATGAACAGCGAACCGTTTGAATCTATACCGTCGCCTTCTGCATTTATATACAGATAGCCGCCGTTTATCTGTATATGGTGGCTTTCGCTCTTTTCGGTGCTTTCGGTATTTTCCATCATACCTCCGCCCATGCCGCCGTTTCCTCTTCCTCCTCCGGGCATTCCGCCGCGGCTCGGCGATTCTCCGTCCTGAGGAGGCTCGGGAGCTGTTCCGTCTGAGCTCTGCTCTGTTTCGGGCATCGTCGGAGGCTCACCCTGCTGAATATCCTGAGGCAGCTGCATTTCGCCTGTATCCATCTCTGTTCCGTCGGGCATCGTTTCGCCCTCTGGTCTCTGAGGGCTCTGCGGCTGTGTGCCGTCTCCGGTATCGCTCATCTCTGGAGGCGTCATGCCACCAGGCATATCATTCATATCCTGACCCCCGGCGTTAAGTCCGTCGTCGGATGCCGTAATGTGTATTTCGCCGTCGTTTATCGCGAGGAAACGCTTGCTCTCTATTCCCTCGGTGGACTGAGTAATATCGATCGTTCCGCCGTCGATCGTAACATCGCTCTCGCCTTTTATTCCCTTATTTATTGAAGAATCAAGTGTCAGCGCCGCGCTGCCCGATATATTTATATCGCTCGTGCACTTTAACGCATGATCCGTAGACGCTATATTCACGCTCCCGCCCGAAATATCCATCAGCCATTCAGCCTTTATACCCTTCGATGATATATCGGAGTCGTCAGCCGATGCAGCTTCTTCCGTTTCAGCAGATGTTTCCGGCTGTGCTGTGTTTTCAGGCTGTGCCGAAGCCTCCGACTGACCATTGAACTGACTCATTCCGCGTCCGCCGCCCATCATCCAATCCTCCTGCGCCGAGGCCTCTACCTCTCCGGTGGTCGTGATATTAATCTCGCCGCCCGTAATATCGACTATGCTCTCGGAAGCAATCCCATCGCGTTCGGTTTCGATATTAAGCACGCCGCCGCTCATTGAGAAAGTATCGTTTACCTTTATCGCATCCTCCGCGGAGGTTATTGAAATTATGCCCTCCTCGATCTTAAGGCTGTCGGAGGCCTTGATACCGCGGTGAGCTGCAGAGTTTATTGTCAATTCTCCTCCGCCCTTGATCTCGAGACTATCCTTCGTGACAATGCATCCGCCAAGCTCCGCATAGTCTCCGGAATATTCGGTACCATCGGTCAGGGTATTGACCGTTCCGGAGGAAAGCGTAATATATGCCTTGTCTGCGCTTTCTATATAGATCGCAGGTCCCGACGAGTTAGTTATATCGACCCCCGAGAGCCTAAGCTTTACTTTGTCTTCGGAATTTACAACTATGCATCCGTCGGAAAGCGTTCCCTTTACCGTATAATCTCCACCTTCAGTGATTGTAACGGTCCCGCCGTCAAACGAAACACCGCTTCCGGTCGACGTTCCGTCATCAAGATCGATCTCCGCGGTATTATCCTTCCACGAGTCGTCCTCCTCGGAGTTATCCGATATGGAAGCCGTTTTTGTTTCCTGGTCCCATTCAACGTCAAGTCCCGCCAGTTCACTTACCGCACGCAACGGTATAAGCGTTCTTCCGTCGATAACGACTGGAGCATAGGAGCAGGTTACAGTCTCTGTCTCCCCGCTGCTTTTTGTAAGCGTTATTTCCGTGCTTCCAACCGTCATTGTAATAGTTTTTGAATTTTTTCTCGCAGTTACCGTCTGAGTTTCCTGATCCCATTTGACCTTGTACCCAAACAGTTCAAACAGTGTACGCATAGGGACCATCGTTGTATCGTTTATTATCTGCGCCGGAACGTCAAATTCCACCGCTTCCCCCTCGTATTTTACAGTTATCTCATCAGCCTTTGTTATGTTCTGCCAAGCTCCCGCGCCCGACAAAACCACAGCTGCTGTCAGAATCGCAATTATGCCTCTTTTCATGAACACTTTATACCAGCTCCTTTCCGAAAAACATCCGCCATCAGATAAGACACGGACATTAATACTCATATGTGCCAAAGGGCTGTCTCTTTTAGCTCATACTGCCCCGGCCGATTTTTGTATTACTATTATAAGTTCCAAACCTTAAATTAAGCTTAAGAAAACACGGGCTTCAAAATTTGTTTACATTTTATTTATTTTTTCTTGATTATTACACTATAAGATGATATAATGATAATAACTATTACGGATGAAAGGAAGATGCACTATGAAAAAACGAATTACTTCATTTCTGACAGCCGCATTCCTGTGCTTCGGTCTCTGCGCTTTTGCGGAAAACGCAGAAAGTACGGCACAGCCGTCGGAGGCTCCATACACAGCCGGGGATACAGCATACATAGCCGACGAGACTCCTGAGCCTGCCGATGAATCGGTGCCGGAGGAGGATGCAGCTGCATTTATTGAAGAGACCGATCCCGTCGATTCTGCTTCGGAAGAAAACTCAACCAACGAACCGACGACAGGAACGTCAGAAGCGGCTAAAACTGACACAGCAATGGCAAGCGCACCGTCCGAGCCGATATTTACAGTCGGCGGCGATATTCCTGGCATCACTGCTCCGTCAGCTGACACTGACCCGATGGATATCGCAAATACCGTGGATGTCATAATAGATATGGAGAAGCATCCGCTCGTGGTCGATTCGTTCGTTACTGTTGAGCTTTATACTACAGAGGACATCCTCTTAGACACTCAGAGCGAATGGGTAGGCGGAATTACAGAAAAAGTCGTTCTGCATTTCAGCACTCCGGACTATGTGCTTGGGCAATCCTTCAAGCTCAGATTCGTCGGCGGCTTGAACTGGCTCCAATTCTATGACACCACCTACTATCCCGGAGGAGTATTTTATATACAGACCTACAGCTACACAGATGACAGCGGTCAGCATATTACAGGAAACACCTTCACGATGACCGGCGATCCGCAGTATACCAGATCTGTTGTTGTATACAACGAATACGGCATGATGGATCTTGCACCCGATGCACGGCTCATAGACGGAGTTACATATGTTCCCGTAAGGCAGGTGGCGGAAAGCCTCGGTCTAAGCGTCAGGTATGACGGCTATTACAATAGCGTAGCCGTAAGCATCGGCGACAGAGTTGTAGCATATAACATCGGTTCACCGATAACAAATTACTTCGGCGAGGACAGAATGATGAACGGAAGTACACGTTCGATAGACGGTTATGTATTCGTTCCGGTGCGCAGCCTTGCAGACGCATTTGAAACAGGTATACAGGTGCTTGATTTTGTTGACCATTTTGATGTTATTCTCGGCAAATCACAGGTAGTTCAGAACTACTATGACTCGTTCTATGTAAATCAGATGGGCATCGGCTCAAAAACCAATTACCTCATCTGGGTTTCAAAATCCGAATACAAGGTACGTGCCTATCGTGGACAGCAATATACATGGACTCCTATAGCCGAATTTACCTGTGCAATAGGCGCGCCCGAAACTCCGACGATAACAGGCCAATTCGATTATTTCAGCCGAGAGACCGCATGGGATTACGGTACATATTACGTAGGTCCGATAATGCGGTTCTATAACGGCTATGCGCTCCATTCAACACTGCTCTACTACGGCGGCGGAGAATACGACGGACGCGTGGGCGTACAGATATCGCACGGCTGCGTAAGACTGCACCCGGACGATATCAACTGGCTCGTAGACAATATCCCGCTCTATTCAAGAGTATGGGTAACGGAATAATTATATAACTTTTAGGAAAGATGGTTGATTATGAGTATAAGACGCATGGAAAAGTCGGAATCGTATGAAATTCTCGATTTATGGATGAGGTCGTTTACTCACGGCAACTCATTTATCGAAAACGATTTCTGGCAGAAGCACTATACAGTTGCCAAGGAAACGTATCTGAACGAAAAGGATAACTTCGTCTATGCCGATGACAACGGAAAAATCATAGGCTTTATATGCGTTGACAGTGCAAATGCCATACGCGGCGTATTTGTCGATCCCGAGCATGAGAATCAGGGAATAGGCACGGCGCTTATGAATTTTGTAAAGGAAAGCTATACGATGCTCAATATGAGCATATACATGAAGAACAAAAACACGCTGAAATTTGCATCGTATCACGGCTTTCTGATAGACGGCGCAGTACGTGATCCCATAAACGGCGAAATACAATATACAATGATATGGACGGAATAATAAAATAAACTTAAAACCGGAAAATCATCTTGCATATCGGCTTATAATGTGATACAATATAAATACGGGGATGGCACCCATCACAAAAAACAGCAAATATGAATATCGCAGAAGGGGACGACACCCATGACAAAAAACATTACTGTGATCGGCGAAAACGGAAATATATTGTACAGCACTTATCCAAAGCGTGCTGACGGACTTGTTAAAAAGGGACGGGCGCAGCGGATAAGCGGTACTGCTATACGCCTCTGCGCTTCTCCCGAAGCAAAAAAGGAGGACAATGAAATGGCAGCAAATATATATGAGCTTTTCGACAATCAGCTCTCCAAGATGCAAGAGCAGCTCAGGGATGACGACTCAGATAATGCAGCCGACGTTCGCATACAGATATTAAAGACTCTTGAAACTCTGAAGACACAGGAGCAGACTGATAAGGTGATTGGAATAATAGAAGCACAGCTTTTTGCTATACAGGCTTCTCTCGCCTCTGATACCGCACCGGAAAATCCGGCAGCAAGGGAGGTAACGCTCCAAAAAATGCTCGAGCTTATGGAAAAGCTCATCGATTCCGGAAAAAGTACAAATAAATAGGATTACGGTTGATCACAAATCGCCGCGCTTAATGTGCGGCGGTTTTTTTATACACGGAAAAGCAGCACACCGCATTTGCGGTGTGCTGCTATAAAATCAACCATATGGTCTGTTTATTCAAATCACTCCGGAAGTACTATTACAAGTACCGCACTTCCGTATCTGGTGCATACCATAACCTTTGAGCATTCTTGTCCGTAATATCTCGCATCCTTAAGATCTCTTGCTGTGATATTCTCAGACGAATCCAGCGCATATGGGCTGAATGTAAGTCCCGAAGGCAGGTTTTCCATTCTGAGTATTCTTGTACTTGACGAAAGTCTGATCTCATCAAACTGAATGGCGTCGCCGCTTCTGAGTTCACCAGTTTCTGCGTCAAATCCCTCTTTTGTGAGATACATTCTATCTATATTACCGTTATCATCCTCAACAAGCTGATATACATTGTATACGGCAACTCTCGAGATGGGCACCGTTCCAACCGTTGAAGATGTATACATCTCGTCTCCTTCATCCTCAGTTCTCGAACTCGGGTATCTGAAATCGAACATGAAATCCTGCCACCAGTTCTCCATTGTAGGTTCAATGGCCGTATTCCAGTTATATGTCTCTGTACGAACGGTTCCATCGCTGTATTCAACTTCCGTGCCTTCCGTATTGTTAAGCACATCTTCAACATCGCTGTATTTTATACGGGTGTATACATTTTGGATCTTATTCTCATCATCGTAATCGAACTGGATGATGTCACCAACCTCAATGCCTTCAACAATATCATCATTAGCCGCTGACCATGACTTTGTTGAGGTCGCCGATCCTGCATATACATCAAGCGCCGTTACCGTCTGATCTTCATCTTCATCGTACTGAGTTGACATTCCCGCAACTACAGAATAGTCAGTTGTGTTCTTTACCTCATTGAGCTGAGCATCCTCACCGTACACGATGACAAGCGATGCAACATTCGACTGATTTACGTCATATGCCTCTACCCAGTAATTCTGATCGCTTGTGAAGGCATTTGAAACAGTCTTTCTCGTATAGCCGCTCTTATCGGAACGGTCTCTTGGAACATATATGACTGTAGTTGATGAATTAACCGTAAACGCAACCGAGCTTGACGAGTCTTCTTTGAAGCTCGAACCCGAGTAGTAGTAATCCGCAAGCTGTCTGTAACGCGCAAGCTTTGTCGGATCCTCATTCTGTGTCGTTACACTTTCATCTATTGTGTATATTTCTGTAATCTCATTGTTTGACACCTTAAGCCTTACAGGCTGTGAATATTCGGTATTTTCTGCGCTTCCCGAAAGGTATATACCTTCCATATCCACATCCGCATTAGCATATCCCGAAAGCTCGGAAAGTGCCGTCATAACCTCCGAATACTGGCTTATCCTTGTACCGTTAAGTCTCGCATTGTCCGCAAGTTTATAAGTCGATGCAGAACCCGATGAAATACTTGGAATATAAGCCGTTATATACAGCGTGTTTTCATTGAAGTCTTCACTTACACCCGCAATATAAGCATACGGATCTACCGCTACCTCTTCAAGCGTTCCGTATACAACAGCATTCAGCTTGTCAAGATAGAACGTACCCGAAACACCGCTTGTAAGCGTTCTTCCTTCTTTATTCTGTATATATTCTATACATTCTTCACCAAGGTCGTATTCTGTATTTCCTATCGTGATCGTCTGGTTTGTCTGATCTATTGAATTGACAGTACCTGAAACCGTCTCGCTTATAACATACAGATTCAAAATACTTCCGTCAAGACTCTCTGTATATGAAACAACGTCGTTTGCTCTTATTGCTGTTGCAGCAATCTCTTTTCCGTCCCGCTCGATATATATCTTTTTGTTAATATCATTCGGATCAAGCGTTATATAATCACCCGTCCTGAGCGCATCCTGCAGCCTGTAGTTCGATGTTGTGGGCGATCTGTATGCAAGCATTGTATCATAATCATTTATTGTGACTATGTCTATAGTTCCGTCATCGCCTGAATCAGTGAATGTAACTTCACCTCTTATGTTGTAGGCCGTATCAGTGCCTATCCACAGCCCGAGAAGGTCTCCCATCGTGGAAGCAGTTTCGGTCACGTTATCTTCATATCTTGACTCTATATCAATTGGCAGCTGATTCTCCAAAACAGCCTGGCCGTTATATATAATCGTAGCGCTGTCATCTATTCTGAGAGTCTTTTTTGCCGTACCGTCGGCATACTGGAACGAACCGCCGCTGTAACCTAGGAAATCCTTATAAGTCACAGTCGTAGCCGAATTTGATATCGTTTCATCGTCTATGATCTTCAGTGCCTTATCATCATCGCTTACGCCCTGGCTGTAATAGAATGTCATCTCGTTTCCAAGCATCCTTGAAATCTCGCCTATCGTATGATCGGTATAGCTCCCGAGATTTATAACAACGGTGCTTCTGTCTGTTCCTGATGTAGGTCTTACAGCAAGCTGGTTCATATTAAGCGTTACATCACAGTCATTTGTTGTCGAATCCTCAACACCCGTAAGTATACCTCTTACCTTTACAACGCCAAGATGGTCTTCAAGGAGCGTCTGATCGGACTGCGACCACGAACCTGTTGCGTTCTTCTCAAGGAACGGCACTTCAAGCGAATTATAAACCACCTGCGCAATAACCTGTCTGAACGCCGGATCGCTGTTTGCCTGTCCTGTTACGTTATCACAAAGATCAAGCGTATTGGCAACCGTAATATAGCCGTTCGGATAACCACCCTGTGACGTTGCATTTACCTCATAGCCGAGCGTGCACACAAGCATCTTCAGCGCCTGCTCATATGTAACAGGGTTGTCCGGCTCAAAGGTCCTTTCTCCCGTACCGTTTATAATACCCATATCATAGGCAGTTTTTATAAATGTAGCTGCCCAGTGATCAGTCGTGTCGTCAAACTCAGTCGGCAACGCCGTGTTATTTTCATAACCGAGCGCCGTAATGAGCATTTTTGTAAATTCAGCTCTTGTAATTTTTTCTTCGGGCTTAAATGTCCCGTCGTCATAGCCGTCGATAACACCAAGCTTCGAAAGTGTTATTATGGCCTCTCTGTAGCGGTTATCATCCTGCACATCGGAGAATGAATCCGCCGCAAATACGTTTCCGCTGAACACTGTAGTGATAATCATTATCAGTGCCGCAACGAATGAAATCTGTCTTTTCATGAATGCTTTCTTCCTTTCATTATCCTTTATAGCGATATAGACAATTAAATTATAACACTAAATTCGCCACAAGTCAATCATTTTAAAGAAAAATCATATTTTTTAAATAAATGACACCGTTATATTTCAGCACATTTGCCTAAAAGCGGGCATAAAACTTCAAAAAATATACAATTTTGAATTGTTCACAAAAAATTTATTGAAATAAACGCTTATATATGTTATAATGTAATAATAAGTGCGGCTGTTTTACAGAGCCGCATCATGCCGGAAGCATTTTCCGGAAAATCAAATCGGAAAGGGAATGATTTGCTTGGCAGAAAAGTACGGCGTTATACCGCCTAAATTCACAAAAGCATGGTGGGCTTATTTTTGGGACTATTACAAGTGGTACGTTATAGGAGGCGGCTTTGCGCTTTTCTGCGTCATTGTAACGCTTGTCCAATGCGCAACCCGCGAGGAATATGACCTTACCGTTACATACTCCGGCCATCTCGTTTTTGATGAAGCCACGTGCACTGAGCTTGAAAATGCTTTGGCTCAATACACTAATGACATCGACGGCAACGGAGAGCAGTCGGTATTCTTTCAGGCTTTGACAATATCGGGAGCTTCCGGACAGGAGCAATACGACTATGTTCTGCAAATGAAGCTTGACCTCGAGCTGCAGAACGAGCGTTCATTTATTTTCCTGTTCGACGAGGATCAGCTCAATACCATGCTGAACCGCGATTATGTCGCAGATCTGTATGTTCCGGTATCGGAGTGGGCTCCTGAGCTCGGAAGCGATTTTCCGACAGTTGAGGGCTCCGACGGAGGCGTTTATGCGGTCGATGTCTCAAACAGCAGCTTATTAAAGGGGCTCGGCATAAACTGCGACGGCATGTATGCCGTACTGCGGATAAATACATGGGACGATGCGGAAAATCTCGCTGCATACGAAAGCTCTATAGCTATACTTCAGGAAATTGTGAAATAAGGATTTGATGGGAATGTCAGTTGTTATGACGCAAAATGCCAAAACAGAATATGAGATGTTCACGGAATACAGACGCACGCATGATATTGCCCTGCGCGATGAAATCGTCGAAAAATATATATACATCGCCGGGATACTGTCACGCAGGTTTATAAACCGCGGTGTCGAATACGACGACATATACCAGGTGGCGTGCATGGGGATACTTTACGCAGTCGACAGGTTCGATCCGAACAAGGGCATAAAATTCCCTACCTTTGCAACACCGACAGTGCTTGGGGAGATCCGCAGGTATTTTCGGGACAAGGGGAGCTTCGTAAAGATTCCGCGCCGCCTTTATGAGGTTTTTTACAAGGCCGAAAGAATACGCCGTTCTCAGGGCGGTGCATCACGCTCAGAGATTGCGCGGCTTCTCGGACTGGACGAGGAGACCGTTGACGAGGCTTACAGGATCGGCGACGCGGCGTTTATCAAATCGCTTGAGGACGAAGCTTTTGCCGACGGAGCGATGAGTCTTGCGCACGTCATAGGCGAAGAGGACGATAAATTCCTTATGATAGAGAACAAGGATTTTCTGCGCTGCTGCATGGATTCACTGAGCGACGAGGAAAGAAAATTTGTCAAACTCAGATACTACGACGAGAAAAGCCAGTCGGCGATAGCCGAAGAACTCGGAATAACACAGATGCAGGTCTCGCGCTTTGAGCGCAAGCTGCTCAAGCGGTTCAGGGATCTGTATTTCAAAAATTGAGGAGGTACAAAAAGATGGATCAGACGAAAAAAGAATTTATTGAATTTATGATGGAATCGGACGTGCTGCGCTTCGGCAGCTTCGTAACAAAAAGCGGAAGGCATACGCCGTATTTTGTAAACACCGGAAACTACAAAACAGGGAAGCAGATCGCAAAGCTCGGCAGCTTTTATGCAAAGCTCATAAAAGAGACTGCCGGCAGCGACTTTGACTGCATGTTCGGCCCCGCATACAAGGGCATTCCTCTTGCGACTGCGGCAGCCTCGGCTCTTTATAATGACTACGGCATAGACAAGCCGTATTTCTTCAACAGAAAAGAGGAAAAGGATCACGGAGAAGGCGGTTCACTTGTGGGCTACAAGCCTAAGGATGGCGACAGAATCATCGTTATTGAGGATGTTATAACAGCCGGAACGGCCGTGCGCGAAACCATGCCGATACTGAAAGGCGCCGCCGATGTTTCGGTGCAGCATATGTATATTTCGGTAAACCGCTGCGAATTCGGTCAGGACCCGTCAAAGACCACCGTGGCCGAGGTCATGGATGAATTCGGGATCACCGTTCATCCGATAGTAACAGTGGCAGATATTTATGAATATCTGAAGGAAAGCGGAAAATATGCCGATGTACTCGGCGGCATGGAGGAGTACATGGCAAAATACTGCGTACTCTGAATTTATTTTAATTAATGTATAGGGTTTGGGGAGCGGTGCTCCCGTAAAAAAGAAAGGGAAAATATCATGAAACTGAAAAAAATAATATGCGGAATACTCACAGCAGCCGCGCTCTGTGCATATATGCCAGGAGTGCTTGCAGAGGAGGACACCATAACGGTCATGGTGGATAACGAGGAAGTCGAGTTTGATCAGACTCCAACAATAGTCGACGGGCGTACACTCGTGCCGATACGCGCAGTATTCGAAAAAGCCGGCGCAGCCGTAAGCTGGGATCAGGCAAGCCTTACTGCAACGATAGAACGCGGCGGGAACACCGTCCAGATAAGTCCGGGCAAGGACATAATGTTCAGAAACGGTAAGGCCGTGGCTCTCGACGTCCCGGCGCAGATGATAAACGACAGGATCCTTATTCCGGTAAGGGCTATTTCCGATGCTCTTGACTTCGGCGTTACATGGAACGGCTATCTGAGCACTGTCCTCATCGCTACCGACGGAAAGCCGTACCGCGCGTTCCTAGGAGTAAAGCGCGGCTTCCGCGACCTACCAGCAATATCTGATTTTTATGTCAGCGGCTCGTGCGTAAATAACTCCGCCGATCTAAACGGCGACGGCGACGAGGAAGTCATATCGTTTACTCAAACCATGGATACGGCAAACGAGGAAATGCCTCTGCTTGTTATAGACAATCGCGACTTTACGCCACAGTTAAAGGAAGAGTATCAGAGCCTTAACGCCTTGGCTGTCATAAGCATAAACGGCGTTGACAAACAGGTCGTCATAGTTGAGAACGGTGACGTTCAGACGGCGCATTTCTATACGTATGACGGAGCAGACCTCATCCCATGCGGCGAGAACCCAACTATACGCTTCAAAACGCGTCTGCTGTTTGATGAAACAAGATATGTGCTTTCAGACCTGCACGGAATATGTTTCACTGATATAATGGTAACGGGAAGCTTCTATCAGTTCGAGAACAGCGCCTTTGATTACTTCAGGCTGTCAAACGCAGAGGACATTGCGCCGAGGCTGCTCACGCACACATATAACGACCAGATGGTTTACCGCATGATAACCACCGATAAATACGTGCAGGGCGCATATCAGAACGCCCAGACCTTTGAAACGGTAAACTCTGAGGCATTTACGCAGTTTACGCTGCTTGAGATGTATGTAGACTCCAAGAATCCCGCATATGTGGAATTCTATGTGGAGCTGCCAGACGGCACAAGAGCCGTGCTCACCCCTTACGGAGCATAAGCTGCACGGCGTTCCGCAGGATGTTTTCCGAAAAACGCAAGGAGGGATTTGATGCGAAATATTTTAAAGCTTCTGATAGCGGTAGTATTTATTATGCTGCCCGTCTCGGCGTATGCGTACAACGTCGTCGATCTTCCTGAAGAGATGACGCTTGCCGACGCCATGGGGATATTCAGCGGCGAGGAAATAACACAGGCGACGATTTCAAATGTTGAGGATGGCCAGTACATCGAGCTGACCTCTGATGAAATAAATGATTTTTACTATGCGGTATGCAATATGACGGTATATCGAACAACCAATCCGACGCCGTTCAGGGGAACAGCCATAAACCTGTATACCGAAACTGATGTGGTGAGCTACTATGTCGGCTCAGGTATCCAGATAGGCTTGTACGGCACGGACAACTATATCTGCTACAAGGCAGACGGCGATGACGAAGTATATCTCACGTATATAGACACGATGTACAAGGACAGTGAAAACAAATTAAACGGCGAAGAGATACACCGCAGCACAAGCAACGATTTCCTCAAGTTTCCCGAGGCTCAATGGGCGCAGAGCTTTGTGCAGGAGGCCGCAAACAACAATCTCCTGCCCTACCGCCTTACAAGCAAGTACAGCGCGAATATCTCACGCGAGGAATTCTGCATCCTTATAGGGCAGCTGATAACAGTAACATCTGGGCACGGAAGTCTCGAATCGTATATACGCGACAGAGACGGAATGTATCTCCTGAATAACTTCTCAGACTGTCAGGGAAAGGATTCATCGATAGATATGCTGTATTCCCTGGGCATCGTCAACGGACGCGGCGACGGGACATTTGACCCCGACGGCACTCTTTCGCGTGAGGAGGCCGCAAAAATGCTTATGTCCGCAGCGGAGCAGTTTGTATATATAAATACCGACTATCAGCTCTCATATGCTGACAGAGGTGACATATCGACTTGGGCTTATTATGCCGTCCAGTGGGTGACCGACAACGGGATAATGACGGGAATGGACAACAACAGGTTCAACCCCGGCTCATATTACACAGTCGAGCAGGCAGTGGCGACCGTTAGCCGCCTGTTCAATTACCTCGATGCGCTGCTTGTATAGCAAAACTAAGTGTAGTTGTGCAGGTTTGACAATAATTTATGAATAATTTGTTAATATTTTTTGAAAAAAGTATATTGTATTTTTCTAATATTGTGGTATAATATATTTATCGAAAAGATATTAATGGCAAGGACGTCTGGCTTATTTATAAGATAGGTCGGGCGTTTTTACTTTCTGATATAACCGTCCGCAGCCTGCCGAAAGGAGTTTATTACTAACTTGAAAAAAGCAATTCTCGCCGTGAGCTTCGGCACAACGCACACGGACACACTTAAAAAAGCGATAGCAGCAACAGAACGCGATATATTCGCGGCATTCCCCGATCACGAGCCGCACCGCGCCTTTACGAGCCGCATGATAATAAGCGCACTCAATAAGCGCGGAATACACATACCCTCAGAAGAAGAGGCATTTGCCGCTCTTAAGGATTATGACGAGGTAATCGCCGTTCCGACTCATATAATAAACGGCTTTGAATACGAAAAAGTTTTGGCGGCCGCAAGGCAGTGCGGCAGTATCGTGAAAATCTCCCGTCCGCTTATAAGCCTAAGCGCAGATTACGATGCCTTTATAAAAGCAATGGAGCCTGTTTTTTCGGAAAAAGATACTCAGTATGTACTGATGGGGCACGGGAGCGGGCATTTTGCCGACAGCATGTATGCCGCAATGGACTACAGACTCAAGGCGTCCGGCTTGGCCAATGTCCACGTTGCGACAGTCGAGGGCTATCCGCCGTTTGAGATGGTGGCGAAACGCATAAAGAATACGAGAAAAGCCGTGCTTATGCCGATGATGCTCGTTGCGGGCGATCATGCAAAAAACGATATGCGGCTCAGCTGGAAGCCGAAGCTTGAATCGCTCGGCATCAAAACCGAATGCATCATGAAGGGGCTTGGCGAATATCACGAAATACGCAAAATATATGTGGAACACGCAAAAGAAGCAGTTCAAGATTGATCTGCTTCTTTTTTAATCATCAAAAAACTGTCCGCATAACGGTTATCCATAAGCTATTCTTCTATTATATCAATCCGTACAGCTTGTACATCGCAAGTATATTCCCGTATGTAAGCTTATTTGCCATAAGCTGCCTGTACGTTACTGTTTTTGATTTCCCCTCTGCCTTAAGCCTCTCCATCTTGCTTACGGTATCATCATATTCCTTCTGCACCGCACCGAGCATTTTTTCAAATGCATCTAGTCTTGTTCTATCGGATTTTTCCATCACGAACCTCCGCTTCTACGATATATAACCCATATATTTGCATATAAACAGCCAGAATGTCAACGTCACGGAAGACAGCAGTGTCGTCGTTACGATGACACTCGACGTAAGCACATGGTCGTTGTTCATATTTTTGGCCATTATGTAGCAGCTCGGCGTTGCGGGCGAGCCGAGCATTATTATAAGCGCGACAAGCTCCTGGTTGCGCCAGCCGAATTTTACCGACACAGCAAGAAATACGGCCGGGATAACTACAAGCTTTACAGCCGATGCTATGAGCGTCGGCTTGATCTTTTTTATCGCCCTTGCCCCCTCAAAGCCCGCGCCTATCGCAATAAGCGTAAGCGGCGAAGCAAGAGAGCCTATATCGGTCATCGTCTTTTCTATGATATGCGGCAGCTTCAAGCCTATCGCCGCGGCGATAACGCCGAGGATTATACTTATTATTATCGGGTTCTTTGCAATATTTATAAGCGACCTCTTGATATGCTCTCCGAGCGGGACTCTTTCGCCGCCCTCCGGGGCCTCAAACGTCAACACGAGCACCGCATAAATATTAAAAAGCGGCACGCAGCCGATTATGAGTATAGGCGCCATTCCCGGGTCTCCGTATATATTCGTTATAAAAGCTATCCCGAGTATCGCGACGCTGCTCCTGTAGCAGACCTGAACGAATGCTCCCGTTATCGACTTGTCCTTTATAAAGAGCTTTGCGCCTATCCATGTCCCGAAAAACATGACGGTCGTCACGGCTGCGCAGAAAAGCGCATATCGGCCGTTAAACATTTCGCGTATATCGGTCAGGGCAAGGTCCGTAAAAAGCATTAGCGGCAGCGTGACCTTAAAATTGAATTTATCCGCCGACGCAACAAAGCCGTCGGTGAGAATGCCTATCTGCTTAAGCACCCATCCGACGACCATGATAAGAAACACCGGCATCGTCGCGTTAAGACTGTATATCAGGCTGTCCAAAATATCATCTCCGCAAATAAAGTTTTTTTCATATGGATCACAAAATATAAGGCTTTGTTACACTGAGCGGTTCTGAGCCCAGCGCTCTCAGAAGCTGCATGCTGCTTTCGCGCGCAGCCATAACCGCCGTCTTTACAGCCGACGCCTCGCCGGTAAATATCATTATGACCTCGTTCGAATGGCTCGTCCCATCAGAAGGACGGAGTGTCTTTATTATCTCTATCCCCGCAGCCTTTGCCGCAGTATCGGCCGCAACAAGACCTATCGGCGCGGGCGATGCGCAGACAAAACCGAACGGCTGTCCCACAGGGACGCCGAATGCCTTGTTCACGGCAGTATGCGATCTGGCGCTGTACTGAAACTCCATATGCCCCGCTTCTGAAATATAGATCTCCCCGGCATAAATGTCTATGTATCTTAGTGCATTCTCCACGCACTGTCTTGCATCCGACGGCGTTTCTCCGCCGAACACGATAAAGTTGCCATGTCCGCCCCAGCCCTTTGTGTCTCTCGGTATCTCTATCGAGATTATCTCCATCGACGAAGTCTTAAGAGCGTCGTCCACGGCCTGTATCTGTGCTCCTGCACCTGTACGCGAGCCGATAAGCCCGAGAGCGCTTATATGCTCCGGGATCCTCATTTGCTTTTTAAGCTCCGCGTCTATTGACGGTATCGTCAGACCTACGCTGTCGCATACGCTGACACCGACAAATTCCGGCAATAAGCATTTTCCGAATAAATCGTTCATAATTATTGTGCAAAACCTTTCAAATCCTTGATTTTTGTGTAGTTTTTACTTGAAAATTTATCTTAAATATGATATGATACTGTTAATGTACTGACTGCGAGGAATTTTCCGAACAGGAAGCTATGCCTTTGTATACTGAACCTTAGAGCTTACGCCGTCTATTCTGCCGAGCTTGCCGGACATTGCGCTTATAACATCATTGGGCGCATCCACAACGACGCTGATTATCGCAACGCCGCGGCTCCTGTAGGGTATTCCCATACGGCCCACTATGTAGCTGTTGTAGGAATGCAGTATTTCGTTTATCTTATCGGTGGAGTCCAAATTCTCCACTATGATACCGATAAGGGCTATTCTTGTTTCCATACAGATCTCCCCCGCAGATTTCAGTTTATATTTATATTTTAAACGAATTTCATTAAATTGTCAAGCGGAGGGAAATAAAATGTATGATCCGAGATCGTCAAAGGCTGACGAATTCATAAATCACGAAGAGATCATGGCAAGCCTTGAATTTGCCGAAAAAAACAAGAACAACAAAGAGCTTATAAGCTCAATAATCGAAAAGGCAAGAGCCTGTAAGGGCATCTCTCACCGTGAGGCCGTACTTCTCCTCGACTGTGAGGACGAGGAGCTGAATAACCAGATGTACGAGCTTGCGAGAGAGATAAAGCAGAAAATATACGGCAACAGGATAGTTATGTTCGCGCCGCTGTACCTTTCAAACTACTGCATAAACAGCTGCGTTTACTGTCCGTATCACGTAAAGAACAAGACCATATGCCGCAAGAAGCTGACACAGGAGCAGGTGCGCGAGGAAACGATCGCGCTCCAGGATATGGGTCACAAGCGGCTTGCGCTCGAGGCGGGCGAGGACCCTGTCAACAACCCGCTCGAATATATACTCGAATGTATAAAAACGATCTATTCGATAAAGCATAAAAACGGCGCTATACGCCGCGTAAACGTAAATATCGCCGCAACGACGGTCGAAAATTACAGACGCTTAAAGGAAGCCGGTATAGGCACGTATATCCTGTTCCAGGAGACGTATCATAAGGAAAATTACGAAAAGCTCCATCCGGCAGGACCGAAACATGATTACGCCTACCATACCGAGGCCATGGACCGCGCTATGGAGGGCGGCATAGACGACGTTGGGCTCGGAGTGCTTTTCGGTCTCGATACACACCGCTACGAGCTCGCCGGCCTACTTATGCATGCCGAGCACCTTGAAGCAAAATTCGGCGTGGGTCCGCACACGATAAGCGTCCCGAGAATATGTCCGGCCGACGATATAGACGTAAACGACTTTTCAAACGCCGTTCCCGACGAGGTATGGCAAAAGATAGTGGCTATAATAAGGATAGCCGTTCCGTATACCGGAATGATAGTTTCTACACGTGAAAGTGCAAAGAACAGGAAAAAGGCGCTTGAGCTCGGCATCTCGCAGATAAGCGGCGCATCCTCGACGAGCGTCGGCGGCTATGCCGTTCCCGAAGCCGAGGAGGAAAATACGGCTCAGTTCGACAGGAGCGACACACGCACTCTCGATGAGGTCGTAAGATGGCTCATGGAGCTTGGCTATATCCCAAGCTTCTGCACGGCCTGCTACCGCGAGGGCAGGACGGGCGACAGGTTCATGTCTCTCGCGAAAACAGGAGCGATACAGAACTGCTGCCAGCCAAATGCACTTATGACGCTTAAGGAATATCTTGTCGATTACGCTTCGCCCGAGACCGACGCGATAGGCGAAAAGGTCATTGCCGACGAGCTGAAGAAAATACCGAACGACAAGGTCCGTCATATTGCCGAGGAATATATAAAGAACATCGAAAACGGAGAAAGAGATTTCAGGTTTTAAGGAGGACGCGGAATGACAGAGCTTGAACAGAAGATAGAGGAAGCAAAAAAGCTCCTTAACGAAAACGACTATGTCGTTGTTCCCGTCTCAAAGGGTCAGATGTGCCTGTGCGACGGCTGCACGGAGCAGATGAACCTCTGCCGCTACAACGCGATAGGCTACACATGCGCAAACCTTGTATGCCTGAACGAGTACATAAAAAAACAGATAGATTACAAAACGATAATTGCAAATATAGAATAACGGCGCGGCATATCATTCCCGCCGAACGGATCAAAGGGGTGGCTTTTTTATGATAACAAGCAAGCAGAGAGCGTGGCTCAGGAAGGAAGCGAATACCTATGAGCCGATATTTATAATCGGCAAGGAGGGCATCTCCGAGCAGGCGCTCCGCGCCGTTGACGAGGTGCTTGAAAAGCGCGAACTGATCAAGATAAAAATACTTGAAACGGCCCTGCTCGACACAAAGGAAGCGTGCAACGAGGTAGCGGCGGCGCTTGACGCTGAGCCGGTACAGGCGATAGGCAACAGATTCATCATCTACCGCCGTGCACGCGAAGAAAAGAACAGAAAGATCGAGCTGCCGAAAAAATGAAAATCGGAATAATGGGCGGCACCTTTGACCCTATCCATAATGCTCATATAATAATCCCACGCTATGCAAAAGAGCAGTTTTCGCTTGACAAGGTGATATTTATGCCGGGCGGAAACCCGCCTCACAAGCCGGACGTGCTGGATAAGCGGCTGCGCTATGAGATGACGCGCATTGGCGTTGGCGGTGAGTTTGAGACAAGCTCCTATGAGGTGGACAAGGAGGAGTACTCGTATACGCTCCGCACACTAGAATATCTCAAAGCTAAATATCCAAATGACGAGCTGTTCTTTATAATCGGCGAGGATTCACTGAATGATATCGGAAAATGGTACAGACCCAAGGATATTTTATCGCTGTGCACGCTGCTCGTATTTCCGAGAGCTGCGTCCGGTGAACTTGCGGAAACGATCAAAAAGACAAAACTGTCGCTCGGCGGCAAGATCTTTGCCATGAATGCACCGTTATTCGGGCTGTCATCGTCGGAGATACGCGAAAGACTGCGCAACGGCAAAAGCATAAGGCATATGGTGCCCGATGCGGTTCTTGAATATATAGAAAAAAATAATTTATATAAAGGGTGAGTGCTTTTGAAAAATCCTGAGCAGATAACAGAGCGGCTCAAAGACTCTCTCGGCAAAAAACGCTTTATACACTCGATGGGCGTATGCGATACCGCAGTGCATCTTGCACGCAAATATGGAGCGGATGAGGAAAAGGCCTATACGGCAGGGCTGCTGCACGACTGTGCCAAGGGCATGAAGATACCCGAGCAGCTTGAAAAATGCGCCGAATACGGTCTGGAGCTCGACAAGCATACGATGCTGTGTCCGCCGGTGATACACGCTCCGCTCGGAGCGGAAATGGCAAAGCGCGAATATGGCGTTACAGACGAAGAAATTCTTGACGCTATCCGCCGCCATACAGTCGGCGGCAGCGGCATGACGCTGCTCGATAAAATAATCTACACAGCCGATATGATAGAGCCGTCGAGGGATTTTGACGGAGTGGAGCGCCTGCGGGAGATTGCGGAACAGGATATAGACACGGCGTTTTTTGAGAGCGTGAAGCAGTCGCTGATATTCAACATAACAGAAAATAAACCGATACACCCCGATACGCTTGACAGCTATAACGAGGCGGTATCAGTCAAATAGTGAATAACCACCGAAAGGAGCAGATATGGAAAACAATAAGGTAGAAATAATCAAAAAGGCGCTCGAGGACAAGAAAGCGACAAATATCGAAGTCCTTGATGTTGCGGAGCAGACGTCACTCGGAGATTATTTCGTTGTCGCATCGTGCCAGTCGAACGTTCAGGTTCGCGCCTGTGTCGACGAGGTAGAGGAAAAAATGGAGGAAGCAGGCTTCTCCGTCGGTCACAAGGAGGGCTACCGCGGCGGCTCATGGATACTGATGGATTACGGCGACGTAATAGTCCACGTTATGCAGCAGGATACAAGAGAATTCTATGCGATAGAACGGCTTTGGGACGATGCCGGAACGGCCGAGCCAATTGATGAAGATGAATAAAAACGAAGGAGCATAAGTAAAATTGGAGCAGTATAATTTTAAAACCATTGAAAAAAAGTGGCAGGACAGATGGGAGGCGGAAGGCGCGTTCCATGCGCTCAACGATTCCGACAAGCCTAAATATTATGCGCTTATCGAATTTCCGTATCCGTCGGGAATGGGTCTGCACGTAGGTCATCCGAGAGGCTATACGGCGCTCGATATAATCGCAAGAAAGCGCCGCATGGAGGGCTATAACGTCCTCTACCCTATCGGCTGGGACGCATTCGGTCTGCCGACCGAGAACTACGCAATAAAGAATAATATACACCCAAAGATCATAACCGAAAAGAATATAGCCAACTTCACACGGCAGCTCAAGATGCTGGGCTTTTCGTTTGACTGGTCGCGCGAGGTGAATACCACGGACCCGGAATACTACAAATGGACGCAGTGGATATTCCTGCAGCTCTTTAAGCACGGTCTTGCCTACAAGCAGGAGATGCCGATAAACTGGTGCACGGGCTGTAAGGTAGGTCTTGCAAACGAGGAAGTCGTAAACGGCGTATGCGAACGCTGCGGAAGCCCAGTTGAGCAGCGCAGAAAGAGCCAGTGGATGCTCAAGATAACGGAATATGCGCAGAGGCTCATAGACGACCTTGATGATGTCGATTATCTTGAAAAGATAAAGATACAGCAAAAGAACTGGATAGGACGCAGCGAAGGCGCTGAGGTCAAGTTCATGCTTTCGAGCGGCGACGAGCTTATTGTTTACACGACGCGTGCGGACACGCTCTTCGGCGCGACGTACGTCGTAATGTCGCCCGAGCATCCTCTCGTTGAAAAGCTCAAGGATCAGATAACAAACTATGATAAGGTAGAGGAATACAAGGCCGCCGCAGCAAGGAAATCCGAATTTGAGCGTACCGAGCTTGCAAAAGACAAGACGGGCGTTGCGCTTGAGGGTATCTATGCGGTAAACCCCGCAAACGGCGACAAGCTGCCCGTATGGATAAGTGATTACGTGCTCGTTACCTACGGCACCGGCGCGATAATGGCGGTTCCGGCTCATGACAGCCGCGACTGGGAATTTGCAAAGAAATTCGGACTCCCGATAATCGAGGTCGTTTCCGGCGGAAAGAACGTCCAGGAGGAAGCGTACACCGACGTTTACAAAGGGAATTTGGTAAACTCCGGCTTCCTGAACGGTATGCCCGTAAAGGAAGCGATACCGGCAATGATAAACTGGCTTGAGGAAAAGGGGCTCGGAAAAAGAAAGGTAAACTTCAAGCTCCGCGACTGGGTATTTTCAAGACAGCGCTACTGGGGCGAGCCGATACCTCTCGTATACTGCGAGAAATGCGGCTGGGTACCGATCGACGAGAGCGAGCTGCCGCTGACACTGCCCGAGGTAGAGCATTTTGAGCCGGGCGAAAACGGCGAATCTCCGCTTGCGAAGGCATATGACTGGATAAACACGACATGTCCTCACTGCGGAGGTCCCGCAAAGCGCGAAACAGATACGATGCCGCAGTGGGCGGGCTCGAGCTGGTATTTCCTGAGATACATGGATCCGCATAATAAAGAAGCCCTCGCCTCCAAGGAAGCTCTCGAATACTGGTCGCCCGTTGACTGGTACAACGGCGGCATGGAGCATACGACGCTCCACCTGCTGTATTCACGCTTCTGGCACAAATTCCTTTATGACATCGGCGTAGTCCCGACAAAGGAGCCGTACATGAAGCGTACATCTCACGGTATGATACTCGGCGAGAACGGTGAAAAGATGTCTAAGTCGCGCGGCAACGTAGTGAACCCCGATGAGGTCGTAAACGAGTTCGGCGCAGACGCATTCAGAACGTACGAGATGTTCATAGGCGCGTTCGACCAGGCCACTCCGTGGTCGCAGCAGGGGCTTAAAGGCTGCTACAAGTTCCTCGAAAGAGTATGGAGTCTGCAGGCGATCGTAACGGACGAGGAAGACTACAGCTCCGACCTTGAAAAGTCGATGCATAAGACGATCAAGAAGGTCGGCGAGGATTACGAGAGAATGAAGTACAACACCGCGATAGCCGCGATGATGAGCCTTGTTAACGAGTTCACCAAAAAGGGCTCCGTTACAAAGGGCGAGTACATGACGCTCATCACACTGCTGAATCCCGTTGCTCCGCATATGACAGAGGAGCTTTGGGAGACCTACGGCGGAGAAGGACTGCTTTCGCTCCACGCATGGCCGGAGTTTGACGAGGCAAAGACGATAGACGACGAGATAGAGATCGTTGTTCAGATAAACGGAAAGATAAGAGACAAGATGACCGTTCCGGCAGGTCTCGACAGAGACAGCCTTTCAGGCATAGCAATGGAAAGCGAAAAGATAAAGAGCCTTACCGAGGGCAAGAATATCGTAAAGGTGATAGCTGTTCCCGGTAAGCTGGTCAATATTGTTGTGAAGTGATTAATCATAAAGAAGGCTGCAGATGTTTAACTTGATGACATCTGCAGCCTTTTTTTAGATATCTTATAAAGCCAAAAGTGACGCTCGGGCTCCGACCAAACTCCGGGCCAAAGGGTATCATCGCCGATACCCTTTGGAATCCCAGGCGCAAGCTTTTCACAAAAGCTTGACAAAACTTACATCTCAGACACCCGCCATACCGTCCGCGTTCTTCGTAAGCTTCAGGTTATCTCAAACCAGCGCGGACGGGCGGCGGAACTCGATATAGGAATGTTTTGCTCCGCAAAACAGATTTAAATTCGCTCCGTGAAACAGATTTAATTTTGAGTCGCCAGTGCCTCTGTGTTTTGCAGCATCAGCTCTCCCGCTATACCAAAGCCCTTTAACGGATCGTTTATAAACACATGCGTGACCGCGCCTATAAACTGTCCGTCTCTGATTATCGGAGAGCCGCTCATGCCCTGAAGGATGCCGCCCGTTTTTTCTATAAGCTCCTCATCGGTTATTTCTATAACAAGTGTTTTGTCTGCCGAACTCATATGCGACACCTTCTTTATCTCTATCGCATACTCCCTCACGCCGCAGCCGTCAATGTTGCACATTATCGACGCCGGTCCCTCGGCAATCTCATCTATCGGCATGACGCGCATCTCCTCAAGCTCCGATGCGTTGTTATTTGTGAAGCCGTATATGCCGTTTGCGGCGTTAAGCTCTATGCTTCCGATATTTTCGCCGTCAAACGAGCAGTTCAGCTCGCCTATATCGCCC
The DNA here is from genome assembly GCA_944390955.1 of uncultured Clostridia bacterium. Lineage (GTDB taxonomy): Bacteria > Bacillota > Clostridia > UBA1381 > UBA1381 > Ornithomonoglobus_A. The sequence goes on along the minus strand of CALXRY010000040.1, from coordinate 3,462 downwards.
TTCTTCGATTTTCTCACGGAAATTTCAGAGCAGCTGAGAATATTACCGGATTTTAAGGAAAGAATATTACCTGTATCCACATCCGTTATTCCGTGCCCTAAAGCGGCGTAGCTGCTGCCGTCGGAGCTCAGATACGTTACCGTTCCGATTCCTGCGGTACTGTCGCGCACCCACAGCCCGAGCTTAGGGCCCTCCGCCGTAAGGGCCGGTTTTACGGAGACCTCCCTTGTATTTTCACCGCGCTTCACCGTCAGAGTGACCTCTCCTCCGGAAGCTTCGGCGACCTCTGAAAGCTCCTCGTTGCTTTCAAGAGTGCGTCCGTCCGCACTGAGGATAATGTCCCCCGCGCGTATGCCGCTGTCCCTTGTCGAGGAAATTTTGTTTCCCGAGACGTCCTCAACGTCGGTCACACCGACAACGAGCAGCCCGTCGGTGTAGAGCTTTCTCCCGACGGTCTCGCCGCACGGTCTTACATACTGCTCCTCTGCGGAGGCCGCCGTGACGCACACGGAGACCGCAAAGATCACAGTCCATGCTTTAAGAAAATTTTTCAATAAATTTCACCGCCTTTCACTTTATTAATGTCTGCGTTTTACCGCACGATATGCTGTAAAACTTATTGAAGAAATGGTTTAAAATCAGAGGAGCGCGCAGCTGCGCGGAATTTCGACAAGCGGCAATCAAGGGAATTTTTACTTCGACGAAAATAAAATTTTCAAAAAATATCAAAAAGCTGTTTACAAAACCACTGACATGTGATATAATGAAGATTGCCAAATAAACTTTAATGTCAATTTTAAAACGAGACGCATTTTTATTTTGATAAAAATGCAGGCTCTTTTTTGCGATTTCGTTTTAGAATTGGTAAAAGTTTGTTTGGCGACAATTCGAGCATGCGTTTTTTAGGTGTATGCCGAATTGCCGGTATGCACCTTTTTTGATGCATGCCTTTGCCAAACAGCTTTTTATTTTAAAAAGGTGGGATTATCACTTCTGCCAAGCAGGTAGTCTATAGAAACATCAAAATAATCGGCGAGCATTATCAGTTCCTTATAGCCCGCCTCACGTTCGCCCGTCTCGTAGCGTGATATTGTGTTTTGATTCATGTTAAGGTCTATCGCCAGCTTCAGCTGAGTGATATTCCTTTGTTTGCGCAATTCTTTCAATCTCATAATCTAAATACCTCTTGACATTATTATACCAATATGGTATAATAAAAATATCCCGATTCGGGATATTTAAAAAGGAGGAATTTTTATGAAAAAAAGATTTTCAAGGCTTGTATTTGCGCTGTCGCTTGCGGCATGCGCACTGACCGCCATGGCTGTAACAGCATCGGCACAGCCCTCAGAGGAAGATTTTGTTATTTCGGTCGAGGATGGTAAAGCAACAATAACAAGCTTTAACAAGGATTATATCGGCGAGGTCAGTATTCCCGCAACAATACAGGGCTATCCCGTTGCATATATAGGCGAGGGCGCATTCAAGGGCTGCTATAATATTACTGGAGTTACTATTCCGTCAAATATAGAGACCGTACCGAAAGAAGCTTTTTATAGTTGTAACAATCTTGCATATGTTACTTTTGAAAACGGTGTAAAAACAGTAGGTGAAGTTGCATTTAAGTACTGCTCTAAACTTTCAAATGTTTCACTCGCAACAAGCATAGGCGAAATAGGAAACGGTGCATTTAGTGAATGCAACAGACTTGAAAGTATCACAATTCCGTATGGTGTAAAGAAAATAGACAATTATGTTTTTGGTGACTGTGATAATCTAAAGGAAGTAGATATGGCCGACAGCGTCGTCCTTATGGGTGAAAGGGTATTTTCCGGGTGCAAAAATCTAACTTACGTCAAACTATCCGCCGGTCTCACGAGTATTGGCGAAAATTCTTTCTGCTGGACTTATGTCCGTCCTTTTGTTACTGATCCGTACTATACCTCTGTGGTTGATATTGTTATCCCCAAAAGCATTGTTACAATAGACGACAGAGCATTTAGTAATAGTGGCGTACTCAAAAATATTTATTATAGCGGAAGCGAAGATGACTGGAATAAAATCTCAATAGGTGATGATAATGCTATTTTATTAAGTGACCAAGTTACTATCCATTACAACTCCGCAGTAGACAGTATTGAAGACATCTATGCCGCACAGAACGGAACGTTTGTACCGTCGGCCACAGCTGCACCGACAGCCGCGCCTTCCGTAACGCCGACTGCCGTGCCTGTTTCGCCGACGGCTGTACCGGACAACGATAACGGGGGAAATACCGACAACGGGGGCAGTGAAAACAACGGAACAAACGACAACAACAATTCAACCACAACAGACGAAAACAGCGGGACTACTACGATAGTAAACAACAACACCGTTGTGAATAACACGACGACAAATAACAATACGACTACGAACAACAATACAACGATAAACAATAATATAACCACGAACAACAATATCACAACGAATAATAACATTACGAATAACAACAATATCGTAAATTCGCTTGTGCTGTATATAGGACAGACTACTGCAAGCGTATTCGGACAGAGCGTTGAAAACGACGTAGCCCCGGTGGTAAGGAACGACAGAACGATGCTCCCGGCAAGGTTCGTTGCGGAGAACCTAGGCGCAGCGGTAGCATGGGATCAGGCAGCTCAGCAGGTGACTATCACAAAGGGAGATAAGGTCATCGTCATCACGATAGGTTCTGATACCGCATATGTGAACGGATCGCCGTATACTCTCGACAGCCCCGCGTTCGTTGAGAACGACAGAACGTATACGCCCGTGCGGTTCATAGCGGAAAATCTCGACGCTGACGTCGGCTGGGACCAGGCCGCGCAGCAGGTAACGATAACGCCAAAGAATTAAAATTGATTGCATGAGGGAGCTCGAGGGGGCTCCCTCGAATTCAATTACTTTTGCGGAGCAAAAGTTTCCTATAGCGAGTTTTGCGCGTGGGGCGTAAGGTGCCCCGTGCGCAAGTATCTGAGCTGTAAGTTTTTGATTAAACTTTTTGGAAAAAGTTTATGCGCGGGTGTCAAGAGGGTATTCGCATTAATACCCTCTTGCCTGGGGTACAGGGGGCGGAGCGCCCCAGTGCTGATAAAAAGTATCGATTGCTTGAAGTCTATTGGATTTTGAAGCATAGATAAATCGGTATCGACGGGTGGTGCGTGGGGCTCCGCCCCATTTTAGCTTGACCTCATGTACCTGTTCTCGGAACCCCGCCAAAGGGAATGCTCGCCGATACCCTTTGGAATCCCGGGCGCAGGCTACTAGAAAGATTGGCAAACTACAGCTCAAACACCCGCCATACCGCCCGCGTTCTTCTTCGTAATCCAAAGTTATCTCAAACTGGCGCGGACGGGCGGCCTGACGGTGCTTCGCACACGTTACGACTCACTATAGGAAACTTTCGCTCCGCGAAAGTAATTGAATTTTGCTTCGCAAAGC
>CALXRY010000039.1 GCA_944390955.1 uncultured Clostridia bacterium | reverse complement strand
ATGCGGAACTATATTGACGGTCTGCTAGATATTATCTGACAAACGGAGCGAGCATCGACAGCCAGAAGCTGCGGATATCGTTTCAAAAGGCCGTTGGAGGTCTGCTTGAGCTGAAAAATTTCACAATGCTCGGCTCAAGCTTTCTTGTAAATCTGCATCATATAAAAAAGGTCAATAAAAAGGAACTCATTCTTGTAAATAATCAAATACTGTCAATTCCCAAGGGTACAAAAAATGATCTGCTGAGAGCTTGGATGGATTATTGGCTAAACGAAGAGAACAACGAAGACAACAAATAATTTACAGACAAGCTGATATTCTGACTGCGCCGCCTTTAAAACGTTTATTTCATTTATATAACTTTTTTCTTTACAGGCAGAGCCGCTTCTTTCTGAGACGGCCCTGCTTGTATTCTTTTCTAAAACATTATATTTCCCACAACTTTGAATCAGTCACCGAGTGCCTCAGTCATCCAGTCCGCAGTCGGCATCCATGAACGGTCGCTGTAGCTCTCGCCGGCAACTGTGTCAAGATTAGAAACAGTTATACTGCCGCCCGAAACCATGTCCTGCGTAACAAGGCTTGCCGGAAGCTCCAGCCAGTCACTCGCCACGCCGGTCATCGGGTCTATGATCTTATCATATTCATCCGCCAGTTCAAGCGCTAAAACGCGCACCCCGAATTCACCGTTATTATACCAGTTGGTCGTTGCGCACGCCCTCCACGGCGATCCTTCCTGCGCCATTTTTTCGATATCGGCATTGCAGATATCTACGCTGACCATTGGTATATCATATCCGCCCTCGGTCAAAGCCGTGTACACGCCCGAGGCATAGAGGTCGTAGCAGCACCAGATTGCATCTATTTCACCCTCCCGATATTTTTCAAGAGCAGCAGAGGCAGCCTCCGCAGCAGAGTTCTCAGCATCACTGAAATCAGACGGAGCAATCGTCTCTACAGTATTTATCTTGCCGTTCTGCTCGTATTCTGCATAACCTATTTCACGTCTGTCAAACGATGATAGGAAATCGGGGCCTACCCATACCTTAAGGATATTTACAGGCTCACCGGCTTCGGTCTTATCTGCATAAAGCGTATTACAGATATAATCGAGCAGCAACTCGGAAAGCTGAGCATCCTGCTGAAAAAACTGCGTTACGCCTTCTATTTTCTGTGCCTGACCGTCGGCGTCCTCAAACTGCGTATCAAACGTGACTATCTTAAGCTCTGGATATTCCGCCAGAAGCTCCGTAAGGAACGTATACGAATATTCTCTTCCGCCGTGGCTCAAAAGCAGTCCGTCATACCCATCGGCGGCGCACTGCCTTACGGTATCCTGCCATTCATCATCTGAACCGCCGCAGAAAAATGCCTGATATTCCATCCCGAGAGCCTCGGCCGTTTTCTGCGCAGACTCTGACCACATTTCAAAAATGTCCGACGGCGCCATCTGCATGATATACGCTACCCTTTTGCCCGACACCTCAGAAGAGCCGGCATTTTTCGTCCGCTCCTGACTGACCTTATCCGAACACCCTGCCATCGCGAACGCAAGTATTGCCGCAAGGCATAATATCAATATTTTCTTCATAGATAATTCCCCCTACTTCTTCAGCTGGTTTCTGTTCTTGCTTCCTGCCTTAACCGCAAACATCGCCGCGCATGCCAGCGCAAATACTGCGCCGACAAGATATGAAATTGCTCCGGAAAGCCTAAATCCCTCCTCAGCCATAAGAATATATGTACATGAAACACCGGTCATAAATGTTGCAGGAACTGCACATATGATCGAATACCAGCTTTTTTCCGCATTGTATACAAGATACATTGCAGCCGCCCACAGCGTGATCATAGCAAGTGTCTGGTTGCTCCACGAAAAATACCGCCATACAATGTCAAAATCAAGCTGTGTCAAGACCGCTCCCACAGCAAGCAGCGGAATAGTAATCGCAAGACGCTTTCTCATCTTTGACTGATCTATCCCGAACCAATCTGCGATCGTCAGGCGGGCGCTTCGGAAGGCAGTATCACCGGAAGAGATCGGGCATACGACAACTCCGACTATTGCAAGAGCTCCTCCTGCAAGTCCAAGCAGAGATACTGAAATATCATATACAACACCAGACTGCCCAAGCTCCTCAAGAGCGTTCTGCAGACCTCCTGTCGTTCCGTAAAAAGCAACTCCCGCCGCCGCCCATACAAGAGCAATAACGCTCTCGGTGATCATCGCACCGTAAAATACCTTGCGCCCGTCCTTTTCCGTTTTCAGGCATCGCGCCATCATCGGCGACTGTGTTGCATGGAAGCCGGAAATCGCTCCACAGGCAACGGTTATGAACATAAACGGCCATACGGGTTGTCCGTTGGGATGAAGATTTGCAAGCTGCATCTCCGGTATCTGATAACCGCCCACAATAAGCCCTCCTACTATACCTACCGCCATTGCCAGCAGCACCGCCCCGAATATCGGATAGAGCTTTCCGATAAGCTTATCGATCGGAAGCAGCGTAGCCATAAAATAATAAATAAGGATCACGATAACCCAAAACGTCGTATTCATCCATTCGGGAGTCAGACGTGCAAGCAGCGCCGCGGGGCTTGTGGTGAACACCGCTCCGACAAGAATAAGCAGTATTACTGAAAATACACGCATTACCTGTTTTGCGCCCGTACCGAGATATTTGCCTACTATTTCCGATACTGATGCGCCGTTAAGGCGTACCGAGATCATTCCGCTCATGTAATCATGTACTGCGCCGCCGAGTATGGCTCCGAATACTATCCATAAAAACACCACCGGTCCGAACACCGCACCCATAAGCGCTCCGAAAATCGGTCCAGTTCCCGCAATATTCAAAAGCTGGATAAGAAACACACGCCATGTTTTCATCGGAACGTAGTCAACGCCGTCCGGATGATCTATCGCCGGCGTTGGTCTGTCATCCGGGCGGAAAACTCTTTCCGTAAGCTTTCCGTACAGAAAATAGCCGACAATCAAAAGTATAATCGCACAAATAAAAGTAATCATTATATTCGCCAACCCTTCATATTTAACAGCCGTGCCGCAGGCGCCGCACAGTCCGATCCAGGATATCCTGCCGCCATGCCGGGTCTATGTCCATTCCTTCAATGATATAAGGCACGCACTCCTTTATTCCCAGCATAGCCGCAAATGCTTTTACATATTCAAAGCCAAGATGACGCTCTCCGAAGTATCCGCCGCAGGTCGAAAAATACAGCAGTCTTTTCGCCCTGCAGCAGCCTACGCAGCTGCCGTCATCTTCATATCTGAATGTTAAACCGCACACAGACACCTGCTCAAGGTACACCTTTAAAAGAGACGGAAACGACAAGTCCCAGAACGGCGCTGCTATCAGTATCTCGTCCGCATCACGGAATTGACGCGCCATGCGAAATGTTTCATGATCAAACTCTTTCTTTTCACACAACTCATCTCTTTTGCGTAATGTTTCGGCATTAAGCGGCTCAATGTCAAGCTCCGCAAGCTTGATTACGCTGACATCATGCTCTGCGGCAGTTTTAAGATACGTCTCGTAATATTTCCTCGTGGCGGAAACCCCGCCGCGTATACAGCAGTCAACAACCAGCAGCATTTAAAAGCTTACCTCCACGTATCACAAACATTATTTTCAGTCGCCTATATCGGTATGACCCTGCTCGAATTCCCACTGCAGTCCGTATTTATCGATAAAATAGAAATAGCGTACCTGTCCGAGTATCGCGGCTGTTTCTTTATTACGCTCGTCCTGTTCGTTTTCACCCTGATCAAAGAAATGCACCTCAGACGGACTTGTTTCGCTTATCTTGAACACCTCGTAATCATCGGTCGTATTAATAAGCCTTGTATCAGGCATATTCTTTATGTGCAGAAATGCTTCGTTGATATTCGTTATCTTAAGCGCCACATGACGTGCTCCGCTCACATCGTTTGCGGCGAAGATCACCGGCTCCCTACGTCCCTCAGGGTAATGATACTGCATAAGCTCAAGCGTGAGCTTTGTGCCGGGAACATTTACAAATGCGATCGAAACATCGCCATTGGCGGCTTCGTTTATAAAGCCTCCGGCCTTGAAAAAGCCCTCGTTTCTCCAGTGCGACAGATAGTGATCGGGCACGACCCCGAGAAGCTTTTTATAATATTCGACAGCCTCCATCATATCATCTACAAAAATACAGACGTGTGATAGCCCTGTGAATTTCGGCATCGCTGCCTGAGTTGTTTTATTCTGTTCCATTTTAACTGTTCCTTTCTGATGAATTATTTGATTATCCCGTGATCTCTTGCCAGCGCTTCGATGCTGCGGTCATATGTGGCCTCTACCTCCTTTGAGAAGAAGCAGCCCGGAACACCCTCGTTGTGATCTCTGTGATGAGCTACGCAGGCGCAGCATTTTCCGTGCCTCGGACAATCGTATGTACAGGGACATTCGCGGTTGTTATCACAATTTACTGCCATGTTATTCACCCTTTCCTTTTATTGATCTATATTCCCGGCAAGCCGACTGACGAATTCTTCTGTCGTGCATGTGAATTCTATTTCTGTCTTGCTGCCATCGAAAACAAGAAATTCTGTCAGACCGTATTCCGACTCTCCGCCGCTCCAGTCATACGTATACCCGAGCCTTGTCCACGGATAGTCGCTTTCAAAATACGACCATATGATATTGCCGTCAAACCATTCTTTATATGCGGTGTCCGTCACCCTTGAATAATCGTTTTCCATCTGTGCGCCGGTATCCGTAATATACGCGGGACGTATTACGTCCTCAGGAGATACCCAGAACGCG
>CALXRY010000038.1 GCA_944390955.1 uncultured Clostridia bacterium | reverse complement strand
GTCTGTTGTGCTGACGATAGTATCACTAGGGCTAAGGGTGCTCTTGGCATATGCGTTTTCAGCCGTTCCGGCATTTGGGCTGATAGGGATATGGTGGTCGGTGCCGATAGGGTGGCTACTTGCCGATGTGCTGGGAATAGGATATTATCTTGCAAAGCGTAAAAAGCTTCTACAGCTTTAAATTGCGGTGAAGCTAAAATATATGTGGTAAAGCGAAAGTAATATTATAAAAGGACTGCAGCCTATTGTGATTTTTAGGGCATCAGTCCTTTTTGTATTTTAAAATAATTTTAAACTCTATACGCCGCGCTTTTCTGGATCCCATATGAATTTGTGTATTTGAAGCTGGAACGTTACGTCCTTAAGCTCCGGATCGCCGAGTATAGCATCGACGAGCTTTGATGGCTCGCAGCTTCCGAATACCGTCCCTGCATAGATATGAGGTCTGGCGGAAGACGCGTATATGCCGTTTAGCCGGCGTACTGTATTTTTCATGACCTCTGTGTCCTGCTCGGAGCCGACAACAAACTTTACCACGTCGCAGCTTCTGAGCACCTCAAAATTGCTCCACAGCATCTTATCCTCCATGCCGCTTGACGGGAGCTTGTAATCTATCGTAAAAAATATATTATCTCTGTGCTTTACACGGCTCATAAATTCTGTTATATCGGCCGCGCCGTTTGTTTCTATATTTATTTCGCAGCCCGCCTCTGCAAGCATATCGCAAAGCTCTGCGGATTCGCTGTGAAGCAGCGGCTCGCCGCCTGTCAGCGTTATACGGCCGAAGCTTTTGTTTGCCGCGCTGAATACCTCGCCGACCGTCATTTCGGTGTATCTGCACGGCTCGTCCTCGCCGAAAAGCGCATAGAGCGTATCGCAGTATGTGCAGCGCAGATTACAGCCTGCAAGGCGTATGAACGATACTGTCTTTCCTACGCGCAGACCCTCGCCGTCTATGCTGTCGAATATCTCAACGACCTTCATATCTCATCATTCCTCGTATCTTTTTCATAGCTTGCTATGTTGTCGGTGCTCTCCTGAACGTCGACTCTGTAGCAGTACGGCGCGAGCTCGTCGCAGATGTGCTTTGCAAGGTTTTCCGCCGTGGGATTGAAATCGACAACGTCATTTATTATCTTATGATCAAATTTATCTATTATTTTTTTCTTTATATGTGTAAAATCCATTATCATACCGCTGCTGTTTAGAGTTTCGCTCTTAAGATACACGTCTACTATCCAGTTGTGCCCGTGAAGATTCGTGCATTTTGATTCATAGTCAAGCTCCAGACGGTGAGCGGCGCTTATTTCAAGACGTTTTTTTACCTTGTACATTTCTTCATCTCCATATATTCCTCATAGCCTCTTCTTCTTAGAGCGCAGGCAGGACAGTGACCGCAGCCCTCGCCCATAACGCCGTTGTAGCAGGTGAGAGTTTCGTTATAGATAATATCGAGTACGCCGAGCTTATCCGCCATTGCCCATGTCTGTGCCTTGGTTATCCACATAAGGGGCGTGTGGATGCAGAAATTGTAATCCATCGCAAGGTTCAGCGTGACGTTCAGTGACTTTATAAAGATATCACGGCAGTCGGGATATCCCGAAAAATCTGTTTCGCATACGCCGGTAACAAGGTCGGTCATTCCGTGTGTTTTTGCATAGATAGCCGCGTATGTCAGGAACAGCATGTTCCTGCCCTCAACGAACGTGTTCGGAGGCGTGCCCTCCGGCTTTGTCTCCTCGACCGGTATATCCTCGCGCGTGAGCGAATTTGCACTCAGCTGATTTATTATCGGCGTTGATATGATCTCATACGGTACACCGGCCTTTTTTGCGATATTTTCCGCACATTCAAGCTCAAGCCTGTGGCGCTGACCGTAATCGAAGCCTACTGCGCTGACGTTTTCCTTTCCGAATTTGTCTATCGCCCAGAACAGGCACGTTGTGCTGTCCTGACCTCCGCTTAATACTACAAGTGCTTTTTTATCCATATTCACCACTCCAGTGCCGAGAATAATCTCTCCTCGGCGATTTTTTCGTATTTTGTGCCCTTCCTGCCGTAATTGGCAAACGGGTATATCGATATCCCGCCGCGCGGCGTGAATATTCCCTTGACCTCAAGATATTTCGGGTCCATAAGCTTTACAAGATCCTTCATGATTATATTTATGCAGTCCTCATGAAAATCACCTTGATTTCTGAAGCTGAAAAGATACAGCTTTAATGATTTTGACTCGACCATTTTTATGTCGGGTATATAATTTATTATTATCTTTGCAAAATCGGGCTGCCCTGTTATCGGGCAGAGAGACGTAAATTCCGGGCAGCTGAACGTCACCATGTAATCGTTGTCCGGATGCTTGTTCACAAACGTCTCAAGCACCTCCGGTGAGTACGTGTCGGAATATTTTGTCTGCTTGTTCCCGAGGAGGGTTAGTCCTTCGCGTTCCTTTTCAGTTCTCGGCATCTGTCATTTCTCCTATTCCATAAGCCATTTCATTTTCTGGCTCGTTGCGTGTCTCATTATTTTTTTGAGTCCATCTCTGTCCTCTTTTTCGACGGCATCCTTTATTTTTTCAAGGCTGTCTTGCATTTCGGTTATCCTCTTTGAAAGGGCGTTTTTGTTTTCACAGAACAGCTCACTCCACATTTCCTCGTTTATAACGGCGACGCGCGTACAGTCGCGCAGTGAGCCTGCACTAAAAAACGTTGAACGCTCTATCATCGGATTATCGCATAGAGCTACTGCGACTACGTGCATGAGCTGGCTCGTGTAGGCGATTATCTCATCGTGCTCCTCGGGCGTCGTCGTAACGACGTGCGCACAGCCTATATATTCGGCAAGCTCACGGATGAGCGCGACGCTCCCCGGCTTATTTGCTTTTGTCGGCGTTATCAGGAACGAGGACTTTTCAAAAAGCGTGTCCGTGGAGCTTTGATAGCCGCCTACCTCGCGTCCCGCCATCGGGTGCGCTCCAACAAAGTCAACGTCCGGCGGCAGTGTTTTTTCAAGCTCGTGTACCATAAAGCTCTTGACGCCAGAAACGTCCGTTATGACTGCGCCGCTTTTTATGTGCTCAAGATTATTTTTTACGAACTCGATATTGAGCTCCGGATAAAGGCAGAGTATTATCAGATCCGCGTCCTCAAATACCTCTGCGGCGTCTGTCGAGCCTTCGTCTATTGCACCGTCATGCTTGGCAAGGAGCAGCGTGTCTGCTGTCCTGTCGTACGCGGCGATAGTGCAGTTGTGAAAGCCTCTCAGGCGGCGGGCTATAGAGCCGCCGATAAGTCCGAGACCTATAATAGCTGTTTTCATTTCTGTCCTCCGTAAAAAAAGATTTATACATCTTTTTTATTATACCACACAAAATCAAAAAAGTGAATACCCCTGTGAGTGATTTTGGTTATTATGAAATAATTATTTTAAAGCAGAGCGCGATTATTGTAGATTATAAAAAGCAGATTGTTATCCTATGGTGCGAATATTTGTTTGACAAACGAACGGAAGTATGGTATTATAGAATCAGAAAAAAACCGGAGGGGAGCTTATGGCGAGGATAACCGACAAGGATTATGAGATAATGGATTTTATACACAAGTGCATTACAGAAAACGGCTTTCCGCCGACGGTGCGCGAGATATGCCAGGCGGTTGGTCTGACATCCACGGCTACGGTCCATGCGCGCTTGAAAAAGCTTGAAAACGAGGGCTATATAGAACACGAATCCTCAAAGAACCGCTCAATGCGGCTTTTAAAATACAAGCCTGTCGTCCCTGCAGAGGAACATGGCGACAGGTATCTTGACGTGCCGATGTACGGAAAAGTTACTGCGGGAGTCCCTATAACGGCTATTCAGGATAATTCAGAGACGTTCCCTCTTCCTATGGAGTTTGTGGGGAACAAGAATATATTTATGCTGAAGGTCAAGGGCGAGTCTATGATAAATGCCGCGATACTTGACGGAGACTATATAATAGTTGAGGAGCAGCCTACGGCTGAAAACGGTGATATAGTCGTGGCTCTTGTAAATGACGACGAGGCGACCGTAAAGACCTTTTATAAGGAAAAGGGACATTTCAGGCTCCAGCCGGAGAATGATTATATGGAGCCGATAATCGTCGATCAGGTGTCGATAATCGGAAAGGTGATAGGCGTATTCAGAATGTTTTGATGCGCCGCTTCGTTCTGCAATGAGGAAACTAAGGCAGGCGAGCGATGTGCTCAGCTGGTATGGGGATATGAAACGCGTTGTTCCGTCGTGGTATTCGGGCGAGGGAGTGCATACGATCTGACTATAAAAATTTATGAAAAGCGGCAGGATATTTTTTCATCTGTTAAATTAATAAAAAACGGGGCTGTACGGCTCCGTTTTTTTATGCGGTTCGCGCATATATGCCAAATCGCTTGACAAAGCGGCGAAAAGGTTATAAAATATACGTATATGCAGACGAAAGGAATGATATTAATGGGAATGACATTAACGGAAAAGATACTTTCCGCGCATCTCGTTGAGGGCGAGATGGTCAAGGGCTCCGAGATAGGTATACGCATTGACCAGACGCTTACGCAGGATGCTACGGGAACAATGGCATATCTCGAATTTGAGGCCATGGGAGTTCCAAGAGTAAAGACTGAGCGCTCGGTGGCATATATCGACCACAATACGCTTCAGAGCGGCTTTGAAAATGCCGATGACCACAGATTTATAGGCAGCGTGTGCAAAAAGCACGGGATATATTTTTCGCGTCCAGGAAACGGCATCTGCCATCAGGTGCACCT
>CALXRY010000037.1 GCA_944390955.1 uncultured Clostridia bacterium | reverse complement strand
ACATACACATCATATATGGGAAAGTATAGTCAAACAGGCTGTCGAGAGTTCCGGCCGCCTCCTTAAGAGTCTTTGCAAGACTTGTTTTCTCGCTGTCCGTAAGCTGTGTCAGGTTCTGTATATGACGCTTTGCCGATATGTATATTCCATAAGGATATTCGCAGTAAAATGGCAAAAATACAAGGAAATCATCGTTCTCGAATATTATCCTTTTTTTTGCATTTATCTCATCCTCCATCATATCACAGATAAGGCAATTACCCGTCTCCTCTTTATGCTCTTTGCATGACTGAAGCTCAAGCTCAAGCTTTTTAGGAATCACCGAGTAGCCATATATCTGTCCATGAGGGTGGGGCATTGTAACTCCGACAACATCGCCTCTGTTCTCAAAAATGAAAACATATTTTATTTTTTCGTCCTTGGAAATTTCTTCAAAACGACTCGTCCACAAATCAACAAGCTCACGTATATGAGGAACAGGAAGCTCCGGCAAAGTAACGGTGTGCTCCGGTGAATATAGTATTACCTCGCACTTTCCATATGCGGGTTTCGTCTTGTATATTCTTGTCTCAACATCGTCCGGAACTGGCGGATTCTGTGACAATGCAGGAAAATCATTGTCATATTCGTAAACCGTAAAATTATCAGGCACCTTTCCGGATCCGGGACAGAAGGGACACCAGTCCTTAGGCATCTGTGGTCTGTTCTGCCTGTGTGAAGCAATCATAACCCAATCCTTTATAAGTGGGTTCCATCGTAATTCTGCCATTAAAAAATCCTCCTTAACATATATGGATATACCATTTTTCTCTTAAATATATTTTACAACTAATTTTTCGTATAGTCAATAGTGATTTTTCAGTATTTCATATAATAAATTCAAAACAGCACCGGATATGTAAAAAGACATATCCGTCCCCAATATAAATTACTGTGCAGTATTTGCAGCTTCCGCGCCTGCTGATACTTCATCTGGATTCGAAGTTGCAGCCGGAGTCGGATTGTATTCTATATCATCAAGCCTATGGAATGTATAACCCTCGCTCATAAGCCATTCAATGGCGGAACCGAGATAATCAGCCGTTGCTTGCTTTGCTGCTGCGTCATGCATAAGAATAACAAGATTATTCTGACCTGCAGCTGTTTCTTGTAGGTATGCGAGAAGCTCATCAGCATCTTTTGTTCTGCCTTCAGCATCGCCGTTAAGAGTATTCCAGTCGCAGTAATAGAAACCGGCTTCTTTTAGCGAATTCTTGCATTCCTGCTTAACGGGTGAATAGCTGTCTGCGCTTGAATTATAGCTTCCACCCGGAAAACGTACGAGCTTAAACGGTTCTTCTCCGTCTGTTACACTTTTTATTGTCTCATAACATTCGTTAACTTCGGTCATAAATGTTTCGGTTGATTCATATAATTCAGCATACTCATGCCCTTCGGAATGGTTTGCTATTAGATGACCTTCTTCATAGACTCGCCTTGCCATGTCTGGATTTGCCTTTATTAACGAACCCACCTGAAAAAATGTGGCCTTGACATTATAACGGCGGAGAGTATCAAGTATTTGAGGCGTAATATTTGTAGTGGGGCCATCATCAAACGTAAGGTAACATCTCTTTGTTTGACCGGAATTTTCTATTATTTCAAGCAAATCATTTTCCTCAGCCGCCGCTGGTATTGACATATTCTGAGTTTGTGCTGAAGTCTGGGTTTCCGGCTGAGTTGCCGTTGTTCCAATTGATGATGTGCCTGTAACATTACCGTCTATTGAGGCGGTTATAGTTGAAACTGACTGAGCCTGTCCATCGGTTACAGCCGTTGATTCTGGTTGAACCGTATAATTCTGTGCCTCCTGTCTGTTTCTGCTCACTACCGAAACCGTAACGCATATCAATGCTATAACTCCGGCAAGAGCTATAAGTGAAATGGCTGTGCGGATACGTTTTTTTCTTAGACGCTCACGCCTGCGCCTTTCGCGATTTCTTTCTTCAAAGCTACTGCGAGTTGCCATATTTTTTCTTACTCCTTCAAAAGATTAATAACACTATGTACTAATATATTATATACTATTCGACATAAAAATTCAACATGTTTTTTGTTTTTTAATTAAAAAATTTAACCAAAAATAAAAGAAAAGAGGGGTTTTCATGAAAAAAGCTGTTTTATTGTCTGTTATTGCTGCTATATTGTCAGGATGCGGTAATTTGACCGCAGATAATCGTCAGGAAACGACTCCTGCTCCGACAATAATCAAAGAATCTGCAATTCCTACCGATATGCCGATTGTTGATTTCGGCAGTTTGTCAACTAAGGTCACGGGCTGGGGGTTTGTTCGGAATAAGGGTGCCGCTCCTGATGTTCCGGTTTCTCAGCAGGAAACACTTGCAAAATACGGAGCATATTATTTAGGAAATACTGAAAATAAAGAGATATACCTCACATTTGATGAAGGCTATGAAAACGGTTATACCGAAAAAATTCTTGATGTACTTCGAGATGCCGGTGTACCGGCCGCATTTTTTGTGACCGGTCCTTATCTTGAGGGGCAGCAGGAGCTTGTACGAAGAATGATAGACGAAGGGCATATAGTAGGGAACCATACGATCCATCACCCAAACCTCGGTGAGTGCGATGATGAAACGATAAAATCCGAGCTTGATGGATTAAGTGAAAAATGTAAACAGCTTTACGGCGTGGAAATGAAGTTTTTGCGTCCGCCTGAGGGCGCTTATAGCGAACGCTCGCTTGCTGTAACGCAAAGTCTTGGTTACAAAACTATACTTTGGAGTCATGCATACAAAGATTGGGACGTAAATTATCAACTCGGAGCTGACAACGCCGTAAAGCAGGTAGTTCCGTATTTCCACAATGGCGAAATACTTCTTCTTCATGCAGTTTCAAAAGATAACGCCGATGCACTGGCCGATATTATTGCAGCAGCACGAGAGCAGGGATATGAATTCAAATCGCTCGTAGAGCTGCAATAGACAATATTTTTAACAAAATTCTTATTTTATATTGAATAATATCAAAAAAAATGATATGATTAATACAAGAAACAATAAGAATCATACGGAGGAGCAATATGAGACAGTGTATGGATGCAGATAATTTACACCGCCGACTGAGAAAAATAATAGGTCAGGTACAAGCGATAGACAGAATGATCGATGAGGATATACCGTGCGAGGATGTTCTTTCTCAGATAAACGCAGCTAAATCTGCGCTTCACAAATGCGGACAGGTGGTACTTGAAGGACATATAAAGCATTGTGTACGAGACGGAATAGAGCACGGTGATGCTGACAAAACTATAGAAAGCTTTACAAAGGCAGTAGAAAGGTTTGCAAATTTCAAATAAATCATTATACAAGCCTGCCAAAATAGCACTGAAAGGACGGAAGAACGCATGATTGCGCCACATGAACGCATTAAGGAGCTTACGAAACAGCTCAATCATCATAATTACAAATATTACGTAGAGGACTCGCCTGAAATATCTGATTTTGAATTTGACGCTATGCTCTTGGAGCTTGAGAAGTTGGAGGAGCAGTATCCGCAGTTCAAAAGCCCCAATTCGCCTACTATGAGAGTGGGTGGCGAGGCAGTTTCTTCATTTGAAAAGGTACATCACGATGTTGAGATGCAGAGCCTACAAAAGGCATTTTCAAAATCGGAGCTCATAGACTTTGACCGTAGAGTCAAGGAACAATTCCCGAATGCCGAATATGTAGTTGAGCATAAAATTGACGGACTTTCCGTATCACTTGAATATGAGAACGGAGAATTTATCCGTGGCTCGACACGCGGCGACGGAATAACCGGTGAGGATGTTTCAGAAAATATAAGGACGATTCGCTCAGTTCCTCTTGTACTGAAGGATAAAATACCGTTCCTTGAGGTAAGAGGCGAGGTTTTTTTGTCACGCGATAATTTCAGGAGGATAAATGATTTTCTTGAAGCATCCGAGCAGCCGACGTTTGCCAATCCGCGCAATGCTGCGGCAGGCTCACTGCGCCAGCTTGATTCCAAAATAGCGGCGTCAAGAAATCTTGATATTTTTGTATTCAATATACAGCAAATACATGGCGTGAACATCGTAAATCACATCGATGGTCTTAATTTTTTAAAGCAGCAGGGCTTTAAAACAATCCTGGATGATAAGTTGTTTAAAACGATAGACGCTGCTTTTGAACAGATTCAAAAAATAGGCGAGGAGCGCGGAAATCTTTATTTTGATATAGACGGAGCTGTGGTTAAAGTAAACGATTTTGAAATGCGTAGGCGTATGGGGACAACATCGAAATTTCCCCGCTGGGCGATAGCATATAAATATCCTGCAGAAAAGCAAACGACCACGATACGCGATATAAAGCTGCAGGTCGGTAGAACAGGAGTTTTGACGCCGCTGGCGATTCTTGATACAGTAAGGATAGCCGGTTCAAATGTTTCAAAGGCGACTCTCCATAATATGGATTATATCAATGATAAAGATATAAGAATAGGGGATACTGTTGTTGTTCAGAAGGCGGGGGATATAATACCGGCTGTTGTCGAGGTAATAAAGGAAGACCGCTCTGGAAACGAAAAGGAATTTCATATGCCGGACAGATGTATTGAGTGCGGAGCAGCCGTGGTGCGCGAAGAAGGGGAGGCCGCCTATCGCTGCACAGGAGTAAATTGTCCCGCACAGCGGTTTAGGAATATTGTGCACTTCGTTTCAAGGGATGCCATGAATATTGACGGTCTTGGCCCGTCTATTATTGAGCAAATGCTCGATCGCAATCTTATAGAAACGGCTGCGGATTTGTATTATTTAAAACCTGAAAGCATAGCGGATATGGATAAGCTGG
>CALXRY010000036.1 GCA_944390955.1 uncultured Clostridia bacterium | reverse complement strand
CAGTCCAAATACTCAGTACGTATTTTAAAAAACAATTTTTCATCTTATTATTATATCATTTTTTCGGCGGAAATTCAAGGTTTTTTTAGTATTTTCCGCATTTATCCGCCCATAAATATGAAGCTGTCCAAGTCAATGCTCCACGCAGACAAATATAAATGCAACCGCCCCTGAGCGCCATAGAGCAAGATAATCTGAGCAAGCAACGTTCGTCAGCCGTACTTTTTGTGCATCATTAACAAACTTTATGCAG
This sequence comes from uncultured Clostridia bacterium, assembly GCA_944390955.1. Taxonomy (GTDB): domain Bacteria; phylum Bacillota; class Clostridia; order UBA1381; family UBA1381; genus Ornithomonoglobus_A. The sequence goes on along the minus strand of CALXRY010000036.1, from coordinate 12,192 downwards.
CATTTTTTAATATTTTCCACAAAATATTGACATAGCCATACACCGGTGTTATAATATATGTGTAATATATAGAACATATTTATAGTTTAACAGGAGGTAATTTTAATGCAGCGTTCTTATGTTTACAGGTATATCTGGTTTTTTGTCGGAGTCGTCATAAACTCGTTCGGCGTAGCCTTTATCACAAAGGCTGATCTTGGAACATCGCCAATATCGAGTATTCCGTATGTTTTAAGTCTTAATTTCCCGCTGTCTTTTGGAGCAGCCACATTTGTGTTTAATATCCTGCTCATACTCCTGCAGCTTGTACTGCTGAAAAAGGATTTCGGCATACTTCAGGTTTTGCAGCTTGTTGTCACGCTCGTATTCAGTGCGTTTATCGATATAAGCATGAATCTGCTTTTTTGGCTTGAGCCAGTCAATATCGTTGAAAAGCTGATCTCGCTTGCCGTAGGCTGTGCGATACTCGGCTTTGGAATAAGCATAGAGGTCGCTCCATCAACATTGATGGTGCCCGGAGAAGGCGCGGTCAGTGTCATCTCGTCAAAAATGCCCAACAGGAAATTCGGAACTATAAAAATAGTATTTGACGTAAGTCTTATGCTCACCGCTGCAATACTGTCCGTTATCCTGTCGCGCAGCCTTGACGGACTTGGAATCGGAACGATCATTTCTGCGCTCATCGTTGGAAAGTTCGTAAATATCTCAAACCGCTATGTCCCGCTTATACCGAAGATCGCTTCACTCAAGGGACAGGCCGCATAGCGCTCCTGCGTATTCTCGGCACAACAAAAACTATAAAAAAGAGAGCTCCAAAATCGAAGCTCTCTTTTTTATTTTGCTTGTCATCAACATTAGTCTGTATCCGTCTTTGCTGCGCTCCGATCAGCCTGTGCCGACTCATCAGCAAGCCACTGCTCAGTAAGCTCGGCTATAACGTCGTCACCGCCGCTGTCACGCCATCTCTGGATCTCAGCCTTCCACTGGTCCTCGGTGATATCGCCAGTAATGTACTTTGTCGTAGCCTCGGACATGATAGCATCAAGCATCGTACCCTTCAATGAATATGTGTTTGACACATAAGGAGCTGACGGATCGGCAACAGAATACTGGATGTTCTCTTCAAGAACCTCGTCAACCCTTTCTGCAACCTCTGAAGCATACGGAATCTCTACAGGCATTTCATTTCCGCTTATGAATGTCATAAGCTGATTAAGGTCTGCATAATAGATATTATTTGTCGTATCATCCTCTTCCGGATTATCTGCCTGCTTTACATGCTTGTAAACACCGTCTTCTATCGTATAGTTGATGCCTTCCAGTCCATACTGGAGCGCCATACCTATATCAGGATCCTCAAACTGGTCAAGAACCTTAAGGCACATGTCAAGCTCTTCCTCCGTTTTCACCGATTCCTTCGGGAATACGAAGAAACCGTTATAACCCGTTGTCGGAAGAACACGTCTTTCTTCGCCTTCAACCCTTGCAACCGAACCGAACACTCCTACCTTAGCATCAGGATTCAGCGCCGTAATATTTGTTTGCAGACGTCTTGCTCTGTCGGCAACGTCAATGATGACACCGGCCTGACCGTTAAGGAACGGTTCATTCCATTTTTCCGCATCCATCGTGGCGAAGTTGGTATTCATATAACCATTATCATAAAGATCCTTTATGAAGTTGACGCCGTCAAGATATTCGGGGAACATGAAGTCAGGTTCCAGCTGACCCGTTTCCTCGTTAAGTCCGTAGCCGTTGGGAGCTCCCGCCCATACGGTTATATTGTCGATAGGACCTGTGTACGAAGTGATGATCATACCGTACGTATCGTCTTGGCCATTGCCGTCGGGGTCATTCTCTGTAAATCTCTTGCAGACCTCTCTCAGATCCGCAAGCGTTTCCGGATAGTCAAGACCTACAGCCTCGAGCCAGTCCTCACGTATCGAAACACCGTTACGTCCGAGGTCTCGCGAAAGATATACGCCGTATACCTTACCGTCAACGGACATATTATGCATAACCTGTTGGTTAGCCTTTGCAAGGTTCGGGAATTTCTCAGCGTCGAGCATTCTGTCGCCCACCTCCCAGAACGTACCGCCTCGGCAGTTTGCGATTATAGCCGCGCTTCGATCTCCTACCTTCATGATAAGCGGATATGTGCCCGCTCCCATAGTAGCCGTTACTTTTTCATTATAGTTTGATGACGGGATCCAGCTTATTCTCAGATCCACACCCATTTTATCCTCAACGTAGGCCATTACCGGATTTTCCGCAGCATCATCACTTGCAGACTCAGCCTGATAAGCAGCCGTCATAATCGAAATTATGGGCTTGCCGTCAGCCGTATACTGTATACTGTCCGAATCAGAGCTACAGCCGGCAAGCGTACCGCACAGAAGCGCGGCGCTTATAGCAGTTAACGCAATTTTTTTCCACATAATCTAAAACTCCTCCTCTCAATCAGCCCTTAACGGCGCCGACCATAACGCCCGCTGCGAAGTGCTTCTGCAGGAACGGATATACGCACAGGATAGGAACAGTACCGATAACGATGACCGCCATTTTAAGCGTATCCTCAGGAAGCTCCTGATCGGCATTCGCAGAAGTATCTGCTGTCTGCATAACGATATTTCTGAGCACGAGCTGGAACGGATACTTGTTCTGATCCTCAAGATACAGCAACGCGCCGAAATAGTTGTTCCAGTGACCAACCGCATAGAACAGACCGAATGTTGCGATAACGGGCAGCGACAGCGGCAGGGCTATCTTTATGAATATTCCTATATCTGAGCAGCCATCTATCGAAGCAGCTTCCTCAAGCTCGTTCGGGAGCTCAATAAAGAAGTTTCTTACAATAAGCATGTTGTACGCCGAGATCGCACCGGGCAGGATAAGAGCCGAGAACGTATCGTACATGCCGAGGTTCTTAACCAACAGGAAGGTGGGGATCATACCGCCGTTAACTACCATTGTGAACAGAACCATGTTGAGAACAGCTTTTTTTCCGATAAGATTCGTTCTTGACAAGCCGTAAGCCATCGTCAGCGTAAAGAACAGGTTTATAAGAGTACCGCATACCGTTACACCCACCGATACGGCAAGAGATCTGATAACTCTGACACCCGTCGAACCGGAGAACACATCCTCATACGCAGACAGAGTCGGATTGTCCGGAATGAGGAATATAGGTCTTGACTGGATTTCCGATTCAGGCGCAAACGAAGCCGCTATAACGTAAATGAACGGAATAACCATGACAACCGCCAGAATAGTAAGCACAAGATATATGATTATTTCTCCGACCCAATCGCCGAAGGTTTTTCTTTTTATACTAAGCATAGTTCACTCCCCCTTCTCTTAGAACAAGCCTGCCTGGCCTACCGCATGAGCGGCACGGTTCGCAAGCTGTATACACGTCAGACTGACTATGGACTTAAACAAACCGATAGCGGTCGTATGTCCGTAGTCACCGCCGACTCTACCATAGTTATACACGTATGTGTCAAACGTTTCGGAAGCCGACTGGTTAAGAGTATTCTGCATAAGGATTATCTGCTCAAAGCCCGTATCGAGAACCGATCCCATACGCAGAACGAACATCGTTACGATCGTACCAAGGATCGCGGGTATCGTTATGTATATGAGCTGCTGCCATCTTGTCGCACCGTCAACTATAGCAGCCTCATACTGCTCTACGTCAACACCTGCAAGGGCAGCGAGGAATATAACCGTTCCCCAGCCTGTCTCCTTCCAGATCGCCTGGAAAAGCAGCACCCAGTAGATCGACGACGGGTTTTCAAGCAGGTCAACTTCCTTGCCGGAAATCGCCTTTATGATCTCAAAGAGAGCTCCGCCCGTGTAAGCATCGTTGCCCATTATGGCAGGAGTCTTCAGGATCATGAATGATATAGATGCGATAACGACCCACGATACGAAGTGAGGAACGTATACGAGCGTCTGCAGAACCTTCTTATACCACTGCACCTTGATCTCGTTCAAAAGAAGCGAGAGTATGATAGGCAGCGGGAAATAGAATATCAGGTTCATAAATGAAATTATCAGCGTGTTCTTCAGCAGTCTCAAAAAGTCAGCACCTACAAAGAAGTCCACAAAGTTCTGGAATCCTATCCACCGTGCATCAAAGAAGCTCAGTCCGGCATAGTATTCCTGGAAACTGATAAGGATTCCCCATAACGGGAAAATCTTGAAAATAAGAAAGAATAGAAATCCAGGCAGCAGCAAAAGATACATCCATCTGTCTCTTTTGATCTGCGTCCAGGTTTTTGCCCTCTTCGCGGCTTTCTGTTCCGCGGTAAGGACGGCTGTTTTGGTTTTAGCCATTGTTTTTACCTCCCTAAAGCTTTGTAAATTTCGACGAAGCGTCCCGCAAATTCCCCATACCGATTTGCAAGTTGCACAATCGCCGCAATGTCATGTTTTTATTATAGTACAAAACAAATAAATTTGCAAGGTCTTTTTTATATAAAAGTTGCAAAAAATCAGACATTTTTTTATATTTATTAGGTCTGGCACAGTTTTATGTTGGTAATGGTGCATAAAAAGGCCGCTTTGTGCAGTTTGACACATGCAATGCGGCTCCAAAGAGCATACCGCGTCCCGTGAGTTCCTTCTTGCAAAACGCCGATCCTTTTACAGTGCTGGTAAATATATGATTTATTCTGCTGCATATAAATAAAGGAGCTGATGAATCAGCCCCTTTATTCATATTATTTTGCTTCGATAATTCCGCATTCCTTTTTTATTTTCAATATTCTTTCCACCGCTGTGTTTACCGTCTCCTCGCTTATCTGCCCGGTGCTCACACCTTCTATTATCTCGCCCAGAGCCGCATCAAAGTCCGATACAATTATCATATCATTTCCGGCATTTACAGCCTTTATGTAAATATCCCCGTAATCCTGTACAGCCTGCATTTCCATATCGTCGGTGATTATCAGCCCATTATACTGCAGGTTTGTCCGCAGAACGCTGTGCACCGCAGGCGACAGCGATGCCGGCAGTTCCCTGTCCATGCACGTGACTATGTTGTGTGAAACAAGCACTGCTTCCGCACCCTCGGCGATCCCCGCCTCGAACGGAAGAAAGTCCTTTTTGGTAAACTCCTCAAACGGGCGCTCGTCCACAGCTATACCCGTATGTGTATCCGTGTTTGATCCGTAGCCCGGGAAATGCTTTAGGCAACTTGCCATATTATGCCGCTTAGCCGCCTTAACCGCCTCCGCAACGTATTGTGCAGTAACTGTCTCATCCTCCCCCAGCGAACGCTTATATATAAAATCATCAGGGTCAGTCGAGACGTCGGCAACAGGGCCCAGATTCATGTTCACACCAAGCTCATACAAAAGCTGTGATTTTTCCGCTGTTATATTTATAAGGTTGTCCATTCCTCCGGCACGGTAATAATACGCCGGAGAATTGAACGGCTCCTGTCTGAGGTATGGGTTCGAGCTGACACGTACGACCGTGCCGCCCTCCTCATCGGTCGCGATAAATACGGGGATCTCGGACGCTTCCTGGAACTGTGCTGTCTTTGCCTGAACCTCTTCCTTTGTAAGTCCCTCAAAATCCCTTGCGAACATCACTATCCCGCCGGCGCCGGCATCGAGTATCTCCGTCATGTCCGGTTCGCATCTCACCATCAGCATCTGCGCCGCCTTTTCCTCGATACTCATATCGTTTACACTGATTTCCTTCGCTCCGCAGCCGCAGGTCAGTACGGCTGCCGCGGCAGCCGCCGCAAACAAAGCTTTTTTCATGATAGTTGACTCCTTTCGTAACGCTGTATTGTCTACATTTATCAGACAAATACTTACTTTTGTGTTATAATGCTTATACATTATATGCTCATACGCAGCGAATTATGACCAAAATTTTACTAAAAGCAAAAATAAGAGCTATACCAAAAAAACTACCTTTGCGGAAGGTAGTTTTTTTGTTGCTATGTATAGGATAAAAGGGTAGAATGTAATTTCTACGACTGTTATTATATCATATTATCCGATACATTGCAATAGTTTTTTAGAAAAATTTTTATAAAAAACAAATAAATTTTTTTGGTCTGTTTACCATATACAGCATAAACTGCAGAATTTCGCAGCACATGGTCTGACTGCCGCAATTTTTAGCTGTTCACACCCCCTGAAGGCTTTCCACAATATAGCCGACTTTATTTTTGCAGGCTTCTTATTTTCTTTTTATAGATATACATGAAAAATACAAGCGAAGCAGCGGCCGAGGCTATCTCTGCGATTGGGAACGACCACCATATAAGATCGACGTTGCCGAGAAGCGACAGCAGATATGCCACCGGCAGCAAAACTATGAGCTGGCGCATTATACTTGTGAACATGCTGAGCACACCGTTACCAAGTGCCTGGAGCACCGATGAAACGACTATGCCACCTCCCGCAAACACAAAGCTCAAGCTTATTATCCTCAGCGCCACAGTCCCCATTGCCAGCATGTTGTCGGACGCATCGAAAAGTCTCAGCATCGCACCGGGGAACAGTTGTATCACGAGCAGCCCGAGGAGCATTATGCCTATAGCGTACATCATCGCGTATTTTATCGTATGCACCATACGGTCTTTATTGCGTGCGCCGTAGTTATATGATACTATCGGCACCATTCCGTTGTTAAGTCCGAATACCGGCATGAATACAAAGCTCTGGAGCTTGAAATATACACCGAATACTGCGACTGCCGTTGACGAAAATGCAATAAGTATCTTATTCATTCCAAATGTCATGACTGAGCCGACCGAAGACATTATAAGCGACGGGATACCTATTCCAAGTATGCTCTTTATTATCTTGCCGTCGGGACGGAACCCCTGCAGATTCAGGTGCACGTCCGTGTTTTTCCTGTGATTTATAATAATGGCAAGTATCCCCGCCGTTATCTGTCCTATGACCGTTGCAAGAGCCGCTCCTGCGACTTCCATACGCGGCGCACCGAAAAGCCCAAATATAAGTATGGGGTCAAGGATTATGTTTATGACTGCGCCGGTAGTCTGAGTTATCATCGTATAGAACGTCTTGCCAGTTGCCTGGAGCATACGCTCAAAGCCTATCTGCATAAAGATACCGAACGACAATGCCGAGGCGATAGTCAGGTATTCAATACCCATCTCCGTTATCTCGCCCTGCCCGGACTGCACCTCATAATACGGACGCACTATCGTAAATGATATTATAAGAAAGATTATGTATGCTATCCCCTCAAGAAGTATTCCGTTCAGCGCTGTTTTGTGCGCCAGCTCGTAATTTTTCTGACCAAGGCTCCGCGCAAGCAGCGCATTCATCCCGACACCGAGACCGACTGCCGCCGATATCATAAGGTTCTGCATAGGATATGCAAGCGAAACGGCCGTCAGTGCATCCTCAGAGAGCTGGGCCACAAATATGCTGTCTACGATATTATATAAGGCCTGAACAAGCATCGATACCACCATGGGCAGCGACATCGAGATAAGAAGCTTGTTTATAGGCATTACCCCCATTTTGTTTTCTTCCATTGGTACAGTATTATCTCCTTCCAAAATAAGTGCTGCAGCCTCTGATATGATTCCCCCAGAACTGCTTGAATTATTATTATAATTCATAATTGTAAGTATTGCAAGAGGCAAACAAAAAGTTTTGAAAAATCGTGCAGTTTTCCCGATAGATATTGACTTTGGGCGCGGTTTTTGGTACTATAATAATATATGTGAAAAATTATCTGAAACAGCCGGAGAAAAGGCGTGCTGCTCGTTTTTCCGGAATATGCGAAAGGAGACAATTATGAATACACCAAAGGCTGCCCTTATAATGGGCTCGGATTCTGATTTTCCGAAGGTAAAGGGATGTGTTGAGAAGCTCAAAGCATTCGGTATAGAGGTAGACGTGAACGTCATTTCGGCGCACAGGACGCCGGACGCTGCTGCGGAATTTTCAAAGAACGCCGAGGCAAACGGCATAGACGTTATAATCTGCGCCGCAGGAATGGCCGCGCATCTGGGCGGAGTAATGGCCGCGCACACGATACTGCCGGTTATAGGTATTCCGATAAAGTCAACGTTTGAGGGGATGGACGCGCTGCTTGCGACCGTACAGATGCCCCCTGGAATACCTGTGGCGACCGTTGGTATAGACAACGGCACGAACGCCGCTATACTTGCCGCGCAGATAATGTCGCTCAAGTACGATTATCTGAAAGATAAGCTCAGAGCCGAAAAGCAGAGAATGGCCGAGGGCGTTATGAAGAAGAATGAGAAGATAAAGGCAGAGGCGGCAGAGATATAACGGGGCGATACCAATGAAGCTTAAATACATCCTCTCTGCGGCTTTGTCCGCGGCGGTATTCGGAGCGGCCGCCGGTGCGCGGTGGACTATAGAGGAAACTATCACCGAGATACCTGATCAGGTAGACGAGATAAACGTGCTCAGCGGCGGGTATATAACAACGGCATGGACTACATATGCCGTTTCCATGGGCGAGGATATTTTTAAACGTTATGAGGGTCCATCCTATAAATATGAGAACGGCGAACTGAGGGAGACTGCCGCACCCACGCCTACGCCGTACGTATACGAAGGTCCCAAGGAAGTCGTTTCCGAGGAGATAAACGATAAATACGATATTATCCGTACGCGAGATGCATTGTATAATATCCGATATTATATTGCGGATAAAAACGGTAAAAAAGTGCTGCCCGAGGAGGGGAATTACGGCATCTGCAATGCGTATACGGACCGGTACGGCAGAAGAGTGATAGTTGCCGCCCAGAACTACAGGTCTGACGATGTACTGCTTGACGGTGAGCTTAATGTGCTGGCCGTATATAAGGATATAACGGTGTATGACAACGGGATGATATGTGTCGAAAACGATGAACGCGTCAGCAATATCCTTGACCGTGATTACCGCGAAATAATCGATACCGATAAATATTCGTTGACTTTCACAGGTCAATACGAAAAGCTCCCATCTGACACAGAGGTATACACCGTACATTTCGACGGCGATAGGGTGCTGATAAATGACAGCGGCGAGATAGTAAGCAATCGTTACAAGTACATATATCCAATCAAAAACGGCTTTAGGGCGGAGCTCAGCGACAGTCAGCTGATAATACTCGATACGGACGGCAGCGTGCTTGTGGAAAAGCCGCATTCCGACATCGGCGAGCTGGACGACGGCTGGCTTTGCTACGGGGACGGATATACGGAGAAATACGGCTTTGACGGAGCTCTTTTGTGGAGCGTTGAGGGACGTGTGAATTGTCTGCGCGATCCGTCGGGAAAGCTGATGGATATGTATGCTTCCGAAAAGGACGGGAAATATGCCTTTGTAAGCGGCGACGGCGAGCTGATGAGCGATTATATATACGATATGGTCTACAGCGATGCGTACGGGCTTAGCGATCTCGATACGGAGATAACGGTCTTTTACGTACATCAGGGAGACAGATCGTTTTATATAGATACGGATATGAATGAATTCAGCGCGGATTCCGGCGTATGGTATATAGCGGAGCGCTTAGGGAGCACGCGTATCTCGGATTTGGGCGATACGTTTATCGGCGAGCTGAACGGTCAATATGCGCTTATAGATAAAGTCAAAAGGGAATATATCATACCCTACGGCGAATATAGCGGACTTGGGTATACGGGCGACCGGCAATATATCAATGCAAAAAAGGCTGGCAGTGACAGCTCCGATCTTCTTGACCTTTACGGGAATGTGCTGCTTGAGTCTGACGAGCGTATATGGGGCGCTGCGGACATAGGCGGCGGACTGATAAGGATAAGGATAGGGAAGAATGAGCTCAAATACCAGGTGATTGATGAAACAGGCGAAAATGTTCTCGGCAGAGGATATGATATCATCGAGCGTCTTGACGATGAGACACTCATCGCAAAGGACGGCGGGGAGCTCATCGCTATAAAGCGTATAAACGAGCCCGCGGTGTTCAACACCGATATCCGTACCGAGATAAACGGCTTTGAGATACCGTGCTTCGGCGTGAACGACCATGTAGTCGTTGTGGCGGAGTATCTGGGCGGTTACGGCTTTGACGTTGCATGGGACGCGGAGACAGAGACGCTCAATATCACTCGTAATCGGGACTATTACGAGGTGGACCCTGTGGAGATACCGGACAAAGGCGAGGCCGGGACGGTCTATGACAACATCGTTCCGACCGATACGAAGGTATATTACAATGGCAGGCGGATAGGCGCGTATTCGATAAACGGAAGGATGCTGATAATGCCGAAGGATCTTGTCACTGACGGCATTTCCTGCGGCTATGACAATGATAAAAGGCTCACTTCTATAAGTGTGGAAGGTCTTGAAAATAAATAAAATGGAGGATAACATCATGAGTGAAAACGCATACAAGCAGGCGGGCGTAGACGTTGAGGCTGGCTACGAATCCGTCAGGCTCATCAAGGACGACGTAAAGAAAACGGCGATAGAGGGAGTTATCGGCGGGATAGGCGGCTTCGGCGGCCTGTTCGAGGTGCCGAAGGGCTATGAGGAGCCGGTGCTCGTTTCGGGAACGGACGGCGTGGGGACAAAGATACGCGTTGCGTTCCTTATGGACAAGCATGACACGATAGGTCAGGACTGCGTTGCGATGTGCGTAAACGACATCGCGTGCTCCGGTGCAAGACCGCTCTTCTTCCTCGATTACCTTGCGATAGGGAAAAACGTCCCCGAAAAGGTCGCAAAGATAGTAAAGGGCGTGGCGGACGGCTGCGTAAAGGCGGGCTGTGCGCTCGTTGGCGGAGAGACCGCGGAGCACCCGGGGCTGATGCCCGAGGACGAGTACGACCTTGGCGGCTTCAGCGTGGGCATAGTTGAAAAGTCAAAGATAACAGACGGCAAAAAGGCGTCGGCCGGAAACGTGCTCATCGGCATAGCGTCGAGCGGCATACACTCAAACGGTTATTCGCTCGTAAGAAAGCTGTTCGGCTTAAATGACGACAACGCAAGGGAAACGCTCGGGAAATATTCCGAGGAACTCGGCAAAACGATAGGCGAGGAGCTTCTTACCCCGACTCGGATATATGTAAAGCCGCTCTTAAAGCTCATAGACGAGGTCGGCATAAACACCGTCTCGCATATAACGGGCGGCGGGTTTATAGAGAACGTTCCGAGGATGCTCCCGGAGGGTCTGAGAGCCGTTATAAGGAAGGGCTCGTGGAAGGTGCTGCCGATATTTGAGATGATGCAGAGGATGGGCGATATCCCGGAAAGAGACATGTACAATACGTTCAACATGGGACTTGGGATGATAGTCGCAGTCGATGCGGACAAGGCTGACACGGCCGTTAAGTGCCTTGAGGAGGCAGGAGAAACCGCTTACATTGTGGGAGAACTTATTACCGGAGAAAAGGGCGTAGATATAATATGAAAAAAAGAATAGGAGTACTCATCTCGGGCGGCGGAACGAATCTGCAGGCATTAATAGACGCGGAAAAAAGCGGTATCATAAAGAGCGGCACGATAGTCTGCGTCTGCTCAAACAGTGCGTCGGCATACGGCCTGACGCGCGCGAAGAACGCCGGGATACCGACTAAGGTGATAAGAAAGAACGCCGACTGCGGCGGAGATATAGACGAATTCAGCCGACAGATATGTGTGTACATGAAGGAGATGCAGGTCGATGTTATCGTGCTTGCAGGCTTCCTTGCGATATTCGGCGGCGAGCTCCTAAGGGAGTACGCAGACAGGATAATAAATATCCACCCGTCGCTTATACCGTCGTTCTGCGGAAAGGGCATGTACGGCTTAAAGGTACACGAGGCGGCGCTCGATTACGGCGTAAAGGTCACCGGTGCGACGACGCATCTTGTCAACGAGATCGTCGACGGCGGAAAAATAATCATGCAGAAGGCGGTCTACATCGAGGACGGCGACACACCGGAGATACTGCAGAGGCGCGTCATGGAGCAGGCAGAGTGGATCATTTTGCCTCGCTCCGTGGAATATATCTGTAAGGGTCTTTCAGATGAATAACAGCTTTAAATACTCCGATGACAACAAGCGCTATCATACATGGAATTATCATCTGCGCCATAAATTCGGAGGCAAGGTGTTCAAGGTCGCGCTGAACGGCGGCTTTACGTGCCCCAACCGCGACGGAACACGCGGCACGGGCGGCTGCACCTACTGTTCCGCGAT
>CALXRY010000035.1 GCA_944390955.1 uncultured Clostridia bacterium | reverse complement strand
ATGTTTCCGACAACGGAACTGTAGAGCTGACCATGACGCGTTATGAGCTGCGCGAAACAGGAGGCTGGCTCACACCGGTCAATCTGCTTGAGATCAATGGAAACAAGGGAAGTGTTGTACTGGCGTCCGACAGCGTCAGCCGAGGACGTATAAGCCAGCATGATATTGAAACAAATAATTTCGACGTTATGTATCAGGCAGCGAGACCCGGGATACAAACAATAGCATACAGGTTTACAGAGCATTCCCTTGATGGCGGTAAATACAGGGGTGATTATCTGAATGAGCTGCTTGGACCGCTGTCAGGCAAGCATAGAGGTACGATAATCAATTTGTTCATATCAGATGACTGGCAGATAGAAGACGTTATCATCCAGCTCATACAGTGCGATGAAGACGATAATCCGTCGGCCTATCTCGACTCATATATCAGTGTACCTTTTGAGAATTTCTCAGAGACAGGAAGCTTTGAAGCAAATTCAAAGGAAGCGTATATAAAGCTTTGGGATTATTTCTTTTCGACCTATGAAAAGGATTATACTAATTTGGACGTCGAGGGTGTAGACGTGGCTGTGACCGAAGCGTCTGAGGAAAAAATTTCTGTTGATATTAACTGCTCGCTTCCCTATGCGCGGCGGTTTGATGTGAATGTATACAACGAAAGCGGTAATTTAGTGTATGCTTCATCGGATAGTCCGGGATATGGAAGCGTGAGCTTTGACACAAAGCCTGATCCTGCCCCGGCTCCCGATATCTATAATGAGGAATGGGAACAGGAAAACCGCGCTGGGAAATTCATTGCCGGCAGCACCTACAGAGTTACTGCGGCGATAATAAACAGCGAAAATAACGTCATCTACCGCTGGCAGGAATATGTTACAGTAGAATAGCACATCTATCCAACCGTTTACCCAATGGCAGACGGTTGGATTTTTTATATTGAATATTTGCTGCAAATGTGTTATAATGCATCTATCATATAAAGGTGGGATAGGATTGGAATTAGTGATCAAAAAATACGATGAGCTGTCTCCGGACGAACTCTATGAAATATTGAAATTAAGAGTTTCTGTTTTTGTTGTGGAGCAGGAATGCCCGTATCAGGAGCTGGACGGCAAGGACAAGGAAGCATACCACATATTTTTCAAGGACGGCGATGGGATACAGGCATATCTTCGGGTGCTTGACAAGGGCGTGTCGTTCGAGGAAGCGTCCGTAGGGCGCGTGATATCTGTTAAAAGACGCTGCGGGCTTGGTTCAAGGATACTTGACGAGGGCATAAAGGTCGCGGCAGAAAAATTTAACGCCGACAAAATAAAAATAGAAGCCCAGACCTATGCAAAGAGCTTCTATGAATGCGCAGGCTTTAAGCAGGTATCGGAAGAATTTATTGAGGATGGCATACCTCACATACTTATGCTGCTTGAGATACAAAAGGACTGATATAGAGCCATATCTTATAGTTACTTTGATAACATCAATACGAGAGGTCGGCGGCCAATGACCGCCGACCTCTCGATTAATCTTAAAATTATTATTCCTTTGTCTGCGCTTCTACAAGGCTTTCTCCGCAGTAGCGCTCCCTAAGCTTCGGCTTTTCGATTTTGCCGGTCGGATTCCTCGGCACCTCGGCAAATATTATCTTTCTCGGTCTCTTATATCTCGGAAGATCAAGGCAGAAATCGTTTATTTCCTCCTCCGTACATGTGTGATCAGGCTTAAGCTCTATGATCGCTGCAGCTATCTCACCGAGACGATGATCAGGCAGACCAATCACGGCAACGTCTTTTATTGCTTCATGACGTCTGAGGAAATCTTCTATTTGGACAGGATAAAGATTTTCGCCGCCGGAGATGATAACATCCTTTGCACGGTCAACAAGATAGATAAATCCGTCCTCGTCCTCTCTTGCCATGTCACCCGTAAGCAGCCAGCCATCATGCAGCACCGCATCAGTCGCCTTTTTGTCGTTGTAATAGCACGTCATAACGCCCGGCCCTTTAACAGCGAGCTCACCTACCTCACCTTGCACGACCTCATTCCCGTCCCTGTCAACAATTTTTACTTCCCAGCCATAGCCTGCCTTGCCTATTGCCCCAACCTTATGTATATTCTCAACACCTAGGTGAACGCATCCTGGACCTATGGATTCGCTCAGGCCGTAATTTGTATCGTACTGGTGGTTCGGGAAATGCTTCTTCCAGCGCTTTATAAGGCTCTGCGGCACAGGCTGCGCTCCTATATGCATCAGCCGCCACTGGCTGAGCTGATACTTGCTGAGATCTATTTCGCCGCGGTCTATCGCGTCAAGAATATCCTGCGCCCAAGGGACGAGCAGCCATACTATCGTGCACAGCTCCTCAGATACCGTACGAAGTATCCATTCCGGCTTTATACCCTTCAGTAATACGGCTCTGCCGCCAGAGATCAGACTTCCGAACCAGTGCATCTTTGCTCCCGTATGGTACAGCGGCGGTATGCACAGGAACACATCATCCTTCGTCTGTCCGTGATGCTTTTGCTCCACTGCTGCCGCATGCATAAGGCTCGTATGCTTATGAAGGATAGCCTTAGGAAATCCCGTTGTTCCCGATGAGAAATATATCGCCGCAAAATCATCGTTTGATATATCGATATCGGGAGCAATACTTCGCATGAATTTTACAAGATAATCGTAGCTCTCCGCAAATGTGGGACAGGCTTCTCCAACGTAGAATATCTGCTTTACATTCGGTATCCTTTCACATATCTCTTCAACACGCCCTATAAATTCAGGGCCAAAAACAAGCATGCTCGCTTCCGAAAGCTCAAGACAGTATTTAATCTCCTCAGCCGTATAGCGGTAATTTAACGGCACGGCGACCGCTCCCGCCTTCAGGATACCGAAATAGATCGGCAGCCATTCAAGACAGTTCATGAGCAGTATTGCCACCTTGTCGCCCTTCTTTATGCCGCGGCTCAAAATCAGATTGGCGAACCTGTTTGCCTTTTTGTCAAACTGAAGCCAGTTTATCTCCTGACGTCCTGCGTTCATGGGGTTGGTCTCGATAAGAGAATATTCTCTCCATGTGACTTTTGCATGCTCCATGACCTTTGGGTTTATCTCCACAAGCGCCGTGTCCTGCGGAAACTCTTTTGCATTTCTTTCTAAGTATTCTGTGATAGGCATAAGTAACTTCCTCTTTTTTATTTATTTGCTAAAAACCTTTGCAATATGTTTTTCGTCAAATTTCTTTGTAAACATAGACACGACCGGCACAGCTATAAGCGAAACCACCATAGCCGCCACTCCCATTTCTGGAGCCATTGCGGACGCCGCCTGAAATGCGGAATACAAGCCTGCATCTCCTGCATTCATTGCAGTAAGAACGACAGTTGCGATCAGTACGGTGAAAAATCCACATATCATACCTGCCCATGCTCCGGCCTTTGTCGTACGTTTTGAATAAATTCCCCAAACATAAGGACCTATAAAGCAGCCTGATACGATGCCCCAGCTGAACGACATTATATTTACTATTATCGTTATATTCTGGGTCGCAAATATGTACGACAGCGCAACGAACAGCAGGCATAAAAATCTTGTAAAGCGCATTTCCTGCTTCTGCGTGTAATTCTTGTGCACGACCGGCGCAAGATCGATCGAGATCGCCGACGCCGACGACAGCACGACAGACGAAAGCGTTGACATCGATGCCGACAGCAACAGCAGCAGCACCATCGCAAGTATTATTATCGGTCCTAGACTGCCGCCAAGCGACTGCGTAAGCACCGTCGGGATCACGGCATCGTGTCCTCCTTCGAGAAGCTGGTTATTCAGTATCGGTCTTGAAAGCGATCCGATAAAATACGCACCCGCGCC
>CALXRY010000034.1 GCA_944390955.1 uncultured Clostridia bacterium | reverse complement strand
AACGTATAAAACGCGGCTATAAGCCCATGCATGAACTTCCCTATAAGATACGGCGCAAGCGACAGTCCGTACTTTGCGATCGACGCCATGACCTGAACATGGACGCTGAGCCCTGCAAAGCCGACGATAAACGCCGTAATGATCAGTCTTTCGGCTATCGGAACGGGCAGCCCCGCAACGGCTATCGTCCCCGTAACAAATTCCGTCAGGCCTTTTGCGATGCTCATAAGATAATCGTTAAGCGGAAGCATATCGAGCGCGATGCGGCTCACGATGCTGAAAAATACCACCGCGCCGCATACTATAAGGATATTCTGTATCGCGGTATTAAGCGCAATGCTGAATATCTCACTTGTGCCGCGCTCGGGTGAGGTCATGACCGACTTGGGAGCCGTGTAGCTTTTGCGCTTATAAAAGCTGAATATTATCCCGACGGTTATCGCCGCAAGCACATGAAAAATGTACAGCATTATCCCGTATTTGATATTTGAATAAACGGCAAGTCCGACAGACCCAAGAATAAACAGAGGTCCCGAATTATTGCAGAATGCAAGCAAGCGTTCGGCCTCTGTTTTTGATATGTAATTATTGCTGTAAAGCTCGCCTGCCGTTACCGCACCCAAGGGATATCCGCTGACTATGCCAAGTATGAACGCCGACGAGCCCGCCGGATTTATCCGGAATAGCGGCATCATGCAGAAACGGAATACCTTTGCCAGGCTCTCGCAGAAGCCTGAATAAATGAGCAGTCCCGAGCAGATGAAAAAGGGAAACAGCGTCGGGATTATCATAGAAAAGCAGATATTCATCGCATCGACCGCATAAATGACCGATTTCTGTGCGTTTGTGATGATAAGATAGAGAATACATATAACAGCCATGTGCAGCAGGAATTTCTTCATAGTTACGTTCCTTTCAGATTTTTAATTTTCCCATGCTATATTTCTATGTCTTAAAATCCGGTTTAAGACATAAAAATAGATTAGATTGATTTTTGAGGATGGTGCTTTATGAAAAATCCCAGAGAGGCTTTGGGCGACGCATGGGGCGTACCGAAGGACGTGTCACTTGATCTGCCGCACATGACCGTCTCCGGAAACAAGGAGCTCTATATAGAAAACTATAAGGCGCTGCTCTCGTATGACAGCGGCAGCATCGTCGTCGGAAGCAGAAAACTCGGCATAGCTGTTACCGGAAAAAATCTTGAGATTAAGAGCATCCGCCGCGACGACATATTGATCACCGGCGAAATTTTGCATATTGAATATAAAATTTAATAAAAAAGGTGCAAAAAATGTTTAATAAGTTCTTTAAATTTTTGAAAGGATATGTTATAATAAGGGTGACTGGGTCTGACGCCGAGCGGTTTATTAATATTTGCGTCAGACGGGGAATTGATGTCGGCAGCGTAAAAGCTGCCGATGGAGCATTTATCCTTCGTGTCAGCATAAGCGATCTCAGAACACTGCGGCCTATAGTAAGAAAAACAGGAGTCAAGATACACATCACAGACCGCCGCGGAGCGTTCATGATGAAACGCCTTTACGGAAAGCGCTATGCATTTTTTGCCGGAGCTCTGTTTATGATAATATTCTTTGCGGTAACGGCACAGTTCATATGGGTGGTGGAAATAGACGGCGTATACGAGAGCAGCGAAGCGCAGATAATAGAGATACTCGAGCAGAACGGGATAAAGCCCGGCTCGCTCAAAAGCTCGCTCCCGCCGATCTCCGAGATAAAGAATCAGCTTATAAACAAGACCGGCACAGTAGCATGGGCGTGGGTATACATAGAGGGCGCATGTGCAAGGGTCGAGGTCTACGAAAAACGGCTCAAGCCCGAAACTGTAGATAAATCCCAGCCGTGCGACATAGTCGCCGCCTGTGACGGCTTTGTTCAGAGGATCGATATAAGAAATGGCGAGCGTGTCGTTGAAAACGAAACTGCCGTATCTGCCGGAGACGTGCTTATTTCGGGCACGGTCCCTGTTTTCAAGGAGGGCTACGAAGAACGCTACATGCAGGTTCACGCCGAGGGCGATATCGAGGCCGTAACATACCACGAAAAAACGACCGAGCAGAGCCTGTACCACGAAAGCCGCGTCAAAACGGGACGTGAAAAAGCATATTACAGCCTGGAGATCTTCGGCAAGCTGTTCAATCTGTTTTTTAAGGAAGAGCCGGATTTTGAGAATGCCGACGTATCCGATGAGCGTCATGAGCTTACTCTGCCGTTTTTCGGATATTCCGGGCTATGCCTTAACGAGCGCCGCTACAGCGAGGTAGATGTCGTAAGAGAGCCGATCACAGAGGAAGCGGCTGCTCTTATAGCACAGGAGCGTCTTGAAGAGGAGATAGCAAAGGAGCTTTTTAAAAATCCAAGGCTTCAGGATCGCGAACTTGAATGGGAAAAAATAAACGATGACACAATAAGGGTAAGGCTTAAAATGACCTTCCTTGAAGATATAGGAACAGAAACTACAATAAACAAGGAGTGAAAATGCTTGATAAACAGACAGCTTGAGACTGCAGAGGATATTGATTTTGCGCCGCTTTTCGGGAGCTTTGACGAAAATATGAAGCTCGTCGAAAAGGCGTTCAACGTCAGCGTACACCAACGCGAAAATTCTCTGCGCATCAGCGGTGAGGAGGAGAATGTAGACAGCGCGTCTCAGGTCATAAGCGTGCTGATTGATGCTCTCTCAAGAGGCGACAGGATCGACACACAGAAGGTGCTGTACGCAATAACGATGGTCCAGGAGGACGGAGGAGCCGACATGAAGCTTCTCGGCGACGACTGCGTTGCCATAAACGTCAAGGGCAGCCCGATAAAAACAAAGACTCTCGGACAGAAAAAATATGCCGAGGCGATAAAAAACAACACGATAGTATTCGGTATAGGCCCTGCCGGCACAGGAAAAACGTATCTCGCCGTTGCGATGGCGGTAACAGCGCTGAGAAAAAAAGAGGTAAACAGAATAATCCTCACACGTCCTGCGGTCGAGGCCGGAGAAAAGCTTGGCTTTCTTCCGGGCGACCTTCAGAACAAGGTCGATCCGTATCTGCGGCCGCTTTACGACGGAATGTACGAAATGCTCGGCGGAGAGGGCTTCCTGCGATATCAGGAAAAGGGCATAATCGAGGTCGCGCCTCTTGCATATATGCGCGGACGCACTCTGGATAACGCATTTATTATCCTTGACGAGGCGCAGAACACAACTCCCGAGCAGATGAAAATGTTTCTCACGAGGATAGGCTTCGGCTCGCACGCCGTTGTTACTGGCGACATAACGCAGATCGACCTGCCCGGCGACAAGCGATCGGGACTTAAGGAAGCGTCAAAGATCCTCAGGAACATCGATGGCATTGAATTCTGTACCCTGACGGAAAAGGACGTTGTGCGTCACCCGCTCGTGCAGGAGATCATCAAGGCATACGCCAAATTTGAAGAGGAAAAGGAAAAACGGAGAAATGGCAGAGCTAATAATAGAAAACGAACAGAACAAAATTGAATTTACGGACGACATGAGGGAACTCATGCAGAAGGTATGCGACGAGGCGTTAAAATACGAGGAATGTGATTTTGACGCTCAGATAAGCATAACGATCACAGACAATGAAGGAATACACGAAATGAATAATATGTACCGCGGCATAGATCGGCCTACCGACGTACTGTCGTTTCCGATGCTTGAGTTCGACAGCGCCGGCGACATCATAGAAAACGAATTTGAATATGACGAAAACGGCAAAATCATGCTCGGCGACATAGTTATATCTCTTGAAAAAGCGGTTACCCAGGCAAAGGAATACGGACATTCCGCAGAGCGTGAGCTGGCATTTCTGTGCGCACATTCCATGCTGCACCTTCTCGGCTATGACCACGAGAACGACAGCGATGAGGATGAAATGTTTACGCGTCAGGAAGCGATCTTAAATAATCTTGGGATAACACGAAAGTAATAAAGAAAAGGAATAGCAAAATGAAAAACAGAAGCTTTTTTCA
Organism: uncultured Clostridia bacterium; assembly: GCA_944390955.1. Lineage (GTDB taxonomy): Bacteria > Bacillota > Clostridia > UBA1381 > UBA1381 > Ornithomonoglobus_A. Next base: position 10,128 of record CALXRY010000034.1, on the reverse strand, counting down.
AAGCCTTTTAAGCGCGGCTAAAGGCTTTTTGCGCGCATTAAAGGCGGAGCGGAATTTACGTATAGACGTCGTGATAGCGCTGCTGGTACTGATATTTGCTTATGCCTACGACCTTGACTCCGCCGGATATGCTGTGCTTGCGTTTACGATATGCGCCGTCATGGCGGCAGAGCTGTTCAATACGTCGGTCGAGCGGCTTTCAAACGCTGTAACGGAAGAATACAACGAAAAAATAGGAGCGGCAAAGGACATAGCGGCGGCCGCGGTGATAATTACGGCATTGGGCGCAGCAGCGGTAGGAGCAGCTCTGTTTCTGCTTGATACAGAAAAGCTCATCATGGCCGTTCTTGACATAGCATTTTCACCACGCGCTCTTTCGGCAATAGCAGTCACACTTGTGCTTGGCGTGATATTTGTACTTAAATACAAAGAAAGGAATAAATAAAATATATGACAGAAAACTTCAAATCGGGCTTTGCGGCAATAATCGGAATGCCGAACGTCGGGAAATCGACGCTGCTAAATAAAATAATCGGACAGAAAATATCTATTATCTCAGAAAAGCCCCAAACAACAAGAAACAAGATTTTAGCCATATATACGACGGATGAAGAGCAGATAATATTTACCGACACTCCCGGGATACACAAGCCGCATAACAAGCTTGACGAGTTTATGCTGAACGTGGCGAACGAAAGCATGAACGAAACGGACGTTTTGCTGTTTGTCGTTGATGCAAGCCAAAGCATACACGACATAGAACGCAAAATAGCAAAGAACATAGACAAAACGGGACTGCCCTGCATCCTTGTCATGAACAAGATCGATGAGGTAAAAAAGGAGCAGCTGCTGCCGATGATAGCCGACTATTCAAGTATGCACGACTTTGCGGCAATAGTCCCGATAAGCGCAAAAACCGGTGACGGCGTCGATATCCTCCTTAACAACATAAAGGAATACCTTGAGGAGGGGCCGCAGTTCTATGACGAGAATATGGTCACCGACCAGCCGGAAAGGCAGCTTGCGGCGGAAATAATCCGTGAAAAGATGCTGTGGCTTCTTCAGAAGGAGATACCTTACGGAGTGGCGATAGAGATAACAAAAATGCAGGAAAAAGAAAATCTCACAAATATATACGCCACGATATACTGTGAAAAAGCAAGCCATAAGGGAATAATAATAGGGAAAAACGGCGAAATGCTTAAAAAAATAGGGAGTCTTGCAAGAACCGATATTGAGAAAATGCTGGAAAGGAAGGTCTTTCTCGAGCTTTGGGTAAAGATAAAGACAGACTGGCGAAACAGCGATTTTCTCGTTAAGAATTTTGGCTACACGCAGGCCGAGTAACATCGCGAAGAAAATAGTGACAGTATAACAAATGACCGATAAACTCAAAATAATAGCAGGCGAAAGGAGTTAATGGTCATATGGAACTCACAAGCATTTCTTGGAACGCGTTTGTCGAAACAGGCGATATTGAGGCATATCTACTGTATAAATCGGTAAGCGAAAAAAATCAGAAAGCGGATGCAGACATATGGGAACCGTCAGAGAGCATGGTCTTATAATTAAACAGAACGATTACGGCGACGGGCACAGGATGCTCAATATATTCACCGAAAGCTATGGTATCATAAGGGCGGTAAGCTACGGCGCAAAGCGGCAGAGAAACAGCTCTGCCGCTTCGAGCCAGTTTATGTGCTTCGGTGAATTTGATCTGTACCTTTCAAACCGCGACATTGCCAACGTAAATTCAGTCAGCGTGACCGAGACATTCACGCCCATAACAGAGGATATCGTAAAGCTGTCGCTGTGTACTTATCTTGCCGACATAACGTATGCCATGCTCGGCGAGAACAACCCTGACGAAAGGCTCCTAAAGACGCTTCTGAACACCGTATACGCCCTTGCCTACCGCAATGAAGCTCCAGACAAGGTTAAGGCCGTTTACGAGCTCAGGCTCATGACTATCGAGGGCTATATGCCGAATCTCGGGGTCTGCGGCTGCGGGAGCAGAGAAACATGCGCATTTGATTTTGACAAGGGCAGCATGGTATGCCGCTCCTGCCGCGGCAAAAACAGCACCTCCGTAAGCGCGGGAGTGTACAAGGCGATGTATTATATAACTCAGGCGGAGGACAAGCGTATATTTTCGTTTACCGGAAACGATACGCTCTTTAAGGAGCTTGAGAATATCTCTGAAAGATATCTGCTTACGCATATAGACAGGTCGTTCCGCAGTCTTGACTACTACAAAAAAATAAAGGATATGTAAACTCCGTTGCTCAATATGGTAACATTACATAAAAAATAAGCCGTGCGGTACGTCTTTATAGATTACTTTGAAAAAATTAAAAAAAGATGAAAAAAACACTTGCAATTATCTATAAAATAGTGTATACTATTGTAGTATTATAGATTAAATTTGTGGAGGTGTTTCAGCATGCCAAACATCAAATCGGCAAAGAAGCGCGTTTTGGTATCAAAGAAAAAGACTTTGATAAACCAGATGCACAAGACCGCGCTTAAGACTGCCATAAAGAAGTTTGAAGAGGCGGTTACAGCAGCTGATACGGAAAACGCTAAAGTTTTATTCAACGATGCTGTAAAAAAGCTCGACCGTGGCGTAAAGCAGGGTATCCTGCACAAGAACGCAGCAGCGAGAAAGAAGTCGCAGCTTGCATTAAAGCTTGCAAAGCTTGCGTAAAACGCAGAAAGCATTAGAAAACGAAGGCTCCCGACGCCAAACGGCTCGGGAGCCTTTTCTATAATATCTCTTTTCCGTCTATTGTCATGCTTTTTCGGTGCGCCGCGAAAAATCCCGGTCTGAATTCAGGCAGATACTTTTCCATCGCCTTGAGCACCGTTTCGGGCTTGAGGTTATATATGCTTCCGACAGCTATCGTCATATCAAGCATTACGGTACCCTCCTGCCTGTCGATGATTTTCAGGTCATATATATACGGCCGTATATCCGATTCCTTTTCGCCGCTTTTGGTTTTTTTCATCACGACAAGCTCCTTGTTTGCAAGGAACTCCTTTATATCATCGATACTGCCCTCGTATTCCGCTTCAACGATATATTCCGCGCGGTTGATCTTCGTCAGGTCTATCTCCTTGCCGTTTATTTTTTTTGCCGCCTTGATCTCATATCCGGGCGGCATCGCCCCGTTGAGCCCCTTGCAAAGCTCTGCTTCGTCAAAATTGCCGTCAAAGCCGACCTTCATGTATTCGCAGTCCGACGTCACTCCGACGGAAAGCGGCTGCGCGACAGTCATTATCGGATGCGGATTAAATCCCTGAGAAAATACAAACGGTATATCAGCGCGCCTTACAGCTCTGTGAAAGAGCCGTACAAAATCAAGGTGCGATATATATTTTACGCGCTCGTCACGCGAATATTTCAAAATATAGCTGCTCATTTTTCAGTACACACCCCCGTTTTCCAGACGGCCGCACCGCAGCCACTGCATTTTTCACGGCAGTGAGGAGTAGTTTCAGCCGCCTTTGCCTTCTCATTTTCCTTCATCAAAAACAGTTTTGTAACGCCTATATCAATATGATCCCACGGCAGCACCTCTTCATAGCTGCGCTCTCGGAGATTATAGAAATCCGGATCGATACCAAGCTCCTCGAACGTTTCCATCCAAAGGTCAAACCTGAAATGCTCACCCCAGCCGTCGAATTTGCAGCCCTTTTCCACGGCTCGCAGTATCACCCTTGACAGCCGCCTGTCGCCGCGCGCAAACACTCCCTCAAGATAGCTCGTCTTGTTGTCATGCCAGTTATAGCGTATGCGCTTTGATTTTATCGAGGACTTGAGCAGATCCTGCTTCTCTATGAGTTCCTCCCTGCTGTTCTGCGCCGCCCACTGGAACGCCGTAAACGGCTTCGGCACAAAGCTTGACGTGCTGACGGTTATGTTGATATTCTTTGCACGCTCCTCCTTGGGAATGCCGAAATACACGCCGAGTACCTTCTGCGCAAGCTCCGCTATGCCTTCTACGTCCTCGTTCGTCTCCGTCGGGAGCCCTATCATAAAATACAACTTTACGCTCGTCCAGCCTCCCTCGAACAGCAGCTTTGTGGACGATAAAATATCCTCCTCTGTTATGTTCTTGTTTATAACGTCCCTGAGCCGCTGCGTGCCTGCCTCAGGCGCAAACGTTATTCCCGTTTTCCGCACCTTCTGCACCTTTTCCATCAGCTCAAGAGAAAAATTATCTATTCTTAGGGACGGAAGCGACAGCCCTATCTTTTTTTGCTCTGTCATATCAAGCAGCCCGTCGGTAAGCTCCCGCAGTCCGCCGTAGTCGCTGCTTGAGAGAGAAGAAAGCGATATCTCGTCATAGCCGCTGCAGGAAAGAAGGCTGTCGGCAATTCCGAGAAGCCTTTGCGGGCTCCTTTCTCTCTGCGGACGGTATATGTATCCCGCCTGACAGAAGCGGCAGCCGCGCAGGCAGCCGCGCATTATTTCAAGCATTACCCTGTCGTGAACGACCTCTCCGAACGGCACAATAATAGTTTCGGGAGTATATGCACCGTCAAAATCGCGCATTATACGCTTTTTGATCCTCGGCTTTGCGTTGGGATTATTCGGCACAACGCTCTTTACCGTGCCGTCAGCATTGTATTCAACGTCATAAAACGACGGCACGTACACTCCATCTATTTTTGCAATAGCCTCAAGATAATCGCGCTTATCTTTTTTACCGTTCTTTTTCCAGCGGGCGTATTCGTCGGTGACCTCGTTTATAAGGTCCTCACCCTCGCCCATCATGAGAAAATCAAAAAAATCAGCCACCGGCTCAGCATTATAAGCGCACGGGCCGCCGCCGCATATTATGGGATATTCCTCGCCTCGCTCGGACGCAAGCGGCGGTATCCCCGCCAAATTCAGCATGTTGACGATATTTGAGTAGCAAAGCTCATACTGGAGCGTAAAGCCGAGCATATCAAAATGCGTCACCTCATCTCCCGATTCAAGCGCAAACAGCCTCATACCGTGAGCGCGCATTTCATCCTCCATGTCCGTCCACGGAGCAAAGACCCTTTCGCACCAGGTATCGCTCCTATTGTTGAGCGAATGATACAGTATCTTAAGTCCCAAATGCGACATCGCTATCTCATACGTATCGGCAAAGCAAAAGCCGAACCTGACGTCCACGCTTTTCGGGTCCTTCAAAACGGCGTTGAGCTCGCCTCCGGTATAACGCGTCGGCTTTGTTACCTTCGATAAAATTTTGTCCTGTAATGTTATCATAGCTGCCCCTTTGTCTGTGTTTTATTCTGCCGGCTCATCCGCGTCTTTTTTAAAGAAGCCGTTTACCTTATCGACCATTTCAGGTACAAGGTCTATGACCTTGTCAAGCGGCGAGCTTCCTCCGCCTATCGGGATAAGACGTACATTCCCATTATTTATCACAAGAAACGCCTCAGGGTCCATCTTTACTCCGCCGCCTATACCTCCGCCAAACGATTTTCCCTGATCTGTGCTCTTAGAAAAAAACTCGCTTCCGCCGCCGCCGAAACCTATCGAGACCTTTGATACCGGTACGATCACCGTACCATCAGCCGCATATATCGGCTCGCCTATTACCTTTTTAGTATCGATAAGCGTATCAAAATTCTTCACTGCGCCCTCAAGCATTTCTTTAACCGGATTATCCATTGTCCTGTTCCTTTCTCAATTCGGTTTGTTTTCCTGATATATTTTTTGCTATTCTGAAAACATATTTTATTATTCCGAACAGCATTATTATAAAATGCGCTGCATTTGTGCTCAGCTGCGTATACAGCCCCGCCGAAAAGCAGGCGCTATCGAAATCGGGAGTCAGATTTACAGACCATTTCAAAAGCCTTGTGTTCCTATCCAGAAAGCCTATTGCATTATAAACCGCGGTATACGCCGCTCCGCAGAGCATACCGGTATACGCCGGGTCTCCCGTCCCGAACTTCGACGAAATATTCAGCTCGCGTATCTTTATCCCATGCCTTGCAAAATACCTTGCTGACCTTGATATAAGCGCCTTTATATCGTCCTTTGAGCCCTTCAAAAAATCAATCACAGCGTGTATATCAAAGCCTCTGTCCTGAGGCTCTTTCTGATCTTCCGCCGCTTCCTCATGCTCCTCGGCCTCTTTTTTCGGACGCGGATAGAGAATAAACTTTAGAAAGGCATATCTGAGCGTGACCTCCTGTTCTTCCATATTCAGAAGCACGGTGACGCGTACGGGGATCAATGCAATAACAGCGAAAACGGCAAAAATTATCATCAAAATATATAAAGCCGTCACATAAAATTCCCCCTCGCACCGGTCAAGGCCTTTAGTTTACTCTGCACCGTCCTGCTTTTCATCTTCTATTTTAAGCTGCTCGCCCTGCGGCGGCTCGTCTATCTTCATCTGTACAAAATTTATCGGCGGTAGCTCGTCCGGAGATTTGAGCCCGAAGCAGCGCAGGAACGTCTGCGTCGTCACATACAGGATAGGCTTGCCAGGCGCATCGAGACGTCCGGCTTCCTCTATCAGCCCGCGCTCATAAAGCCTGTTTACACAGCCGTCGGAATTGACTCCGCGTATACGCTCTATCTGACCTCTCGTTATCGGCTGCTTATAGGCGATTATTGCAAGCGCCTCCATGGCTGCGTTTGAAAGCGGCTGATTCCTCTGCTCTCCTAATATTTCCTGAATGTATGTATAATATTCAGGGCGTGAGCATATTTGATAGCCCTCAAGTATCTCTATTATATTAAAGCCGCGTCTGTCACGGTCATATTCCTCCTTAAGCTCTTTGACGGCCGCATGTATATCGTCGACCGGTACATCAAGCACAACCGCCAGCTTGGCCGCCTTTACGGGCTCGCCTGCGGCAAATAATATGCCCTCTATGGCATATTTGATATTATCCATTGCTGTTATCGGAATCTCCTTTCGCGGTCCCGGGCTGCTGTCCGCCCTTTTCCGCAGTTATTATAAAATCCTGCCTGCCGCTGTCAAAATCGGCTCTTATCCTATTGAGCTTTATCATCTCAAGCACCGCAAGAAATGTAGCTATCATCTCCGGCTTTGAATCGTCCTCGGTAAACAGGCTCTTGAATTCAAGCCGCTTATTCTTTGCAAGCCGCTTGCATATTTTTTCTACCATATCGTCAACCGATACCTTTTCGCGCCCAACTATACCCGAAAACGCACGTTTTTCCGGTGCTGCGCGGCGTATACGCCTTGCAAGGATATGGTTAAACGCCTCGATAAGCTCGTCCGTATCATGATGACGGCTGTATTCCGGCACGGGAAACTTTATTTTTTCCTCGTGTCTGAACACCATATAGCGCGATGAAAACTCACTTTTCCTGAGCTCTATCGACGCCTCCTTGAATTTCTGATATTCCTCAAGCCGCCTTGCAAGCTCCTCCCTCGGGTCCTCCTCGTCCTCCTCGGATTCCTTCTTCGGGAGCAGCATCCTTGATTTTATAAGCAGCAGCTGCGCCGCCATAACAAGAAACTCGCTCGTGTTCTCAAGCTGAGAATCTTCGATCCCTTCTATTGCCTCAAGATACTGGTCGGTTATCTCGGCTATAGGGATATCGTATATGCTGACCTTATGCTTTTGGATGAGCGTCAGTAGCAGATCGAGAGGTCCCTCAAATGTATCAAGCTTATATAAGATACTGTCCATGTCAGTCTCCGATCAAAGCGGCAGCAGTCCGACAAGACCGCTGACCGCATATACCATCCCTCTGTACAACGCGTTCACGCCCGTACCGATAACAGCGTCAAACACTCCTGTTATCGACAGCAGCATGATTATTATCATGCCATAGCGCTCAATGCTCATAAGCTTATAATACGCTCTGTCCGGCAGGAACATCGTCACGATCCTTGAGCCGTCAAGCGGCGGTATAGGGATAAAATTAAATACCGCAAAGCATAGATTCCTTACTACAAAGAGCTGCGTTACATATGACGCAGTCGACATAAGTTCATCCGGAATTCCTATCTTCATATTCGGAATAAGGAACACGAGCGTAAACAGCAAAAGCGCCGCAAACGCAAGCAGCATATTCATTACAGGTCCGGCAAGCCCAACAAGCGCCATGCCCTTTTTTCTATCCTTATAGTACATCGGATTGACCATTACGGGCTTTGCCCATCCAAAGCCCGTGAAAATCATCAGTATCGTCCCAAGCACATCAAGATGCGCCAGCGGGTTTAGCGTCATACGTCCGTCGCGCTTCGGCGTTGGGTCGCCGAGCTTTCCCGAGACCCAGCCATGCGCCAACTCATGCAGTGTAAGCGCGATGAGCGTTATGGGTACGTTTATCAAAAGTGTTCTTATATCAAATAATCTGCCAAGCATAGTTTCCTCCGTCATTGCTTTTTAAGTATATACATTTTTATTATATAATTTTTTTTGCAAATTGTAAAGGGCTTTTGATGAAAAAGTTGTAAATAAAGCTGCAACGCAAACAGACGCGCCTCTGATATTCTGCGGCGCGCCTGCTTTATTTGTAAATTTTCTCAGAGCAAAGCCTCTCTGTCCTCCTCGCCTGTTCTTACCTTATAGACCTTAGATACCGGAGAAACAAATATCTTTCCGTCGCCTATTTCGCCCGTTCTGAGAACGCGCATGGCTGTATCCACAACATCCTGCACCGGAACGGTGCATACAACTATCTCTAGCTTTACCTTAGCGCGAAGGTCTGCGCTCATATTCCTTATATAGTGCTCATGCCCCATCTGTACTCCGTAGCCTAGTACATCTGAAATGGTCATGCCGTTTATGCCTATATCGTTAAGCCTCTCCATAAGCTCCTCGAGCTTTTCACGCCTCGTTATGATCTCTATCTTTGTCATTGCACTCATGATCTAAAACTCCCTTCTCATACTCCTATTTTCATTCGGCCTTCCCGCCAAAACAAAAGGGCGCATCTGCGTTTTACGCAGACACGCCCATGTGTCTTTCTGTATAACTATTATACTACCGTTATAATGATAAAGTCAATATTTTTTTGATTATTTATTTGCATTTGTATAATTGCGCTTTTAATTATATGCCGCATACGATGATATTTGTCAAAAACAAACAAAATCCAAATAATTTATTAAAATCAAAAAACGTATCTTGACAAAATGTTTCGGCGGTGGTATAATACCAAAGATAAAAATACAGCAAAGGAGACAGCGATATGGCAATCGGTACAGGCGCACAGGTCAATATCGGACATATAAAAAAATCGTGTGGTGGTTATATTTCCCCATTCGCTGTTTCTGTTATTTATTCTTTTTGACAATGATGTAGGCATTGTCATTTTTTTTGCGATAAATTTATCATTTATGCGAAAGGAGAAATCAGGCTATATGAAGGCACAGCTTATTTTAGAGAACGGCGCCCGCTTTACAGGCAGCATGTTCGGTTATGAGGCAGACATTGCCGGAGAGGTCGTATTTACAACAGGTATGACGGGCTATCAGGAAACGCTAACCGACCCGTCCTTTGCCGGTCAGATAGTAACGATGACGTTTCCGCTCATCGGGAACTACGGAATAAACCTTGACGACAGCGAGGCGGCGCATACGGCTCTTAGAGCATTCGTCGTAAAAGAAAAATGCGACTTTCCCTCAAACTTCAGAAACGAAATGAACCTCAACGATTTTCTTGAGGAGGAGGGCGTTGTAGGTCTTGAAGGGATAGACACACGTGCGCTTACAAAAGCGCTGCGCAGCCACGGTGTGATGCGAGGCGTTATAATGCGCGGTGAGCCGTCCGACGAGGAGGCCATGGCGCTTATAAATTCACTCGATAATTCAAACGTTATAATGGAAACTACTACCAAAGAAAAATACATTGTGAACGAATCCGGCAGAATACGCACGGCATTTATCGATATGGGTGCGAAATCGGGTATACTTCGCGACTTGGCAAAAAGAGACTGCCGCCTTACGGTATTCCCTGCCGATGTAACGCCTGAAGAGGTCGAGGCGGAAAAGCCTGATCTTATATTCCTTTCAAACGGCCCCGGCGACCCGCTCGACGCTCCGGGAACCGCTGACACAGTAAAAACGCTTATCGGAAAATATCCCATATGCGGCAACTCCATGGGGCACCAGATAATAGGGGTTCCTCTCG
>CALXRY010000033.1 GCA_944390955.1 uncultured Clostridia bacterium | reverse complement strand
TCGGCTGTACGAGTGTCAGGAGTTTTCTTAAGCATTCCGACAAGATAGGCACTTATGTTTTTAAGCAGTATGCAAATAAATTTTATGGCGGCGGTGATTTCTATAAGCTTGATGAAATATACCGGCGCATCGACAATTCAAAATTTAAGGACAAATCAAAGAAAAAGATGACTGAGCTTGTACAATTATCGGCAAAGCACATGAGCCTTGACACGGCACTGCATAAGCTCGACTGGGACAAGGCAACTAAAGAAAAGATACTTAAGAAGTTTGATAAGATTGGCGTAAGTCCCGTTGTGATACCGCTTAGGAGCGAATATGAGTTTTTCAAAAATCCGCTTATGCTTGCACTGGAGGCATAAAATTATGAAAATCAACAGCAGCAACATATAAGTAATAAAAATGAAGGGAGCTGATGTTTAATGTCAGACAATTATGAAATATGGACCACCGATGAAGTAATGGATTATCTTCTCATCGGACGCAATACTTTATATGAACTGCTCAGAACGGGAAAGATCAAGGGCTTTAAGATAGGCTCATGCTGGAAAATCCCTAAAATCGCCGTAGACCGCTATATAGCACAGGAGAGCGGGCTGGAGTAATAATATATAGAATAATATCTTATGCGCTTTCCGGCAACTTTTTATTTTAACCGTAGCAAACAGTATAATTTAATGATAAAATACAAGAAGAAGGAGTTGTTGAAAATGGCGCATAAAATCACAAAGCAATTATTGAGGAATTTTGAGACTTATTTAAAAAATGCCGAAAAGGCAGAAGCTACATCAATTCAATACATTCGTGATGTAAAAGTATTTTTTGAATGGCTGGGTGGAAGGCCGGTCGATAAGCATATAGTCATGGAATATAAGCAAAAACTCATAGATGAGTATGCACCAAGGAGCGTTAATACGAAATTAGCCTCTCTGAATAGCTTTTTTAATTTCTGTAAATGGTTTGGCTGTAAGGTCAAGTTATTAAAAATACAAAAACGGATATTCGCTCGTACGGAAAGGGAACTTACAAAAAAAGAATATGAGGCGCTGCTGAATACGGCCAAAAGGCAAAATAAGCAAAGGCTGTACAGAATAATCCAAACTATATGTGCAACAGGAATAAGGGTATCGGAGCTTAGATTTATAACTGCCGAAGCTGTTAAAAACGGACGGGCAACGATAAACTGCAAGGGCAAGATGCGAGACGTGTTCCTTCCCAATGAATTATGCAAAATACTGACCGCTTATATGAAAAAGTATAATATTGTTAGTGGCTGTGTATTTGTTACAAAAATAGGCAATCCGATCGACCGCTCTAATATCTGGTCGGAAATGAAGAAGCTTTGCAAGTCAGCCGGCGTATCGGAAAAGAAGGTCTTTCCTCATAATCTGAGACATCTGTTTGCAAAAACGTTCTACACCAGGTATAAGGACATAGTAAAACTCGCCGATATTCTCGGGCATTCAAGCATAGACACAACAAGGATCTATACGATGGAGAGCGGGGATGTACATCGAAGACAGCTGCAAAAGCTTGGTCTGCTGATGTGCTGAATACAACATAATCTTTATTATGTGGTATTTTAAAATTAACAACCTTTCCTAATATTTAAAATCATATCATACCTTGTTTGGTTTGTCAAGCCATTTAAATTATATTTGAAGCAATCCAATCCGGCTGATAAAACTATTTCATCCGGATTTTTTGCTTGTGGCCATTATTTTTATATATAAGCCCGATTGGGCCTTCGGTTTGTGTTGTCACTTGGGATAAGATTACCACATAATAAAGATTATGTAGTAAATAAAAAAGATAGGATGTGATGCTTTTATGGAACGGATATTATATGCCTATATTCTTACGGCAGATAATGGCCAGTCGCCGTGTTATACCAATGGTATTTATACATTGGCGTGTTGTAAGCCACAGATTTGCCGAATGATCCTGCAAAAATGGAAGAAGAAGCTGGATAACAAAACAGCAGAAGTCTGGATATGCGGGGTGCGTCATGACAAGGCAAGCGAAAGAGCTTATATTGCGTATTTGGCTAAAGTCGATAAGGTCATAAAGCTGGAAGAATATTACGCCGATGACAGCCCATTTCGCCACCGCAATGATTGCTATTATCATAACGCCTGCACTCTTTATGATGAGGGCGGAAAGCTGCCTAAAAAACGGTCTTCGGACGATATTCGTAACAGATGCCCCGAACTTTATGCATGTAACGGCAATGAGCACGGTGCTTTAGACAAGGGAGCACCTTTGACAGAATACCAGTGCCGTGATATTTACGGGGCGGCCGTACTGCTTTCGGAGCATTTTATCCACTGCAGCTGTGACTGTTTTTCGGATATATTTGAACTGAGCAGACGTTTGTCCCCTGCTTTTGACGCGTTTTTGCAGGATGCGCGGACAAAAACACAGGGACATTGGTGCAGCTTTTGCAAATGGGATGCTTTGGACAAGGTATTGCCGAGTATTCCGTTAGGAGTACATAAAGATGTAAGGCCTCTTGATATGGAGAAATGTAAGAGTACCTGCGGAGAAAAGGAAAAAGAAAGTCGCATGGCATATGTTAAAAAGGAGTGTAGAGCATGAAAAGAATATTATCTGTTTTGTTGATAGGCATAATGTTTGTAACGTCAGTATCTTTCAATGTGTTGGCCGATGAGACCGAGATAATGCCGATGGCGAATGATTCGGTATTTGCCGGAGGTACAGGCACACAAGATGACCCTTATCAAGTATCAACGCCGGAACAATTGAATGAGGTCAGAAATTATTTGAACAAATATTTTATTCAGATAAATGATATCGATATGACCGAGGCTACATCCGAAGGCGGAGCTTATTGGAATGACGGAACGGGCTGGATACCGATCGGCACTTATGAGTCGCCAGTGCGCGGATATGATGGAGGCGGTTTTAAAATAATAGGTTTGAATATATATGAATCAACCGGAGTGCGATACGGAACAGGCGGTTGGGCTCAAATAGCAGGTTTGTTTGGTTATATTGGAGAAGGTTCGATCGTTGAAAATGTGATTTTAACGGACGGAGAATACAGAATAACACGTGGAGCTGATGTTTTAGTGGATTTGCGTGTTGGAGGTATTGCAGCTTACGGAAATGCCGAATATTCTAAGATCTATAACTGTATAAATTATAACAATATACATATTATAAATGAAAGTCCGAGTACGTTATATATTGGAGGTATCTCTTCATATCAAGACACGAATGGTGAGATTTCCGGGTGTTATAACTATGGGGATATAACTGTTGATAACAATTATCACGCAAACGCCGGTCCGTACGTTTTCTGCGGTGGGATATGCGGACAATCTTACGGATCAACATCTATCATTAGAAAATCAACTAATTTTGGAAGTATTGATATGGGTACTTTAAAACGTTGCTCTATAGGAGGAATATCCGGTGAGCTTCAAGGGAATATGTCTCGATGTGGTAATTGCGGTAATATTACTATAGAAGAAATATCATACTATGGATATAGAGGTACCTCCGCAATTGGTGGAATTGCCGGAAATGTTTATGGCCTAGGGAAAAATGAACAGTATGTCGATGATTGTTATAATATAGGAGATATAACTGTTTCAGCAGAAGATGTTAGTTATCCAAATACAGGAGGACTTGCAGGGGAGACATCTAATCACACTATAAACAGATGTTATAATGCAGGACAAATTGACGGCAGCGGAGCAATCAACAGCGATGGATTAGTAGGTGCGATATATACAGGAAGTGTCTTTAATAATTATTACAGTGTCGCTGAAAGCCCTATTTTGACGACCGATGGAGTACAGACTAACGTCAAAAATCTTTCAAATGATGAAATGAAAATGAAAGATAGCTTTGTCGGATTTAATTTTGACACAGTGTGGGATATGTCGCCGGATAAGAATAGTGGATATCCGTATTTAAGAAATGTTGAAAATATGGGAAATACGGGTGACGATGAGTCTATTTACAGCTTAGGCGATGTGAACAGGGACGGTTATGTTGACTTTCTTGATGCTCAGCTGATATTAAAATTTGATGCGGGATTGACAGACACTTTGGAATAGGAGGATTTACAAAATGAAAAGGATCTTGTCTTTGCTGCTGTCTGTTATGCTGCTGATCGGTATTTTACCGATGGGAGCGACAAATATCTTTGCGGCAGAATATAACGGATTTACATATACCATTGACGATGGCAAAGTTACCATAACAGGCGGCGATAAATCAGCCGCCTCCATAACTATACCGAGCGAGATAGAAGGTTATCCTGTTACGGTCATCGGAACAGGCGCGTTTGAAAATTATTATGATCTCACAAGCATCGAGATACCTCAAAGCGTAACTTCTATAGGATACGGCGCTTTCTATGGCTGTACAGGGCTGACAGATATAACGATACCCGAAAGTGTAACGACTATAGATCACATGGCATTTCAATATTGTACAGCCTTGGAGACAGTAACTTTTTCGAGCGGTCTGACCAGTATAGGCGAGCAGGCTTTCATGTACGATGAAAATCTTCAAACGATAATAATACCGAGATCATTGACCGAGGTTTCTGCTGCCGCGTTCTATTCGTGTCCTAATATAACAACGGTCTATTACAGCGGCAGTGAAACGGATTTTGGCAACATATCGATCGGCTCGGATAATGACGATCTCACAGGTGCCAATATTATTTATAACTACCAATATCCGATAACGGTCACTGCTGTATGCGGAAGCGGCGAACCGGGTTCGGAAGTGGATGTTAATATAGAACTTTCTGCGGAAAGCAATGTATGCGGTGGAAGTTTCAATGTTGTTTATGACAACACAAAACTGGAAATTATATCGGCAAGCGCAGGCAGTGCAGTCTCCGACAGAGCGTCCGCTGTAAACCCAACATATGCCAATAACAAAGTAAGAATATCCTTTGCCGGCGTCTATCCTATTACAGACAAAGGCACTATACTTACAATAAAATTTAAGATATCAAGCAATGCTACCGGAAATGCAGATATAACCATAGAAAATTTAAGAGTGTCCAGTTTCGACGCAAGTATTGTTAGCGCATCAGCGGTCAACGGATATGTTTCGATTGTGGATCATGTACATAACTGGGGCGCATGGACGATAACGAAGGATCCGACGCAGACAGAGACAGGAACTGCTGAGCGTGTTTGTCAGAACGACAGCAGCCATACAGACAGTACCAGCATTCCTGCTTTGAGCGATACTGATACTTGGACAAAGGGTGAGTATAAAGCTCCTACATGTGAAGATGCAGGTTCTCAG
>CALXRY010000032.1 GCA_944390955.1 uncultured Clostridia bacterium | reverse complement strand
GACTGTGCTGGGTGCGGTATGGTCTTTTTTCAAAATGAATGCCTACACCCCCGGCGATTTCTGTGGATTTGACAATTACATAAAGGTTATTACACATACGCAGTTTTTGCCCACATTGTGGAATACTGTGAAGTATGTGTTATGGTCCCTTGTGTTGGGGTTTTTGCCGCCGGTTATAATTGCTGTTATAGTAAATGAAATGGTCCATTTAAAAAATTTTTTTAGAATTACAATCTATCTGCCGGCAGTTATTCCGGCGATTGCTGCAATGCTGATATGGTATTATATATACTATCCCGATCAGTCCGGACTTTTGAATATGCTTCTGGCAAAGTTTGGAATGGAACCGTTCCAGTGGCTTAACAATCCTTCGTTTGCGATTCCGGGTATTATGATATATTCCACATGGCAGGGCTTTCCGGGTACAATGCTTCTTTATTATGCATCGGTGCAGTCGGTATCGGCTGAACTGTATGAAGCCGCGTTGATGGACGGAGCAGGCGTGTGGAAACGTGCATGGCATGTAACAAGGCCGCAAATGGAAGGAATCATACTGTTAAATCTTGTACGTCAGATTATCGGCGTTTTCCAGATTATGGAGCAACCGCTTGCGATGACGGGCGGCGGACCGAACGGCGCTTCAATATCCTTGGGGTATCAATTGTATCAGTACGGTTTTAACAGTGGAGGTAAGGGGACCGGGCAGGCAATGGCACTGAGTGTAATTATGTTTCTTATCCTTATAGTGTTCACCTGTTTCTACTTTTGGTTGAACAACAAGGTAGAAGATAGATATTAAGGAGGGGGATATAATGAAACGATTTGAGAATAAACAAACGGGACTGCTCAGTAGCTCCGATCTTAAAACTTTTAAGGGGAAACTGATATATTGGCTGTTTTTTGCAATTCTGCTGATAACATGTTTCATATCGGTTTTCCCTGCAATATGGACAATACTGACAGCATTTAAAGATACGCGGGAAATTTACGGTACATTCAGTTTTTTTCCGAAAGATATGTCGTTGGGAAATATCGTCCGTCGTCCGTCGGAAGCATGGAATGAGCTTCAACTGGCAAATTCATTTTTAAATACGATCGTAATGTCTCTGGGGAGTCTTGCGTCAACCATTATTGTTTGTGGATTTGGCGGGTATGTTTTGTCAAAACTTAGACCAAGAGGCTCTAAATTGATATTTCCCCTTGTGGTATGGACAATGATGATGCCGGCGCAGATGCGTATTGTGGCGAACTATATTTCCATGCTTCACTTTCCGTTTGCATATGATTTTGGAGTTGGCATAAGTTTGCTTGACACATACTGGCCGATGTGGCTGGGTGCGGCCGCAAACGCATTTAACATTATATTGTTTAAAAATGCGTTTGACGGGCTTTCGCAGTCATATGTGGAAGCAGCCCAGTTAGACGGATGCGGAAACTTCGGGATTTTCTTTCGCATTATGTTCCCTCTAGCAATGCCTGTAATTATATATGTTGCAATCGGAACACTCAGCGCTGCATGGTCGGAATTTTTTGAACCGATGCTGTATTTAGATAAGAATGTGGTTACGCCGCTTAAAGTATATAGGATGCAGTTAGATAATAAAATACAGATGAATATTAAATTTATGGGTCTTGTATTAGCGAGTATCCCGCAGTTTTTAATATTTATAATCTTTCAAAGACATATCTTGGGCGGTATCAATATCGGTGGCGTAAAAGGATGATGAGGATAGGCAGTGTCAATAAAGAAAAGAGGGAGACGTCCCGTTCCGCGAATGTTTATAGGCAATGCGCAGATTTCAGCGAGTGAGGTAGATTAAGATGAGAACAAAAACTATTACAATAGACGGCTACAATAAACCCGATTCCGCCTACCATGGCAACATGTTCCTGACGGGCAACGGAGCAATGGGGGTGCGGGGGACGCTATGCGAATATCGTAAGGAATATATGCCTGCAATCAATCTCGGCGGAGTATACGATCAGGTGGGGGATGGTTGGCGGGAGCCTGTCAATGCACCAAATGGACTGTTTGCGGAGCTGACTTTGGATGGCGCAAAGCTCGCTCTGCCTGACAGTAAATATTCCGAACACAAGGTGAGTTTGAATATTTATGATGGCATTTATGAGAGAAAAACCTGTTTTTCAACGGGAGGCGGAACGGTCAGCTTTACCGAGGAGAGAATGGTATCGCAGGCAAATCCGAATCTAATTCTGCAATGTCTGACGGTACAGACAGGATATGCGGCGGAGGTTTGCGTGCATACCGAAATTGACGGCGATGTGTGGGACATCAACGGGCCGCATTTGGAGCAGATGGTCTGCGACTATGAGGACGGCGTTTGCTTTGTTTCGGCGGTCACGCACGAAAAAGGGACGCACATTGATACTTTTGAAACGGTGGAATACGACTTTTCGGCGTCCGAAAACATAGTGGTTGGGGAAAAAACCATTGCCCGAAATATTTGTTTCACGGCTGAGGCGGGAAAGGAATATAAAATCTACCGCAAAATCTTAGTGACGGCGGGCGAAACAAAGGATATTTCCGCACTCGGCAGTTATGCGGAGGAAAAGGCGAAGCATATCGCCAAATGGCATGAAATTTGGGATGTCTCATACATAGAAATCGACGGCGATGAAGCAGCGGAACGGGCGCTCAACTACTCCATTTATCACTTAAACTGCATTGCGCCACGCCATAGCGAGAGTATGTCGATAGCCGCGCGCGGGCTTTCGGGGCAGGTGTATAAGGGCGCGGTGTTTTGGGATACCGAGATGTTTATGCTGGATTATTACTTCTACTCCGAGCCGAAAATTGCGCGGACATTGGTGAAATACCGTATTGATACGCTGGACGGCGCAAAGAAAAAGGCAAAAAGCTACGGCTTTGACGGCGCATTCTATGCGTGGGAGAGTCAGGAGGGCGGCTA
>CALXRY010000031.1 GCA_944390955.1 uncultured Clostridia bacterium | reverse complement strand
TTCATTATGAGCACTTCATCATTTATAAACCAGCCGCGGTATTTTACGGCAGGCTTCTCACTTTTATAAACGCCGTATTCTATTTCAATCCGATCTTTTTTCGCTATCTGCTGGTCAAGCCAGAACCAGAACGGCTTTATACCGAGGAATTTTTCACTGATATAAAGCAGGCCGTAAACAAACCCGAGCTCACCGGATGCATATACTGAAATGTCCCCGGATACGTCTATCATAAATTCCTCTTTCCCCATTCCGCATGCTTCACAAAGGCGGATACCGACTCCGTTACCGGAGCCATCGCTAAACACCTTTTTAATATCCCTCCGTAAAATGTCCGCTGCATTTTTCACAGCCCTTGATACGGATCCGTGTATTATCTCAGAATTAAGATCAAGCACAGCCTTCATGATCGTATTGTTTTCTCCCTTCTCACATCAATTTCAATTTTACTTATACAATACTACCATATCTTTTTCAATTTTTCTAAGCCTATATTATCAAAAACATTGCATATATTATCCTTTTGTGCTATAATTAAAACATACGTCAGAAAGGAGGACAATATGGCGCATCAGACATTTGAAATGGTTCCCGGAAAGCAGTTTGCGGTAGTGTATGACATAGATGACTCACCGCGTGCAATTAATTTTAAAATGCACAACCACGACGATATATATGAAATAGTCCTTGTAATCGACGGCGACTGCGAATTTTATGTAGAGGGAAATTCATACACGGTGAAGCCTCTTGATATATGCTTTACGCGTCCTTTTGAGCTTCATCGTATGACGTTTTCCTCGGACAAAACATATGAACGGATAATCCTTTACTTGAAATCCAATTTTTTTGCACACAGTGGCTGCGAAGCATATCTCGATATTTTTCAAAATAGGCGGCTCGGAACCGGTAATCTTATCTCACATGACATTTCCGGCGGTGCGGCAGCCGATTGCATGAAGAGGCTGTACGGATATTCCAGTGAGGGCGCGTATGACATTGCGGAGCATGTCATTTCGGAGCTTCTATATATCTTGAACCGCTCAAAAGCCGTATCCGATGATTTCTATACGCGGAATGACCGTGTAAGGGATATTATCATGTATATAAATCTCCATCTTACCGAAAAAATAAGTCTCGATGCTCTTGCACATGAATTTTTCACAGAAAAGCATTATCTGTGCAAGGTGTTCAAGAAATATACCGGCTATACGATAAACCAGTATATAAACTATAAGCGTATCCTGCTCGTTCAGGAAATGCACAAAAAAGGTCAGTCACTGCTGCAGGCGAGCATGAACGCAGGCTTTAACAGCTATGCGCATTTTTATAAAATGTACGTCAAGCAGACCGGGCAGAAGCCTCGGTCCATGGAATAAGCATATTTATATACTTTACATGATCGCACCATCTGCTGCAAGATCTTCATATAAATTGGTCAGCGGGTCGCCGGTTACCGCTATCGATGCCGCGTTAAACGGAGCTCCCTGTGAGCTCTGAGGGAATACGGACGCTCCATTGTCTGTGTAGTATTCCCACGAGCCGAGCTCGCTCCACTCCTTTGGCGGAGCACCCTTTGAAAGCTGTGCGACAAGAGTGCCTACCATCTCAAGGTGCCCCAGTTCCTCGGTACCTGCCTGTTATCCAAAATATACCTATCCATCTGCATAGCTGCGTCAATATTCCGAAAATTTATAAATATCGATTGACGAAAGCTGACTTTAATGTTAAGATATTGACATAAGGCTTTTGTCTTGAGTTTACGGCTGCTGTAAAATGCAGCATAACCATAACAAGGGAGATAGAATAACATGGAAGATATGAGAGTGCTGAAGCACGCAAGGCATTATATAGCGGCAATGGCAGACGGCATTAATCCTTTGACCGGCGAATACGCACCTCCGAACGACACCATATCACATGAGCGCATACAAAAATGCTGCGAATATGTCAAAGGAATACTTGATAAATTGATTGAAAGCGGCGGCTCGGCGAAGGCTCAAAAAATACCCTTCTCCATAACGCCTTATCCGCTGACCGTAGTCAAGGTATCCCCAAAACCAATAGGAGTGAATGAGATCGCCAAACGAATAAACGCCGTTACTCCAAAAAATATGACCGGTATCTCCGGGACAAAGATCTCCTCATGGCTTGCGGAAACGGCTATCTGACCGTCGAAACGTTTATTTCAATTCATCCAAAGACGAAAAAAGTTTTGAACGGCCGCTCACGCGCACTTGGAATCACTTCTGTTCCGGCCATAAACAAAACCACAGGAGAAATGTACGAAATGCTTATGTACAATGAAACGGCGCAAAGATTTATTCTGGATAACCTGTATAAAATAATAGGCAAGGCCTGAATTGTATTGAAAAACTCAAAAAATATTTACTTGCGGAGGTTCATGGCACAGCAGATGAAATCGGTATTTTGAATCCAGTTGTTTCGGACAGACCGCACGCAATTTCGTTAGATAATGCAGCAGAAGCATATGTAAACAATTATTCCAGCGGCGGTATATTGGAGCTTAAGGGAACTTATCCCATTCATTATCCTACTCTGTATTCAACAGGCATCGATGCTTGACTTTAAAAATAAATATCAAATGCGATTGCCGCATTAAAAACACATTGGGCTGTTTGCTTTTAGATGCAGACCCGCAGCACAGAATAAAAACCGTGCTGCTGTCTGCGCTAAAAGCGGCAGTCCATTTTTTATAACAGTTCTCATATTAAAGCTTCTGAAAAATCTGCCGGTTCGGCAAACCGATATGCTGCCGTAATCCCCTTCCATACAGATCCTATAAGATTGGTCAGTAAAAACAGGTAACGCAAACGGAAGCACTATATCCGTGATTCCCCTGTAAATTATAATATTTATTTGATCTGGTCTAACAATGCCTGAAACGCATTAACTGAAATGTAGTATAAGTATTAGACAGTTATCGAAGCTTGTGATACAATATAATCGTAAAGAAATTTCAAAGTACACAGGAATAAACATAATATGAATATATACGCATCCGAAAAAAGTTATTGATTATTTGAGGAACCAAATACAAAAAAACAAAGAAGCCAGATATGCTTCTTTAAGAAAAAAAGCAAGATCTTTGTAAATGAAAGGAGAAATACGAAAATGAATATTTTAGTGATTAAAGGCAGCCCGCATAAGACCGGTTCGTCAAATCTATTGGCGGAAAATTTCATACGCGGAGCCGAAGAGGCAGGACATAATATAAGCGTATTCGATGCCGCGCATTCCGACATCGGGGCGTGCGAAGGCTGCGATCACTGCGGCATGAACGGTCCATGTCGGCTTGATGATGATATGAACGAGCTTAGAGACAGACTGCTTCAAACGGATATGGCTGTATTTGTAACGCCGCTGTACTATTTTGGTTTCTCAGCTCAGATAAAGGCCGTGATAGACCGTTTTTACAGCTTTACCGGCAAGCTGTCGGCAAGACAGCTCAAGACTGCGCTTATAGCTGCGGCATGGAACAGCGACAGCTGGACAATGAAAGACCTAAAGTCACATTACGAAACTCTGTGCAGATACATGCACTTCAAAGATCAGGGACAAATACTTGGTACAGGATGCGGGACACCGTCAATGACAGCGCATACAGCTTTTCCGAAAATGGCATATGAACTCGGAAGATCACTTTGAAAACAAAAAAGAATGGAGATATAAAAATGAAAAAGGCAATATCACTGCTGCTTATATGTAGTTTGTTCATGCTCTGCAGCGTCACCGGCTGTGCCGCCGAAAACAATACGGAACAGGCGGCGGTCAATACGGAAATCATTCTTAGGATAGGTGATCCGATTATGACGGTAAACGGCGAGGAACAGGAGATCGATCCAGGAATAGGAACTGCACCTATAGTCGAAAACGACAGGACACTTCTTCCTATAAGAGCAATAATAGAAGCATTCGGCGGAACAGTCGGATGGAATGCTGATACACGCGAGGTCACACTCGGCTATGGCGGCAGAGAGATCATTCTCACAATAGACAGCATGACAGCATATTTAGACGGCGAGGCTCAGGCGCTTGATACGGCGCCCGTTGTAAGAAACGACAGAATGATGCTGCCCATACGCTTTATTGCCGAGAGCTTTGGACTTGGCGTTGAATGGAACGGAGACACACAGGAGGTCGCGATAACCACGGGCAATACAGTTCCGACAGCGGCTTCAGATATGATACTTATAGATGGCGGAACCTTCACGATGGGCAGTCCATCCGATGAACCGGAGCGATATGCCGACGAGGTACAGCACACCGTGACCGTCGCCAGCTTCTACATGTCGCCGACCGAGGTATCACAAGCTCAATATGAGGCGGTCATGGGAGAAAATCCAAGCGAAAATCAGGGGGACGATCTTCCTGTGGAAAATATCACATGGTATGATGCGATAGAATACTGCAATGCCTTAAGCGAGGCCGAAGGGCTCACGCCGTGCTATACAGTCTCCGGAGATACCGTGACATGGGACAGAAGTGCAAACGGCTACCGTCTGCCTACAGAAGCCGAATGGGAATATGCTTGCCGTGCTGGTACCGATACGCCGTTTAGCTTTGGCGATTATGTAAACGATAGCGACGCAAACTGCTATAACGCCTATGGCTATAACAACGACGCAAGCGGCAGTTGGGTAAACGGATACCTTGAACATACCGTAAGCGTAAACGAGTATAGTGCCAACGCATACGGTCTGTATACCATGCACGGCAATGCTGCGGAATGGGTATGGGATTGGTACGGCGATTACGGCACCGATGAGACAACCGCTCCAACAGGACCAGAAAGCGGCAACTACAAGATCGCCCGCGGCGGAGGCTGGAACGATATGCCTAAGCATATACGCTCGGCATACAGGATGGCGCACCCTGCCGATGTACCTTTCTACAGCATAGGCATGAGACCTGTGCGCAATGCCGACACTGCGGCAGGGACTGTAACAAGCATTAACAACGCGACTGCAGAGCCTCACGGCAATACACTTATCGTATACTTTTCACAGACCGGCAACACGCAGGGCTTTGCCGAGATAATAAGCGAGATGACGGGCGCAGATATGTTTCGCATCGAACGTGCGGAACCATATTCCGCAACACATAATTCGCAGGGTCTGTACGCGGAAGCACTTGAGGAATATAGGGAGAACGCGTCGCCGGAACTTGCGGCATATCCCGAAGATATAGGACTGAATATGGAAGATTACGATACTATAATCCTCGGCTGCAGTAACTGGTGGGCGTCGATACCCGCGCCCGTGCGCACCTTCCTTGAGCATTATGACTTTTCCGACAAGACTATAATCCCCTTCTGCAGCATGGGTGGAGGGCGCTTCGGACAAATAATAAGTACTATCGCAAAGCTTGCACCGAACAGTACGATAAAAGAAGGTCTTAGCGTAACATATTCGTCTTATGACAGAGACGAAATAGAACAGTGGCTCACGGACAATTCTGTGATCGGTGCCGGAAATAACAGTGCCGAATCCGGCGAAACTACCGTAAGCCTGTCATGGAACGGCGGCGAGGCTGTAATCGCACTTGAGGACAATGCGACAACGCGCAGTCTTCTTGCGCAGCTGCCTACTACGGTGACCTTCGAGGATTTCAACAACACCGAAAAGATAGCTTATCCCGTCAGTGAGCTTTCTGTGGACGATTCTGCAAGGGGCTGCGACCCAGAGCCCGGAACGGTGACACTGTACGCACCATGGGGAAATATCGCGATATTTTATGAGGACTGGAGCGCATCGAACGAACTTGTCATGATGGGACAGGTGGTGTCGGGTCTCGATGCGCTGTCGTCAATGAGCTCAGATTTTGAAGTCACAATCGAGCTTGTGGAATGATACATCAGCCGATCCGTATCAGGTTTAAAACAATCGGCAGTTTTGCATCATATAAATAATCAGCTAACAGGAGGTAAGAGGAAATGAAAAGGAATATTGGTACAGGCTTGGCATTATACCCCACACCGCTTGTGGTGATAGGAGTTATAGCAAATGAAAAGCCCAATTGGATGTTGGTAGGACATTTGGGCATAATAGGGCATGACAGAATCATGGTCAGTCTTGCCGCGAATCATTACACGAATCAATGGATAAAGAAAAATAATATTCTGTCGGTAAATATCGTAAGCGAGGATATTCTGAAAAAAGCCGACTATATGGGCTCGGTAAGCGGCAAAGATACGGATAAATCGCAGGTATTCGATTATCATACCGGTGATGCCGGAGCACCTATTATCAACGATTCACCGGTAGTGATAGAATGTACCGTCGACGATATTTACAAGACGCCCGGCTTTGAGAGCTTTATATTGAAGATCAGCAATACATATGCCGATGAAGAGGTCCTAAACGAAAATGGGAAGATCGATTACCGCAAGCTCAAGCCTGTGCTGTTTGAATTTCCGACATATGAATATTTGAAAACAGGCGACGTTATAGGAAAATGCCTGAAGCTTGACGAGACATCAGCGGTGCGATAAAAAATACAATCGGTTTTGGAAGCCGCAAATATTGGCTGACAGCTCTTAATATTTAAAAGGAGATACAGAAATGTCTGAAAACAAAATCAATATATACATAGGCAACAGAACACTTACGGCAACCTTGGCAGCAAATTCATCAGCCGAGGCGCTGAAATCACTTCTGAAAAACGGTCCTTTAACTATCGACATGGATGACTATGCACATATGGAAAAGGTGGGTCCTATAGGACACAGACTTCCAACAAATGATGAATACATCAGCGCACAGCCTTGTGATCTGATCCTTTATCAAGGAGATTCATTTGTTATATATTATAAGCCCAATTCGTGGAATTTTACACGGCTCGGCAGGATCGATAATATCACACAAAAGGATCTTAAGGACATTCTTGGCAGAGGCAGCGTTTCGGCAGTCCTCGAGCTGCCATGACATCATGGGAGCTGTCGCATTAAGAACCCTCATAGGGCTGCTCGATTTTAGATGCAGAACGGACGAAACGCACCCGACGGCGTACTTTGTGTACTCCGAGTGGTGCGTTTTGTTCGTAGCCAGGGGCTAAAAGCCCCTGTGGCGAACTTACACTGCGTGTAAGTCGCTGCGGTCTGCGCTAAAAGCGACAGCCCCGCCACACCCCGAAATACAAATCCAATACCGTATGCGGCGGCCTCTTCGGAACTTAATTGATTCGAGTAGGCCGCCTTGATTTTTGTTGCAGCGACTAAAAATTTATTTATTAATAATTCTGAAACAAAACTGAAACCAAACGCAAACAAAAGCCTGATATACTTTAGTCACAAAATAAATCAAACCATAAAAATTAATTTACGGAGGTTTTTAACGTGAAAAAGAAGAATTTTGTATCAATGATCTTGGGGACTATAGGCGGCATATTGTTTGCTATAGGAATGTGCATGTGCCTGATTACAGAATGGGGTGCATTCAATCAGGGCATTGTTGTTGCCGCAGTCGGATTGGTTGTACTTCTGGCAATGGTCATTGTCCGCCGCAAGATGGAGGGCAAGAAAGCCATCGTACTTAACGGTAAAGTGATAGGTACTACGCTTTTGGGTGTGGTCGGAGCGCTCACGCTCGGCGTCGGGATGTGCATGACGATGGTATGGACCAGCCTTATGATCTGGGGTATCGTAGTCGGCTGCGTCGGCATAGTGCTTCTGCTTTGCCTTATCCCGCTTTGCAAAGGTATCAAATGACATTCAGCTGCTAAATACCGCAAGACAGCCGGTCAATACGGATGCTTTGCGGTATTTTTGATATATTTCAGCGAAGCATCTAAAGATCCTAAATACCGACCTTTACAAGTAGATAAATACATGATAAAATTATATTGAATAAAATTTGCAGAGCAACACAGGAGGTAATAATATGGTCAATATATTGGTGCTTGAGGATGACGAGCAGCTCAACAAGATCGTCTGCACATACCTTAACGACAGCGGCTTTCAGGCAAAGGGCTGTCTTGACGCGAACAGCGCATATGACGAAATGTATAACACTCTCTATGATCTGATAATCTCGGACATCATGATGCCGGGTATCGATGGCTTTGAGTTTGCTAAAAATGTACGGCGCGTAAATAAGCACATCCCCATACTGTTCATGTCGGCAAGGGACGATCTGCCCACTAAGCAGAAAGGCTTTAAGCTTGGCATTGATGATTACATGGTAAAGCCGATAGAACTTGACGAGCTGCTTTTACGTGTCCGCGCGCTTTTAAGACGTGCGAATATCGAAGTGGACCGTAAGCTCACCGTCGGAAATCTTACGCTTGACGCAGACGCGATGACGGCAGTGATCGATGGTGAAGAGATACCTGTAACAACACGTGAGTTCAATATCATATATAAGCTTTTGCAGTACCCGAACAAGACCTTTTCCCGTGCTCAGCTCATGGATGAGTTCTGGGATGTAGGCAGTGACACTGGGCTCCGGGCGGTCGATGTGTATATCACAAAGCTGCGCGATAAGTTCTCGAAATGCGACGGATTTAAAATATCGACGGTTCGCGGACTGGGCTACAAGGCGGTGGTGAAGTGAGCACGGAGCCGGATAAGCGTATAAAAAGGAAACTGTTTTCGCCGTCTGTATTTGTTATCACGTTCATCGTGTTCGGAGTGCTTGCAACGATACAGATGAAGATAATAGGAAACTATATCGACTACAAAAGCATACCTCTTCCTATGGCGATCTCGGTATCTGTCTATTGGCTGATAGCAGCGCTGTTTTTTACGCTTTTTACGCGCTATCAATCGAACAAGCATTTTAATAAACCGATAGAGGAGTTCGGAAAAGCCGCAAAAAGAGTTGCCGAGGGCGATTTCTCGGTATATA
>CALXRY010000030.1 GCA_944390955.1 uncultured Clostridia bacterium | reverse complement strand
AAGTATTTCCCGATAGTTTATCATAACATCAGGACCTCCTAATATCAATAGTCATACATTTCTGCATGCCGTTGATATTATATCATATATTCGCCAGTGGTGCTGAGTGAACGGCAAGGGTGGTGCTGAAAGTCCGTGCAGTTGGTGCTGAGTGAGCGGCATATACACCTGTCGCTCTTCAGCGTAGCCGTATCCTGTCGAGAGGTAAAAGCCAATATTATTGACAAGTCATGTTAAGCTTATACCTGTAATTTTTACCTTGTCGAGGTTTGTCAGATATTGCTTACACATCTTTTTCCGCAAACCCTTTAGATATTTATTTTATAATATAATCAATGGTTTTTATCATTCCATGTATCAATTTACTGTTATTTCGGCTGCCTCGCACAGCGACTCCTGATCTTTCCACATAAATGTTTTTATAATGTCATTTGTTTCCACATCGCATGATACCGTTATATCAACGCCCGTATCATCTGACGCACCGATAGCAGCGTTCACCATGCCGACTCCTTTAAGCAAGCCAGTGCTGTCATATACTGCCGTATACATGGTGCATTCCAAATCAGATGCCGTATTATTTACCGCGACGGAATTTATAACCGTATTCCCGTCTATCGCGCTGTAGTCCAGCACAGCTGTTTCATAGTCCGCCACACCGCTCGGGCTTGATAACAGCGTATACGTATCGTTATTGCCAAGTTGAACCTCTTCAAAATCACCCTCGGTAGTCACATAGAGCTGCTTACTCGATTCGGTGAACCTCATGGACGATGTATCTATCACAAATCTTACGGTCTGCGCCGCTCCCGCGGCAAGGTCTATGCTCTGCTCGTCTATCACCGTACCATCGGCGCTGCCGTCACGCAGCTTCACCCTTACGGACGCCGCATCGCTGTAGCCTATATTTGATATATCGGCTGTCAGAACAGTCATATCCTCGCTTATCGCTGCATTGCCGACCTCGATATCCGCATGGCCTATCTCAAATTCAACAGAATTATTATCAACATTATATTCCTCGTCATCTGTGATATCGACCGACATGGTAATATTTCTGAGCGACAAATCTGCAGGCACGTCATACTCGATTTCTATCTCGGCGCTTTCGCCCGCTTTCAGAACGGTGTCATTGGCGATCTCCATTTCATCTAAGTGCACGTTATAGCCTCTGACAGGCAGTTCTCCGCTGTTTTTCACAGTTGCATATGCCGTCATCGCAGCTTCATCAAAATACGCATCTGTAAGTTCCAAATCATATGAGGGTTCGACCGCGACCATATACAAGTCGGTTCTCGCAATCTCATTTTCCTGCTCGATCGCATTATTGAAGGCAATGAGCATTGAGCCATCATTATTAAGCAATCCGCAGGGGTATTTTGCGCGGTTTCCAATACTCGTGACCTTGATCTCATCACTCCATTCTCTGTTCCTGCGCAGTGAAGTATATACCTCCACTCCGCTGCCATCTACCTTTGTCCACCATATGGCAATGTCTCCGTTTTCACTCACGTCCGCAACAAAGTTGTCGGTCAGTCCTGCCTTTGATTCACCAAACACAATGCCGCTCTCGGAACCGTCAATGTTGGAATAAATAATATTTCCATCACTGTAATAATAAATCATATTATTTATAAATATTGGATTACTGTCTAAAATATTGTTATCCGTAAGCTGTGCTTCCACTCCGTTGTTTATGATTCTTATATCGCGGTCATCTATAGTATTCAAATCATTATCATCATCGCAGACATATGCAACACAGAAATTGTCGTCTATATTTCCGGCAGATAAAGTCGTTACCGCATTAAGCTCCGATATTATCGGCTTTACGGTAATATTTCCGTTATTGTCTATATCCGCCTGCATTATAGCATTTGTACCCGATACACCGAGAATATCGTTTTCGGAATTTGTCGTCCATGCCACACTTATGTTGCCGTTTTGATTTTTTGCTGTGCACGGCTGAGTGTCGAGCGTATCATTATCAGTGATCGCTATCGGCGTATCAAAGCCGTTGCCGTTCCATTTTGCGGCATATATCTCGCCAACCTTTGCGATATCCGTCAAGGTCATATCATCTGTGAGCGTTATTTTTTCATTCTGCCATACGAGCCAGCCGTCATTAAAGCAGGGATAAAAATCTGCCGTTCCGTCATCGTCAACCGCGGCAGGAGAAGACCATGTTCCGCTCGTCTCATCATATATGGAATAAACGAGCATCGCTCTGTCGGCATCTGCGCGCTTCGTATTATCCCACTGCATAACAAGGACCTTCGTTCCATTTATATCACATAGCTGCGGCTTTGCTTCCGTATAAATATTCTCGGCAATCAGATGCAGATCTTTATTTGTGTAGTCTGCCGACATAAGCGTTACTTCCTGATTATCACCAAGCCATTTTGTTGGGTTTTGGGCATATTCGCGGCTTTCGTTTTCGTAGACCTTATTCACATCGATGTCGTATAAGTCATCATCGGCCGAGCTTAACGATACTCCGCCTCCGTTTATCAGACCGTTTGCATTACCGGTTTCATAAATAAGGAAATTACCTCTTGCAAATTCCTTCTCGGCAACGACCTTTCCAAATACCTTTACATTAAAGTTAGCGCTTCCGTCAACATCCGCCTTGAAATATGAATTTTGCAGACTTTTTTTCAGATTAAGCTGAGCTTCGCCGGCAGCTCCCGCTGTCGCGACCTTTGCAATGCCGACGCCGCCGCCGATCAAGCCTTTTATCTTACCCGTGAGATACGCCTCAAATTCGGGAGAGAACGATATCGGATCTACATCACGCATATCACCCTCAAAGCCTACTCCCGCACCGCCGCCGAATTCATAATACAAGGGTACTACCCAAATAAATATCTGACCTTGGTAATTATATGTAAATTCAACATCAAGACAAAGCTGTCCTTCTGCAAACTGCCAGCCGTTTTGGGTATAATACATCTCGGCATAGCCAGCAACGTCAACGCTCGAGCCCTTTGCTCCCGAGCCGCCCCCAATCAGATTTCCACCAAACATATTCATTTTGATATCGTCCGTCATTTTAAAATCGTTGCGAAGCTGCTTGAGTGTTCTGTTTTGCTTGCTTGCCGCGCTTTTCAAGCTTTTTTTGTATTCGGCAAAATTAAAATCGGTAAAATACTCTCTGTCGTCATCGCCCTTTTTCTTTGCAATATTTGTTCCGAAAACAACATTAAGCTTGTTATTGCTGTCTTGGTCGTATTCAACGGAAATGGGAATATAATCAAACGACCATGCTATCTCCGTACCGCCGAAAACAGGCACGCTGTTGGGGATGGTAAAGCCTGTATCCGATCCTAATTTAAAGTTCAGTCCTTCGGCGCCGCCTGCCGCTCCGACAGAGCCGCTTGCTATGGATGATACCTTGAGCTTTGTCGCCTTTGACGTTGACTTGCCTGTTACCGTATCCACCGCCAATATGTAGATCGGCTTCTCGGCGGAAAAATCCTTACCTGGGGTAATATCCTTCGTTATGCCGGTTATATCTATATTTTTATCAACACCCTGTGTTATATACAGTCTTACACCCTCGTTTCCGTTTGCATTGACGCTTGCTTCTATCGAAACAACAATATCACTGTCCTTTTCGATGGTAACGTCTTGATTGAAAATATCATAATTTGTTCCGGTATAGCTGAGCGTTGCCGAGGTTATTATCGGCGCACCCGCTGAGGTAGAGTTAGAATTAGTAAATATTGGGTTATTATAATGGATATTTGCATTTGTAAGACAAGTATTGCGCTCATCTATATTAATTGCATTCCACTGTTCTTTCGTTCCGCTGTAGTATACATCGGATAAGCTGGTGCAGCCTTCAAAGGTACGATAACCGATAGTTCTCACGCTGTCCGGGATTATTATACTTGTTAAACTGCTGCAGTAAGAAAATGCATCGAAACTAATTGAAGTTACGTTGTTGGGAATCGTTATGCTTGTTAAACTGCTGCAGTAAGAAAATGCATAGCTACCAATTGAAGTCACACCGTTGGGAATCGTTATGCTTGTTAAACTGCTGCAGTAAGAAAATGCACTGTTATCAATTAAAGTTACACTGTTAGGAAGTATTATACTTGTTAAACTGCTGCAGCTACTAAATGTACAGTAACCAACAGATTCCACACCGTTAGGGATCGTTATGCTTGTTAAACTGCTGCAGCCCAAAAATGCTTGACCGCCGATATATGTGACGCTATCTGGGATTGTTATATTCATTAAACTTTTGCAGCTCCAAAATGCACCACCACCAATAGATGTTACACTGTTAGGGATCGAAATGCCTTTTAAACTGATGCATTCCATGAATGCGTAATGACCGATAGATGTTACACCGTTAGGAATCGTTGCATTTGTTAACTTGCTGCATTCTCTGAACACCTCGTTACCAATAGATGTCATACTTTTGGGAATCTTTACACTTGTTAAACTGCTGCAACTTTCAAATGCTCTGTCACCAATTGATGTTACACTATCGGGAATTGTTATATTTATCAAATTATTGCAGCCTCTAAACGCAGAATTCTCAATATATGTTACGCTGTCGGGGATATTGTATATACCTTCTTTTGTAGACAGGCAGTAAATTAATGTTGTCATACTCTTATCAAATAAAACATTGTCTACAGACATATAACAGTTGTTATTGGGAGAAACAGTTATGTTCATTAAACTATCACAACCCAAAAATGCATATTGACCAATAAACGTTACACTGTACGGTATTGAAATGCTTGTTAAACTGCGACAGCCGCTAAAGGCATACTTTCCAATATATGTTGTATTATCAGGTATCACTATGCTTGTTAAACTGCTGCAGCCCCTAAAGGCATAGTCACCAATTGATGTTACACTGGCGGGGATAGTTACATTTGTTAAACTGCTGCAGACAGCAAATGCCCCGTCACCAATTGCGGTTACAACCATACCATCTATCTGCGCAGGAATGTCTACTGTTGTTGCGTTGAATTGGCAGTCCGTTATAGTTACTTTATTATCAGTAACGGTATATGTAAGATCACCGTATGTTTCCGCACCTGCTTGTATTGGAAGGGCTGTAAACATTGAAATCATCATTGCCATTGCGCTTATTATACTTATCATCCTTTTCCCCATAATAATTTCCATCCCTTCGTATAAAATTCAATTAAAAAATTCGCAACCGCATTTGTGTAGCCGCGCACAAAACGCAACTCTGCGCCTGTTTGCGCTACAGTTCATCTGTGCAAGATATGACAAGCAAAGTTTACGTTTTTTAACGAATGTAAACCTTACACGAATAAAACCATATAAAACTGTAGTGCATATATAGTATACCATATTTCCCCTTTAGTTGTAAATATGAAATTAAATAATTTTCCGCTTAAATTTGAATTTGAACACTTATGTCATTTAAGAAATTAGTTCTTTGGTCAGCAAGTCAATATCACTAATTAAGGAGATCCTTCGGCGGGATATTAACCGATATGTCGTTATCTTTTTCGTACGTCCGTTCAACGACAACGCTCGAATAATACGTAAGTGTTTGAGCCTGTTATTTTTCACACTTTTCTTTTGACAGTGTCCATAATTTCAAATCCTTCAACATATCCGCCCAATCTTCAAGGAACAGGCACATATCAGCGTATCATGACTAAAAATTTGCCTACAGCAATGATGAACTTGAGACTCAGGCAGTGTGTTACGATGACAGTGAGTGGGCAGATGTGGCTTTTCCAATTCCTATAACCTTAATTAAAACAGCTTTTATATAGGCTACGGCTGGTACAGAAAGAGCTTTGAGATACCATTCGACTGGGAGGATAAATTCATAAGTCTTGATTTTGAGGGGGTTTTCCAGATCATGGACATATACATGAGTGGAGAGCATGTTCCGATTATGAACGTCTATGGCTATGAGGACAGAAACGCTAACGGGTCGTCGACGTATGAGGACGGATATTCAGGCTGGCCAAAATGGCAAATGTGCATCCGAGCTATTTCATAGCCGAATTAAAAATCAGATTCGGAAAAATGCCGATTAAATATGGAGTCGATATCAAAGCAGACAAGGCCAAAGGGTACCTAAAGGGAATAGATCTATCCATAAGAAGAATATCGGAATTGCTGTTCTTTGCTGTCCCGAAGTGTTTTTTTGAAATTCTTTAACTCCAGGCCTGCATAACTCCGAGCGAGTACAGAAAATGCAGATGAAATAAACGATGCTCAAATATTTTAAATTTCAGAGTGTCGAGCTGTGTTCGGAAGCGATAGTATAATTAATAATAACGATATGGTCAAATGTACTTTTTTCGCAGACAAAAATAATCCTCGCAACACCAAAGCTCACCTTTCTCGGGTGAGCTTTGGTGATATATATTGGATTATGAAATATACTTATGTTTCAGAGCACATAAAAACAGCATTTTCAATTATTGCCGACCAACAAAACATCCTTACGCTTTTCCACAAGTGCCTCGAGCTCCGGCGTAAACCCTGCACTTGAAAATAGAACATACCATGTCTTGCGGGAGCCTTTATTCCAGCTGACGGCTTTCGATTTTTCCTCTAAGTCCCGAAGAATATTGATACCGATGGGGTCCTTCCAATACTTACATTCACCGAGTATCATGTTTTTGCCGTCAGGGTCAAGCGCAACAACATCGATCTCCGTTTTGCTGTCCCAGTACCGTCCGATTTTGGAAAAATAAAACGGCCATGTATCCTTCGCGCTTAGATCCCACATTTTTTCACGGCAGATATCCTCATAAACAAATGCAACATGGCTGCTGATAAAACCTTTCCTGATTTTGTTCATCACGATCCGGCTGTTGCCGCTTTCGATAAAGCTCAGATTCGGGTAAACAAAGGCAAACCAAAATCGCAGATAATTGTCCTTGATCTTGTACAATCCCTTTTTGCTTTTTTCGGGATTGTCTTCCGTTACAGGAACTTCACGTTCCAGTATATCCAAATCGATAAGCGTTTTTAAATACTTTGTAAGGCCGGTCGATTTGACCTCAAGCAGTGTGGATATAGCCGACAGCTTGCTGTTGCCTGCGGCGATCGCTTTGATGATGGAAAAATAGCTGCCGACCTCCGATACCTCCTGCTGAAGCAGGAACTGCGGTTCATCATACAGGTATCCCGAGGGATTTAAGATATTTTCGGATATACCCTCATAAATATCTCCCACATCAGCAAACGATTCGATGTATTTTGGCACGCCGCCTGTGACTGCATACATTTCTACCAGTTCGTTTTCGCTTTTATCCGGAAAGAACTGACTGTAATAACGGAAGGGGATCTGCTTCAGCTTTATCTGTGCAGTGCGTCTGCCGTATAACGGACTGTTATAGGAAAGAGTCTGGGATTCCATCATGGAGATTAAAGAACCGCATAGTATCACCATGACCGACTTGTCTTTTAACTGTTCCTCCAATATACGCTGAAACACAGAAGGAAAGGCCGGGTTCGATTTGCCGATATACTGGAATTCGTCTATGACTATCACCGGCTTTGCCTCAAAATCAGTCTGCATGATTGCCTTAAAAATCGTATCCCAGCTTGAGACCTTTGCATCACGTAAAAGGTCGCTGTTTATAAATTCTGCTGCTCGGTCTTTGAAATCTGCTCGGTTCTGCGCCTCTGATTCCTCGCTTGCTAAGAAGAAAAGGGCTGGTTTATCCTTGATAAATTCCGATATCAGCGTGGTTTTTCCCACGCGACGGCGTCCGTATAAAATAACGAGTGCGCTGCCTTTTCGTGCGTATTCATTTTCTAAGGTGCGTATCTCATCCTTACGGTCTATAAATCGCTGCATACAAATCATCTCACTTTCAGCATGGTCTTACTATTATTATACCACAGATTATTATAATTTCAAGTATAATAATTAAGATTATTAAATTAAGATTATTAAATAAGATGTTCATGTGTATATCTATTCCGAAATTGCCGAGCATTGATATCTCTAATTAACCGAATAATACATCATAAAGCACCTGGCAAAATTGCAGGGTGCTTTATGATGTAAAAATTTATATATCAAAATACACCCGCAGGAATAACTTGCAGATATCTATGAGCATGTATAAGTATTGGGAATATAATCGCTCACTCGATAATTTTTACTCTATCCCGCTCTCTTGTGCTATATACCGGTCCACGGCAATTTTGGGGATTTTCCAGCATGAGCCTATCTTAAAGCCCTTGATCTTCCCCGTTCTGAGCAGCTCATATAAAGTGTTGCGCCCGATGAGAAGATAATCCATTACTTCGTCGGTGGTCCATATCTCATAATTGTCTGACATTAGATATCAGCTCCCTTCATTTTTATTACTTATATGTTGCCGCTGTTGATTTTCATAATTTCATGCCTCAAGCGCAAGCGTAAGTGGATTTTTGAAAACATCATATTCGCTCCTGAGCGGTATCACAACAGGACTTACGTCTATCTTATCAAACTTCTTTAGAAAACTCCCGACACTTTTACATCCAAATTTCCCCACCAAACACTTGACTTTGTGTTTTTACACTAAATCTCTGCACGGAGGATATTTTCGGTCTCATCAATATTTTGATGCAACGTATTTTTCTGAGCTACGCATACTTATTATAGTAAATAATATCCAATAGCTTCTTATAAGATATTTTAACTGGATATGCATATATAGCTGCAGGTGTCGGGCAACAAGGAATAATTTATACTGAAAGAGCGCGCGGGACGTCAACATGCTCAAAATCTTATTACTTTTTTAGTCAGTTTTTTATAAAATCCATTGGATTGTATTTACAAATAGTAAAGTATATGCTATAATGGACTTGCGACATAGTTTTTAATATTTTAAGCAACGGTTTACGTTTAGTAAAAAACGTAGGCTTGATTTGTCATACCGTTGCTTGGTTGAACTATGTCGCAATAGGAGTTAAGCTCGCGTTTTTTGTGCGTGAGTTTTGGCTCACGCACTTTTTGATTTTACAGAAATAATATTATATTTGGGGGTGGAAACAGAATAGCAATATCAATTACATCATGGGAGGACAGATAAGAAAAATTTAAATGAGAGGAGAAATCTGT
This sequence comes from uncultured Clostridia bacterium, assembly GCA_944390955.1. GTDB lineage: Bacteria > Bacillota > Clostridia > UBA1381 > UBA1381 > Ornithomonoglobus_A. The sequence goes on along the minus strand of CALXRY010000030.1, from coordinate 9,019 downwards.
AATGAAGAAAAGGATGCAAAGGTTGATAAGTACGGTGCTTGCACTGAGCTTCACGGCGGCGCTCATACCGCAGACTGTATTTGCCTCACCGGACGAGGCGGCGGTGCAGGGCGATGCACAGACGATAACAGAGGAATATCCGTTCGAGCTCACTCCGGAGTTTGCGGAAGGCGAATCAGAACAAAAAACGTTGACCGCAGAACCGGAAGCAACGGATGAACCTGATGAACCGATCACTGTAAGCATATTGCGTGAGTTGGTCGTAGGAGATTATACAGTTGAGGTACAAATTGACGCCTACCAAACGGAAGAAGGATTTATGATTCAGGGTATTACGTCAAATTTGAATGATACTTTTTTGGTAGTTATAACAGAGAAAACCGACGGATATAATATACAGGTGACCAATTTTGAAGACACTGTTCTGGCAGAACAATTTTTCAGCACGGACGAGCTTATTGGCTCAGCAGGAATGACTGAAGACGGTCTTGCATGGGATCTGGCAGCTGACGGCACGCTTACAATAAGCGGAGAGGGTGAAATAAACGATGCACCATGGGATTCAAATCTGGTGACAAACGTTATTATCAACGATGGTGTGACAAGTATCGGCGCTCGTGCATTTATATACCATAACGCTTTGAAGAATGTAACCATACCTCAAAGTGTGAAAAGCATTGGCGATTATGCTTTTCGGCGTTGCATGAGGCTGATAAGTATAAATATTCCGAGCAGCGTGACAACTATCGGTACCGGCGCTTTCAGTATGTGTACAAGCCTAACAAGCATAACTATACCCGACGACGTAACAAGCATTGGAAACTCTGCTTTCTCCGACTGCAGCGGGTTAACAAGCATAACGATACCCGACGGCGTAACAAGCATTGGATACGGGGCTTTCTCCGGCTGCAGCAGTCTGTCAAGCATAACGGTACCCTACAGCGTAACAAGCATTGGAAACTATGCTTTCTCCGGCTGCGACAATCTAACATTATATATATATCCCGGCTCGTATGCGGAGGAATATGCTGTAGCAAACGATATTCCTTTTCAATATTTAGAATCTGAGAATATATCTCTTGACGTTATGAGCAGCTTTGGCGTAGAGCTTACCGAAGGCTATACTGTAAACTGGTATGAAAAAGGAATCGACACCGTAATAGCGACAGGAAATATTCTCCGCAATATTGACAGCAGCAAGGAATACATGTATGAGATCATACTCGATGATGAGCTTGGACTTGTTTACCGTGAGCCTAGAATATCGGATGCAGACCAAAGCTCGATCGTCTGCACCTTGGAGAGATTTGACAAGGAGCAGCTGGACGTCAAGATCCTTGACGAAAACGGAAACGCCGCAGAGGGAGCTTCGGTAACGATATCTCAGACTGTAAACGGACGTATACCATACGAGGCTTCGGATACGACGTCAGAGGACGGCACGTTTGATATTGAAATATATGCCGGTCTGAATAAAAAGATCACCGTGAGCAAAAACGGCTACTATGACAATACTGTGATACTCGCCCAAGATGAGAGCTTAGAAAATATACAGCTTGTCAAGCTTCCCGATACAAAGATCAGTCTTAGCTTGACTCAGGTCTCATCAGTAAGCGACGGAGATACGCCCGTCTCGACCGCTCTTACAGATTTCTCCGGACTTGAATTTAAGGTATACAATAAAACAAAGGGCATTGAAATAACCTCGTTTACCGTGCAGTATCCCGACATCATCATTGACAGTCTTCAGGCGGAAGCAGGTGATGATATTGAAATACAGATATTCCGTGACGGAAAGCAGATATCTTCCGCAAGCGCGGTAATGGGAGACGGCGCTGCAGCCTCAGCAAGCGCAGAGATCAGGCAGAACGGAAAATTCACCGTAAGCTCTATTACGGGGAGTGAAAACATTTCGGTCATGGTATTTGACGGATCGTCAAAGTTTGTGAAGGCGTATGATGCAAAAAGCAGCATGACGAGCGATTCCATGCCGGACGGAGAGTATAAGGTTCTGTTCATAAAGCAGACGGTAATGCTGCAGAAGCTCAGCGATCTGACTATGCTTGATGAGTTCGGATTGATCGAAAATACCGATTATGTAATAAGAGATGTTGCTATAGAAAGCGGACATATTACGGTCATAGAGACGGTCGATGTCCCCAACTTTGACGAAGCAAAGCTCTATTATACAGACCCGGAGAATACTTACTATCTAAGCTCAAAGAGCAGCGCGGCCCAGGGACGGCTCGTTACAATGACCGCAAAATACAGCATCAAGGAAGAATATAACGCTTCGGCGCAGACGCTGATTTTTGATATACCGGAGGGAACGCAGTTTATAGAAGGCAGTCTCACGCTCGATGGAGAACTCGCCATGTATTCCATAGAGAACGGAAGGCTGAGCGTTATAACAAACAGCCGGTCGGCGGCGGTACGGTTTTATGTCGCAGGAGAAACAGAGGGAGATCATAATCTGAGCGCATATCTGTCCTTTGACCTGGACGGAGAGAGCATCACTCAGCCGATAGGAACGGCATATTTCAATGTGGAAAACATGACGCTGAACGTTCCCGAAAAGACATCGGTAAAAACGGTTCCGATAAGCGGAACGGCGGTTCCGAAAAGCAGGATAGAAATATACTGTGATGACGAGCTTATAGGAGAGACGGAAAGCAATTCAAACGGTACCTGGTCAGCAGAAATAGAGCTTCAGGATAAATACCGTCTCGCAATGCACAGGATATACATAAAGGCAGAAACGCGATATGGCTTTACAGTCACCTCATCGACTAAAAATCTATGGTACGATCCTTCCGCTGCACAGGTATCAAAGGTCACCATGGTAAACGGCGGCAACAGAATAGTATTTGACTTTTTAAATCCGTCCAGATCAGCTGCCAATTATACGCCGTCATACTCGTCGTTTACATTTATGATAGAATTCACTGGGCAGGTAGATGATGTTGTTCTGTATGTGTATACACAGGGCGGCAAAACGATTAAATGCAATGCGGAATATGATGAGGCAAAGGATATATGGATCGCTGTACCGGAGATTACCGATGTGCGCAATAATTCACCTGTAAGTGTAGGCGTTGACTATCTTAATATGGAACCGCTCATACTTTCGGGAGATGAGATAGACGATTTTGAAAAGGAATATAACGAACACATAAAAGAGATAGAGGATCAGGAAAAAGAACTTGAAGAAATTTATAGCGATACAGAGGATCTTAGCGAACAAATAGAAAGGGCCGAAGAGGAGGGCGATACAGAAAAATCGTTTACGCTTTGGACCACGTTGGTCAAGCGCAATAAGGATTACGTGAAAGCGCTTGGTATGGAAATAGATACAAGCGACTTTGACGAGGAAGCAGTCAAGAATATGACAACAGAGGAATGGGTCGACTATACCGAAACTCTGTCGATCAAATATGAAGAAGCTGTAGACCGCGCCGCTGAGGCAGCCGATGAAGCAGATAAACGGCTCAAGGATTTTGAGACCAAGATGGAAACCCTCGGGGGAAAGCCCGGGGAAGTCACAACTAAATCAGCGTCCGGGCTTACACCCGAAGGACTGATGGCGGACGGCTATGAGCCGATCGACGCCGAGCGAGGCGGAGAACGTGATACCATATATGTAAAAAATACTGATACATCTGCGGGATATGTTGATTTTTCAAAAGACACGGCTGTTGAGATAACATATGATGATATGCCTGAATTTGTTACAGGCGACTACGGAGACGCAAGTGTAGCAGCGGCAAACGGAAAGATTGTAGCAGAGGCAGCAAATCAAACTATAGCCTATATCAGAGCGATGGAGAGATTGGCAATAAATGAGCTGGAGTGGGTAAAAAGCTGCTCAGATTCCGCTTGGCAGGCGTCGATGGACGCTTTGGAATATGAAGATTACCTGGCACAATCTTATTCGGCCCGTACCAGTCTGGAGGGCAGGATCCCCGATGAATATTGGAACAAGACAGCAAAAGCGAAAAGACAGTACAATAACGCGCATAAAGAATGGCGGCAGACCCAGCCCAAACTTTCTGCCGCGACAACAAAAGCAGCTAGATTTTCAAAGATACCTGCTCAGATTCTAAAGCTTGGTGGACCGATCCTTGCTCTTGCAGCTATAATCATAGAAATAATGGATTATAATGATAGAATAGACAGGTTGAGGGGGCTGCTTGAGGACTGTCCCGACAGTTCCGAAGTAGACAGCCTGGAACGCGACATCAGCAGAGTAATAAACAATATCAATATATATCTTACCGGAAATGTTGTCGTATCGCTACTGTGTCTTGCGGGCGGCGCAACAGGTATCGGAGCCGTTGCATCATTTGTTATAGGTGCCGGCCAGGTAGTGGCAGGGCAGCAATTCCAAAGGCAAGTAGAAGGAGATTATAACGATCTGCGTGAAAGAGCTCAGCAACTTGATTGCATTCCTGACGATGAACCGTTTGATGAAGGCGATCCGGTCATGTATGCAGGACCGAACAGCAATATAAATTGGGACCCCTCCGGCTATGTATGCGAAGCTGTGCCGTCGAACCGTATCGAGGGCGTAACGACAACCGCGTATTATCTGGGCGACGAGCTTGACGATTTCGGCGAGCCTACCGGAAACAAGATACCTTATGTTTGGGATGCCTCCGACTACGATCAGGTGAATCCTCTTATCACCGACGCTAATGGCGAATACGCATGGGATGTTCCGCAGGGACAGTGGCAGGTCAAATACGAGAAGGAGGGCTATGAAACGGCATACTCCGAATGGCTGCCTGTTCCGCCGCCGCAGATGGAGGTGCATGTCGCTCTTGTATCAACGGCAAATCCCGAAGTCAAGTCGGTCAATGCCTACACGACACGGCTTCGCATCGAGTTCAGCAGATACATGGATATCGGCAGCGTGAATACGGATAACGTGACGGTCACCGTGGACGGAGTCCCTGTCAGCGGAACGATCACTCCTCTCAATAATGAATCATCGTTTGACGATCCGAGCGTTGAATACGCAAGCATATTTACGTTTGTTCCCGACAATGAGATATCCGGCGAAGCTGCGGTCGACATAAATAATGTGGTCGCTTACAACGGGAAAGCCTTGACCGAAGCTTACAGTACGACTGTACCGGTTGAGTATGAGCCTCAAAGCATAGAGGTCCAGGAAACGGCAAGCGTTGCATACAGCGGCGAAACACTTATCACTCTGCAGATACTTCCTGCAGAAGCCGGAGCTAACAAGGACATCATCATAACGTCAAGCTCGCCGAGCATCGCATCTGTTTCTACAGAAACAGTTACAACAGATGAAAACGGAAATGCTGCATTTGCCGTAAACGGAAACCTTCCTGGAAGCGGCGAGATAAGCTTTGCGCTTGAAGGTACGGATATAACTGCCGCAACAACTGTTACGGTCGGCTCTGTTTCACAGGAAAGCACAGAAGCCTGCCAAAAGGTAACGGCAAGCATCGCAAGCGGAACTGAGGTTGAAAGGGGTACAGAGCTCACTCTCTCCACAGCGACAGAGGGTGCCGAGATATATTATACTCTTGACAGGACCTGTCCGTGTATAGTTGATAATCCTTCAAGGACGAAATATACAGTACCTATCGAAATAAACGAGGATATGTATATTGTCGCCTATGCCGTAAAGGATGGCTTTGAGGACAGTGCAACAGCCGCATTCAGCTATACTGTGGAATCGGAAACGGTACAGCCGTCCGGAGGCGGCGGAAGCGGCTCTGCGAGGAGATATACTGTGACCTTTGATACACAGGGCGGCAACACAATCGACAGCGTAAGCGTATTTTCATACAATACATTGAATGAACCGGCTGCACCTGTCAGAGAAGGCTACAGCTTTGACGGTTGGTACACAGATCAGGATTGCACAGAGCCGTATGATTTCAGCACAAGGGTAACACAGAACATCACTTTGTATGCGAAGTGGACTCCCGAATCGGAGGAGCCGTCAGCGACGGCAGAGCCGGATGACAGCGGCAGTACATTTGATGATGTATCCGAAAGCGACTGGTTCTATGAATATGTCGAATACGCATATGACAACGGGCTTATTACAGGCGTTTCGGAGAATGAATTTGCACCCGATACCGCTATCACAAGAGGTATGTTTGTGACAGTCCTTCACAGAATGGAGAATGAGCCCGCGGCGGAAAAGGCGGCGTTTAATGATGTTGACGACGGCGCATATTATGCCGATGCGGTTGCGTGGGCAAGTGCGAACGGGATCGTAGAAGGTTTTTCGGCAGAAGAATTCGGCCCCGATCAAAGCATAACGCGCGAGCAGATGGCTGCAATCATTTACAGATATGCAGACCTCAAGGGTCATGATATGAGCGGCGGCATAGAGCTTGCTTATTCCGATACCGAAAGCATATCAGAATATGCGCGTACGGCAGTTGAATGGACCGCGGCCACAAGCATAATGCAGGGCAACGATGACAACACCTTTGCGCCTCAGGGTACGACAACTCGTGCTCAGGCTGCGGCAGTATTCGTAAGACTGTTGAATATAAATTGAAACAACCATAAGCTCATATATAATTAAATAACGAGGCTAAGCCCAATATCACTTAGTTAAGGGATAACAGCAAAGAGATTCAAGTTCTAATGCGGGCTTGAATCTCTTTTTTTGAAAAGCCTTACAATTCTAATATTAAATTAAATTAATATATTATGACGAAATTATGAATTTATTGTGAATACTGTATTGAAAAAATTCAGAATATGTGTTATAGTAATAGAAAGAAATTTGATTAAAATGTATAAGAAGGACGTATTTATGAAAAAGAAAATAGTAGCAACTATTGTATCATGTTTAATGATATTCAACATCTCTGTATTTGCAATGACCACTCAGGAATTTGATGCAGGGATGGAGAAGGGCATAAGTTATTTCAATCAAGGCTTATACTACGAAGCCAAGGATGAATTTACATGGTTCAAGGATTATAACTATGACAGGATGAATTCTGGTCAACAAAAGTATCTTGATGATTATTTAGATGGTGCATGGGACAGAATTGAACAATGGGAAAATTCTCAAGCTGACGACTATTCTGTTTCACTGCTAAAAGATTATGCTCGAAGATATATATGGAGTATATACAATGAAGATACTAACTCTGCTTTTACAAATGTAAAATTTCTAATTACAGATGTCACAGGCGACGGTAAAGATGATTTGTTGGCAGTTGGGATTGACAGCGGAAACAATCCATCTCAGATTGAAGTCTATATCGAAGAAAACGGTGATGTAATAAAAATAATCAATGACCATTGGGGCGGCTATAACGGCGGACGGGTTTTTCCAACGCGATATAACGGACAAGTGTATCTTTGCGGTGAAAGTTTTTCATCAGGAACAGGTTTTTTGCTTAATCTGATCATATATGAAAATGGAAGCTGGCGCACTGCATACAGCTGTCATGCCGTATACGATTGGGATGCAAATACATGGGCAGGCTATGATGTAAACGGTCGTATGGTGAGTGAATTCGAGTATGATAATTTCAGAAACAGCATATTAAGTAATGAATTGTCAGTATACGATTTTACTGATAGAAATAATTTATAATGTTTTACAGAAATGAGGTTTAAAAATGAAAAAGCAATTAATATCTATTATTTGTGCTGCCGTTAGTATATTTTCAATGGTACTATCCGCACAGGCGGCAGAAATAATGTATGTTGCGAATGTAGAAAATTCTGTTTATTTAAGAACAGAGCCCGCTTCAGATGAATATTATACGACAGTACCATTAGGGGCCGCAGTAGACAGCGTCGGATGGCAGCAAGGATGGGACAGCGAAGGTTATAACGAAGTTATATACAATGGTCAAACCGGGTGGATAAAAACCCAATATTTATCTTATGTAGATCCGTCAAGTGCCCAGCTGTCATCGTCCTATCTTGGTACGTGGTATGAAGGATATTCATGGGAAGATCCGTATAATAGGATAATACAGCTTGATTTAAAGCGTGTTGACGGCAAGATATATGCCGAATTTACTCGTACACGAGGCAAAGGAATACAATATTGGTTGGAGCCTCTGACATTCACAAGCGGTTCATCTGCGTATGCATACGGTTCGACCTGGTTTACTCCGTATAATTTTTATGCTGATGTTAAGTATAATTTTGAATTTTATTCTGACCATATATATGTATGGTTTGACCGTTTAGATGAGCCTGATGGAAGTGCGGACAGCCATATTGAATTTTATAGATGATGACACATAGGCTGCCGTTTATCTTCCCCCTCTCGCAAATTGCTCTGCGGGAGGGGGAAATTGCTATATTCTCGCGCGGCAGGCGTGCACGACCGGCCACTCTATTAAAACCGCCATCATAGCCATATGATAGATTACAGGAAATTATACGGAAAATATGTGATTATTGTTCCAGCCCGCTCTCTTGTGCTATATACCGGTCCACGGCAATTTTGGGGATTTTCCAGCATGAGCCTATCTTAAAACCCTTGATCTTCCCTGTTCGGAGCAGCTCATATAAAGTGTTGCGTCCGATGAGAAGATAATCCATTACCTCGTCGGTGATCCATATTTCATAATTGTCCGACATTAAATATCAGCTCCCTTCATTTTTATTACTTATATGTTACCGCTGTTGATTTTCATAACTTCATGCATTCAGTGCAAGCGTAAGCGGATTTTTGAAAAACTCGTATTCGCTCCTCAGAGGTATAACAACGGGACTTACGCCTATCTTATCAAACTTCTTAAGTATCTTTTCTTTAGTTACCTTGTCCCAGTCGAGCTTATGCAGTGCCGTGTCAAGGCTTTTGTGCTTTGCAGATAATTGTATGAGCTCCGTCATCTTTTTCTTTGACTTGTCCTTGAATTTTGAATCATCGATGCGCCGGTATATTTCATCAAGCTTATAGAAATCACCGCCGCCATAAAATTTATTTGCATACTGCTTAAAAACATAAGTGCCTATCTTGTCGGAATGCTTAAGAAAACTCCTGACACTC
>CALXRY010000029.1 GCA_944390955.1 uncultured Clostridia bacterium | reverse complement strand
TCGTTTTTGAACTCCTGTGAATATTTCTTCTGTGTAGCCATACTATTGCCTCCCTCATATGCTATATTATATCACATATGCTGACTTTGCGAAAGCTTTAACCTGTACGTTTTTTATTCTACCACTAAACTTTAATATTTCAACGGCCGTACCGTGTCTGTCCATATCGCTTATTTTCCACGGTACGGCCGTTTCTTCACTGTTTTATTCAAAACCGTTCAAGAAGATATTTCCCGAGCATATCCACTATCCTTGCATAGACCGTATGTTATGCTGTCGCCCCAAAACGCTGTTGTTTTGTCCTTCATTTCCATTGCTGTATCATCTTCTTTGAATGCAAATATATTTTTCTATAGAAATGTCTCGTTGGTATTTCTATCTGCATTTTCTATATCAGCAGTTCATCTGTGGATCAACTATATATTTTCCTTTCGATCTTTCTTTTCTGTCTGAAAGAACTTTCGGTAACTCATTTAATGAAATCGTTCTATATATCATTGACTGTACGTCTATTTTTCCCGAATCTATCAACCCGAGCGCCCTTTCCTGAGTATAAGGATTTATATATGATGATTTTAATACCAATTCCTTCTTAAATATTTCAAACGGCTTTATTCCGAGAACATCATCCGGCTTTGTAAGTCCGAACATCATAAGTGTCGATCCCTTTCCAGCTATATTTATTCCCATCTCAATAGTATCTGTTCTGCCGACACATTCTATAACTACATCTACCTGGTCAACTCCGTTTTCGATGAGCATTTTATTTGCCTGCCCATTCAAAGGATCTATAGTCAGATCAGCACCAAGCTTTTCGGCTATTCTTCGCTTCTCTTCTATCGGCTCAAAAACAATTATACGTTTTGCTCCTCCTAACCGTACAAGCTGCAGCATGATAAGCCCTATCATACCTGCGCCGATGATCGCGACAGTATCGCCATGCTTTAGATTGCACATGTCTATACCGTGCAGACAGCACGCTACCGGTTCTGTCATAGCCGCCTGCGCATAAGTTATATTATCGGAAAATTTATATACCTGCGATACCGGTACCGAGCAGTACTCCGAAAATCCACCGTTAACCGTTGTGCCGATTCCTATCATTTTAGTACAGAAATGTCCCTTTCCGTTCCGACAAAAACTGCATTTGCCACAAAGTTTATTAGGATCTACACACACCCTGTCACCGATCTTTACTTCTTCTACCGCATCCCCTATCGCAACTACTTCCCCCGCAAATTCATGCCCAAGGATAGTGCCTGTCGGAGTGGCGGCTGCACCCTCATCGCCGTCAAAAATATGGATGTCAGTTCCGCATATTCCGCAAGCATGTACCCTGATGAGCACATCCTCCGGCGTTATTTCCGGCATATCTGAATTTTCTATTTTAAGATCTTCCTTCCCGTAGAATACTGCACTTTTCATATTTTTATTGCCTCCTCATATTCTGGTATGGATGGTATTGCACCTTTAACAGTTGTACTCAATCCCGCAGTTCGTACAGCCATCCCTATATATTGTTCTATATTCTCAATCATTACATCCTCTAAGCTTATTCCTGATTTAATAAATTCATACAGGAATGTTCCTAAAAATATGTCTCCCGCTCCCGTAGTATCTACAGGCTTTACTTTTATCGAAGGTACAAAACCTATACCTTCACTGCATTGATAAATCACGCCTTTATCGCCATTGGTTATAAGGAGTATCTTCAGTCCGTAATTCATAAGTATCTGCGCAGCTTTTTCTATATCCTGCTCACCGCTGATCATAACCGCCTCCTCGGCTGAGACTTTCATTATATCAGCATATTTGATATACTGAGTTATGGTCTGCACCGCTATATTCCTACTATCCCATAACGGTGCCCGGTAATTGGGATCAAAACTTATTATACATCCATTTTCTTTGGCTTTTCTTATTGCATGGTCAGTTGCGGATCTTGCCGGCTCGGCAGTCAATGATAAAGAGCCAAAATGAAATATTTTTGAGGAGGCTATAATATCATCCCTAATCTCATCCTCAGACAGATATGTATCCGCTCCGAATTTTCGGTAAAAGCTGAACTCCCTGTCGCCGTTTTCATCAAGCGAAACAAACGCCAGCGTTGTGTTGTGAAGATCATCAATTACAGCTCCGCTCGTATCTATATTCAGTTCCTTGAGCTTTTCTATAAGAAATCTGCCGAACATATCTTTTCCGACTTTGCCAATAAACGCCGCCGACCCACCATATTTTGCAACCGTTGCAAGCACATTTGCAGGCGCACCGCCCTCATTTTGAGCATAAATTTTTGTCGTTCCGCAAGATGGCATCGGGCTGAAATCTATTAATATTTCTCCAAGCGCAGTTACGTCAAACATCAAACGATACCTCCCTTGATATTCGCTTTTCATAATAATTATAGCATTCAAAACCTATATCTTTCAGCATCTCCGCAGCCTCATAAAATCCATTGCCTATATTACTGCTTATATGCGCGTCCGAGCCTATAGTTATCAGTCTCCCTCCCATGTCATAATATTTCTTTACTATATCGTATCCCGGCATAAACTCATTAAAAGCCGTATTTATACCGGAAGTATTTACCTCTAATGCAATTTTGCGTTCAATTATCACGGATAAGATGTATTCTATCTCTTTATTAAATAGAGATATATCCATATCTCTATTGAACTTTCCGTTAATATATCTGAGCGGACATGTTAGATGACTGAGTACGTCGATATCTGTCTTCTCTGCCATTTCGGTTACCTTTGTAAAATATTCACTCATAAATCCCGTTATTTTCTTCATGCCTGTTGTTTCCGCACCAAACGGAAGCCTGGAATAGCTATCTGTCCAATCCTCATAAAATACGCTATGTACGGATCCAAGAATGACGTCATAATCTGTAAGATTCATTATTATATCTGCTTCTTTCGGTGAATATAAGTATTCTGCCATCTCAACTCCCTGAAACAACTTTAATCTGTTTTCATACTTTTCCCGCGCTGTATTCACCTGGCTGATACATTTCTTTATTCTTTCCTCTGTATTCTCGTCATTATAAAACCACATATCAACATGATCCGTAACAGCAGCCCCTGTCAAACCCTTTTCAATCGCGCTTTCACACAACTCATCCACAGTTTGCCCGCCGTCAAGCGAATTATATGTATGCATATGACTATCAAACACTTCCAACTTTACACTTCCCTTCGTCTGCATTACTGTAATTAAATTATAACACCAACTGTTCAAAAAAACAATTACCGCCGCCAAAGACGATAATTAATTCATTTTTTTGTTCATTTTATATTATATACCGCTCAAAATGATTATTTTTCCGACCTTTCTATTGAAAAAAAATACTTATCCAAGAGCATACGTGACTTCAATCATTATAAATGTTTTTAGCATCATTTGCATGTCCAGACGGCTCATGCATCGCTGTGATTACATTCATATTCTTCCTCTACACATCCTCAAGAGTTTTTTCATCCAAACAATTCGCTTATCAATGCAGAGCTTGATTTTGTGCTTCACAAGCTTTTGCACAAATGACGCAATTTGCAAAAAAAAGCGAGACCTCCAAAGCGGCAGCAGTAATGTCAAGATAACAAAAGTCCGTACAGTTAATGCGGAGATATTCTTGACCAAGTTATACTGCCGCCGTACGTTCAAGAACATCTCCGCCATTTGATGAAAGAAACTTTTCATACGACACCAACATCGTATGTTATGCTGCTGCCCGAAAACACTATTGTTTTATCCTTTATCTCCTCTGCGTATCCTCAAATACACAGACTGTATTTTCCGAGAGAACTGTCTCAGCGGCCGTCCTCTCGCTATTTTAGAACCTCAGTTGAACAAGCTCATCAACAGTAATTGAGCTATTGTTGTTTATACTCAGACTGCCGCCGGTAACGGCTTCCGCCGCATTTTGCAGCGCGTCATTTCCTGATACCGTTACTATTGATTCACACGAAAACCTTCTTACCGATATGCTCGGCTCTGTATAATTCTTTTTCATCGACTTCCTCCTTACTCCGACCTGTCTATTGGACAGGTGTAAATTCTACCGACTGCACCGAATCGGCTGCTCTGTTTATAAGTACATAGAACGTGATCTGTCCCCCCTCAACTGTAGGAATAACACCTAATTTACTGCTGGAGGTTTCACCTGTTTTGAGTGTAGCTTTTATTGTATCGCCGGTATGAAACTTCGACGCATCCGCCGTTATTGTCCACGCAGATATTGTTTCGCCATCTGAAATAAACTCTCCGTTTTCGTTTATCTCCGCACCGTCCAGCTGACCGCTGATTGCTGCCTTTTCTCCAAAAATAACATCAGGTCCGGCTGGCTCCTCACCTGTAATGTGAGCTATTTTTAAATCGTCAAGTGTTACTGTACCTCCCGTACAATTGACCCATACAGCAGCAACGCTTGTATCGGTTGACGGAAGCGTTGTCGTTCCGCTTAGTGTTTCAGAAATTCCGTTGGTATTTTTCAGCGTTGTTGTATAGCTGCCGTCAGCAGTATCATATATGATCTCTACGAATATGTCTTCGTCCATACTGTAATTTTCAAAACGCTGTCCGCTGTTGCTGTCTATAAGGGCATTGCTGTCAGCAAATAATGCCGTTATACTACTTGTTCTTTTTTGATTCTTTATATCTACCGTTAGCTGTCCATTGTCAGCCGATGATACATTCATCTTAAATTCAATCTTTAGTTTTCCGCTGCTGACAAACGGGGTGCTCGGCGTCAACCATCCGTAATCTGATAAAAGCATAGTGGGCATATATCTAATCGCATATCCATTTGTGAGCTTCAAAGCTCCGCTTTCTGCCATGTTTTCTGTTGCTCTTTTATACGTGCTGTTTTGCGGATAACCGCCTCCGAAGTACGGGAGATAATTACCTTCCGAACCTGATGTATAGCTGCTGAAATTGTCATCCACCAGAACTATAGAATCATCGCCGTAACTTTTTATGTACATATTATCTACATAAACATTCCCACTGTCAGGCATTGAATTTGCATACGGAATATTAAACCCAAACCATCCTATGCTTTCGTTTGTTACTGCATAACGATTTTTTGCATATACGTTTCCATTGGAATCCTTAACTGTTACCACACAGTAATCGGAGTCGAGGTCAACTATCGCATCCAGTGTGTACCATATTTCCGCGGTCACTGTCTTTGCTATTTTATTCTCAATGCATGCCTGATTCCCGTTTAGATTTATTGCTCCGTTGTTTATCTCTGCGATTGTAAATGCCGTGCCGTCGCTGTCTGCCTGCGCTCCGCTTCCAAAACGGAACAGCACATGTGGTGTGATTTGTGTTAAACGAACAGACGCACCGAACGCGTATACGCCCTCAGTCAAATTTAAGCCTTGTTTATAAAGCTGTGACCATTTGGTTGTTGCAAGCTTAAAGCCCTTACTTCCGTCAATACCGCCGCCATCTACAATCTCCGCCTGGTTGTCGATGGGCCAACGATATAACCCGTCATCAGAATTATTTTCGGTAAATTCGGTATTTTCAAAATCCCAATACTGATCTTCGGCCGCCATAGCCGGAACAGTTATAAGCGTGCTTGAAACAACAAGTGCTGCCGCTATGACGAGATTTACGATTTTTTTCATCATTTAATGTTCCTCCTATCTTTTTGACGGTATAAAAATTATTTACAAGCTTAACGCGGTTAAATTTTATACCTCTCCTTTTATATTTTAAACATCAAAGATCAATGAATAATGCAATAATATTTTGCATTATCAAAAATTATTTTTATCACCACCCTTATATTGAGTTATCATACCGGACATTGCAAGTTCAGATCGTCATCCCATCATACGCTACAGTTATTTTATAAGGGAGCACGAGCTTTTCAAAATAGCTGCAAAGCCGTTCATGAGTTGCAAGAGGGCCGATATGTGTCAGATACACTCTTGTCGATTCCGTTATGGCATTAAGAGCATAAAGTCTTTCTAAATTTTTAAGACACATATTTATATCCATATGCCCTGTCAAACTGGGTTTGAAATCTCTGCCAATAACGGGGAATGTGCACTCTCCAATAAATATATCAAGTTTTTTATGCTTTAGCCTTTCAAAAGTCTCATCAAGAAAATATCCCGAGTCTAATGCATAATACAAGCTCTTCCCTTTCTTCTCTATCAAATAATTTGCCGCATTTTTTTCAAAGCTTGTCGAGTGTTC
>CALXRY010000028.1 GCA_944390955.1 uncultured Clostridia bacterium | reverse complement strand
CCTGTTGAGATAAGATAAATGAGGCTTGACAAATATCTTGCCGGCTGCGGCTTCGGAACGCGGAAAGAGGTCAAGGCGCTTATAAAAAAGGGCGCGGCGGCGGTGAACGGCGCGACGGAAATGGACGCGGGGGCAAATATAAGACCGGGTGACATTGTAACGGTTAACGGTGTCCCTGCCGTGTACCGCGAATGTGTCTATATAATGATGAACAAGCCGGCCGGCTATATCAGCGCGACCGAGGACAGGCATTACCCAGTTGTTACTGAGCTTCTCGATGACAGGTACAGGCGGTTTGATCCGGCTCCCGTGGGCAGACTCGATATAGACACCGAGGGGCTGCTCATCCTGACGAACGACGGACAGCTCAATCACAGACTTACGTCGCCGTCAAAGAACGTGTACAAGACGTATTTTGCGGTGCTCGATTCGGAGGCTGACGAGGAGGATATCGAGGTATTCAAGTGCGGCATGGAGTTTAAGGATTTTACGGCAAAAAGTGCCGTGCTTGAGATATGCGAAAACAGGAAAGAGGTATTTATAAAGATCTCCGAGGGTAAGTTCCATCAGGTGAAGAGTATGTGTGCGCGCATAGGAAAGAATGTGGAATATCTGAAGCGCGTTGCGGTGGGGGAGCTGCGGCTCGACGAATCGCTCGCGCCCGGTGAATACAGGGAGCTTACGGATGAGGAGCTGAATATACTGCGGAGCTGCTGAGCGCGGCTCCGTTTTTCAATGCCTGACGGGGAGCTTGAGGGAGCTCCCTCGAGCTCCCCGAGCGAAAGCGATTTAAATTTGTCTCATCACAAAATCCGTCAAACGCTCATTGACAAACAAAGCGGCGGGTGATATAATCTATATATGATTTGTAGGTTATTTGACTGAGGAGCGGCATATGCCGCACAGGTAAAGGGAGTTTGCTATGAAGGTACTTGTGGTGGATGATGAAAAGGTCATCGTAAAGGCGATAAAATTCAATCTTATGCAGGAGGGCTATCAGGTCGAGACTGCATTTGACGGCGAGGAGGCAGTACGCCTTGCGCATGACGATACGATAGATATAATACTGCTCGATCTGATGCTGCCGAAAATGGACGGATTTACGGTCTGCCGCACGATACGGACGTTCTCGAACGTTCCTATAATAATGCTCACGGCAAAGAGCGAGGATATAGACAAGATACTCGGTCTTGAATACGGTGCGGACGACTATATAACAAAGCCGTTCAATATCCGTGAGGTGACGGCGAGGATAAAGGCGATACTGCGCCGCGTGAATCCAACGCCGAAGGGCGACAGAGATAAGCTGATCGTGTCGGGAGATATACGTCTTGACTACAATTTCAGACGCGTTACGGTGGGCGACAAGACGATAGAGCTGACGAGCAAGGAGTTCGACCTGCTCGAACTTTTTCTTAAAAATCCCGGCAAGGTGTATACGAGGGAGAACCTTCTTGACATAGCGTGGGGCGTGGACTACCCGGGTGACGTAAGAACTGTGGATGTTCATATAAGGCGCCTCCGTGAAAAGATAGAAAAGAATCCGGCGGAGCCGTGCTATATAAAGACTAAGTGGGGAGTTGGTTACTATTATAAAAAGGAACAGCCCTAAGGAATATCTGCTTCGCTGGTTGGGAAAGCTCAAATATGGCATAACGTCGATGCGATTTACCATGGTCGCCACGTATTTTGCCGTCATGCTCGTAACGCTCGTGCTGATGTGCATATACGTTATAGGTCTTTTGAGCGAGAGCCTGTACAATACGGAAACGGTTGATATGTTCGCCAAGGCGAATATCATAGCCATGACCGTATCCGACCAGTGGGGCGACAATGCCCAGCTTTCGGAGCTCAGATTTGCCGACACGGTCGACAGGAGCCTTGCCGGTACGAGCATACGCGGAGTTATCACGAATACGGCGTATACCGTTCTCTATGATACTAACAAGGAAGCAGGTCTTGTCGGCAAGGCGTTTATGCGCGACGTGCTGAAGCGCGGGCTTGACGGAGAGCAGGCGGAGGCGTACAGCGAAAGCAACGGCATGAAGCTTTTGATGGTATCCGTTCCCGTTGAGAAGAACGGCAGCATCGTCGGCGGCGTGTACCTTGCCAAAACGATGAGCGGCATAGAGGATACAATACGCGTGACGAGCACGAGCCTTATAGTCTTCTCGGCTATGATAGTCGTGCTGATCGGGATGCTCTCGTTCGGTCTGAGCTACATAATTACGGCCCCCATAGCGGAGTTCACAAGAGCCGCCCGCGAGATATCAAAGGGGAATTTCAAATACAGGATAAAGGTCAGGGGCACGAACGAAATGACCCAGATGGCCGATACGCTGAACTACATGTGCGACGAGCTCGGACTGTTTGAGGAAAAGCGCAGGAAGTTTGTTTCCGATGCGTCGCACGAGCTGAAAACGCCGATGGCCGGTATAAAGCTCATATGCGACAGCCTTGTTCAGGCTCCGGACGTCGATCCGGCAATGATAAAGGAATTTCTGTCCGATATGTCGGAGGAGGTCGACAGGCTCACAAGAGTGATAAACAGGCTTCTCGTTCTTACGAAGCTTGACGGAGGAATGGCGTTAAAGCCCGATCAGACCGATATGAAGGCGCTGGTTGACCGTGCCGTAAGGAAACTGTGGGGCATGGCGGAGGCTAAGAATATAGCGGTACACAGGCTGTATTCCGACAAGACCTTTGAGCCTGCCGTGCTCGACGCCGATAAGATATACGAGGCCGTATATAATATTACAGATAACGCGATAAAATATACTCCCGAGGGCGGTCAGGTCTATATAGACATGCAGGAGCGCGACGGGTTTATCATTATCAGGATAGAGGATACAGGAGACGGTATTCCAGAGGCGGAACGCGAGAGGGTATTCGAGCGCTTCTACAGGCTCGACGATTCGCGCTCAAGAGAAACGGGTGGAACTGGTCTCGGACTGGCCATCGCTAAGGAGGCCGTTACGATGCACGGCGGGCGTATAGAGATCTCCGACGGAACCGAGGGCGGCTGCGCGTTTATCATAATCATACCGTCGGACGGCGGAATCCATATGTAGTCTGTATTATCCGGTGAAAGGGAACAGAGATGAGAAAAAAAATTATAATAGCGGCTGTATGCGTCCTTGTGCTGGCAGCGGCGGCTGTCGTGTTCGGAGTGATGAGCCGTGAGCAGTCGATGCTCGAGCGCGAGTGCGAGTTGTATTTTCTCAATGAAAGCGAGTCGACGCTCGTTGCCGAAACTCGTATTGTAAAATACCGCGACGCTTACAGCCTCAGAGCGGCCGTTATAGAGGAGCTCATATCGGGTCCCGATACGGGCAGGAACAAGGCGGTGCTCAACAGAAAGACAAAGCTTTTGTCCATAGATGCGTCGAATCCGGCGGAGCTGGTCGCGGACTTTAATTACAGGTTCATGAGCGGTGACGCAGCACGCGATACGCTTGCCGCGTATGCCGTGATAAAGACGCTGTGCGGGCTCGATGGCGTAGAGCGCGTAAAGGTAACGGTCGAGAAAAACGACATACCCGATTCCGAGGGCGAGCCGATAGGCTTTCTTGCGGACGAGGATATAAATCTTTCGACCGATACGAATACGAGCGAAACACGCGAGATAACGCTTTATTTTGCCGACAGAAAAACGAATAAGCTTGTGCCCGAAACGCGCACAATAACGGTGACGGATCAGCTTCCGCTTGCGCAGTATGTGATAGCAGAGCTTATAAAAGGAACGCAAAACGAAAATTGCAGCAGCGTGCTTGATCCCGAAACGATACTTTTGAGCGTGAATATAACGGACAATATTTGCTTTGTTAACATGCAGTCGAATTTTATAAGCAGGAACACAGGCTCCGCGGATGAGGAGGAGCTTGCCGTCTATTCTATCGTCAATTCTCTTACGGAGCTTGACAATATAGGCAGGGTGCAGTTCCTTATCGACGGAAAAAAGATTGAGTCCTTCGGCGAAATACCGATGGACGGGCTTTTTGAGCGCAATACCTATATAATAGCTGCGGATTGATTAAAAAACTATTGACAAAATATAATATTTGGATTATAATATAAACAAAAACAAATGTTCGTATTATCCGAACGGAAAGGTAATATAAAATGGCAAAAACAGAGAAATCAAAGTCGGCTAAGCCGAAGGTCGAAAGAAAGGAAGCCGATGAGAAAAAGAAGGCGCTCGATTCGGTATTTGCGTTTATCGAGAAGGAATACGGAGAGGGGAGCATAATGAAGCTAGGGAACACGCATGTTGCGAGCATCGACGCTATCCCGACCGGCTCGCTTACGCTCGATATGGCGCTCGGAGTGGGCGGATTGCCCAGAGGAAGGATAATAGAGATATACGGGCCTGAGAGCTCGGGAAAAACGACCGTTGCACTGCATGTCGTTGCGGAGGCGCAGAAGATGGGCGGAGAAGCGGCTTTTATCGACGCTGAGCATGCGCTTGACCCGATATATGCCAAGAAGATAGGCGTTGACATAGACAATCTTATAGTTGCTCAGCCCGACAACGGCGAGCAGGCGCTCGACATCGCCGAGGCTCTTGTGCGCAGCGGCGCACTTGACGTTATAGTAATAGATTCTGTTGCCGCGCTCGTTCCCAAGGCGGAGATCGAGGGAGAGATGGGCGACAGCCATGTCGGACTGCTTGCAAGGCTCATGTCGCAGGCTCTGAGAAAGCTCACAGCCATAATATCGCGCTCGGGGACTGTAGTTATATTTATTAACCAGCTCCGTGAAAAGGTCGGCGTAGTATACGGGAATCCCGAGACGACGACGGGCGGACGCGCTCTGAAGTTCTTTGCCTCGGTGCGTCTTGATGTAAGAAAGCAGGAGCCGATAAAGAACGGAACGGAGGTCGTAGGGAATCATACTCGCGTAAAGGTAGTAAAGAATAAGGTCGCGCCGCCGTTCAGAGAGGCGGAGTTTGATATTCTGTATGGGCAGGGCATCTCCAAGGAAGGCAATATCCTCGATGTAGCGGTCGAGCACGGGATCATCAAGAAATCCGGCGCATGGTTTAGCTATAACGGCGAAAAGATCGGACAGGGACGCGATAATGTGCGTAAATATATGGTTGCAAATCCGGAATTTACGAAGGATATAGAGAGCCAGGTAAGAGAGATATTGACCGCCTCGGAGAGGAAGAATGTCGTTGAAAGCGATGATGAAGAGGTGACAAATGACAGTAAAAATCAGGAAGAAACCGTTGTTAAAAAGGACGAAATTTCAGAATAAATCAGCTGAAGTTAAGGGAAT
Source organism: uncultured Clostridia bacterium (assembly GCA_944390955.1). GTDB lineage: Bacteria > Bacillota > Clostridia > UBA1381 > UBA1381 > Ornithomonoglobus_A. Next base: position 1,287 of record CALXRY010000028.1, on the reverse strand, counting down.
GTTCACTAAAAATTAATTTTTTATTTAAAATATATTGACGTTTTGTTATTTTTTTAGTATGCTTATATATGTAATCTGTTGTAAGAACAATGTGTATAAGCACTTAAAGAAATACAGAATGTAATTAATTGCGAGGGGGCACTATTCATGGTTTCAAACAATGTAACTGTACAAAATTCGGTCGGCTTGCATGCAAGACCCGCAACATTCTTTATCCAGAGAGCAAATGAGTTCAAGTCAAGCATCTGGGTAGAAAAGGATGACAGACGGGTAAATGCGAAGAGCCTTCTCGGCGTGTTGTCGCTGGGTATTGTAAAGGGCGCGGAGATCTCCATTATTGCTGACGGAAGCGACGAGGAAGAAGCAGTTAAGACACTGGTTGAACTGATTCAGTCAAACTTTTCGGAATAATATCAATATCGAGAAACGTTATAACTCTACAGAAAGCCGCTGTAGAGTTATTTTGCTTTAGACAGGATTTTGGAATAATTGCTTTTGTATGCAATAATTTAGCATGACCGCTCGAAGGGAGGTGCAGCGCGGTGCAGTTTGATCTGGAGCAGGAGCTCAAGAACCTGCCGTCAAATCCGGGAGTGTATATAATGCATGACAAGGACGGCAATGTGATATATGTGGGAAAGGCGAAGGTACTGAAAAATCGTGTGCGCCAGTACTTTCAGAAAAATTCGGGGCACACTCCGAAGGTCGTAGCGATGGTGGCGAATATCGCGTATTTTGAGTATATCATAACCGATTCGGAGCGCGAGGCGCTCGCGCTCGAGTGCAACCTCATAAAAAAATACCGTCCAAAGTACAATATACTGCTGAAGGACGACAAGCATTATCCGTACCTGAAAGTCACGATGAACGAGGACTATCCGCGCATCATGATGACGCGCAGGCTACTCAAGGACGGCGCAAAGTATTACGGACCGTATATGGGCAAGGGCACGATAAAAAACACGCTCGACATTGTCCAGAGACTTTTTAAGCCGCCTACCTGCAAGCGGAAATTCCCTGACGATATAAAAAAGGGTAGACCGTGCCTCAATTACCATATAAACAAGTGTTTTGCGCCGTGCACCGGCGGTGTTAGCAAGGAGGAATACAGGGCGGTCTTTTCGGAGATATGCCGCTTTCTTGAGGGACACCACAAGGAGCTCGTTGCGGAGCTCACAGAGGAGATGAAGCAGGCCTCTGCGGAGCTGAAATTTGAAAAGGCGGCGCTGCTCAGAGATAAGATACGCTCGATCCTGGAGCTTGAGGAAAAGCAGAAGATAATAAATA